>CANHIY010000012.1 GCA_947461175.1 Bacteriovoracaceae bacterium
GCTAATGCTCAGGCAATAAATGCAGCTGCCTATGCAGCTGCCGTAAACTCGGGATTAGATTCATCAGCTAATGGTTGTAACCAAACTACAGTAGCGGCAACAGCAGGCTCCACTACCGCTGGAGTTAGGTCCGCAAATAACGCTACTTGGTTTGCTGCAGGTAAAGGAACAGGTGGTCAGATCGCATCTACTACTGGTTGGATGGCTACTCAAGGTCTAGGTTCTCAAGCAGATTCAAGTTCTATGGTGTTCACAATTTCTGCTGGTGGTGCAATAAGTGGAGATTTTACAACAGACGCAACTTCGTCTCTTCTTGATATCAACCATAATAAAGTTCTTAGAAACGTAAGAAATGGTTACTAATCTATAATTTTCTCGTACAAAATTTTGAGGGGGCAGATGTTATCTGCCCCTTTTTTTTAATATTGAGTTATATATCATTTTTTTATAACTTACTTTTGAGTTTGAAATAGTTTTCATTTTATGATCATTTCTTTCTGGATCTGATATAATAACTGTAAGAGGTTTTATGGATTCGACTGATTCAAAAAATAGAAATCAAGCTGGATTTACACTCGTTGAACTTATGGTTGTGGTAGCAATTGTTGGTTTGTTGTCATCTGTAGCCATTCCTAATTTTAAAAAATATCAATCTCGTTCAAAGATTTCTGAGGCAAAGCTTCAGTTGTCTGCAGCATACACAGCAGAGCAATCATTTTTTTCTGATTATAATTTCTATCATAATTGTTTCCCCTACATGGGATTTGACCCCGGGCCAGAAGTGTCAAATCGTTATTACGCGATTGGAATTTCACAATCACCCACGCTCTCTTCAACCGTTTACAATAGTTCAGTTAATTCTGGTCTTGATACTATTGCTTGCCCTCGGCCTAATTCTCCATTAAAGGGTTCTACCAGTTCTGGAGTTAATTCTGTTAGTAATGCTACTTGGTTTCCTGCTGGTAAAGGAGTTGGATCACAAATAGCTGATGCCAGTGGGTACGTGGGAGGCAGTGGTATCGGCAACCAAGATAGCAGTGCAGAGATGGTGTTTACCATAGTGGCAGGAGGAGTTATTAGTGGCGATTTCACCACTGCTACAACTTCGTCTAGGCTTCAGATTACCCAAGATAAGCTTTTACTAAATACTCGTACAGGCTATTAGTGTTTTGTTAGAGCTCTTTTTCTGTGAGGGATAAATTTCAAGGCTGATTCAAATTTTCCATAATAAGCAGGTATTTTGTTCTTTTTAAATCATTCTTGGTGTGCTGCATATATTGATTCTTGAGGCACTCTAAATCCATTTCGGCTTTAAGGGCATGCATGTCACCAAGAAGTCTTTTTTAAAGTTTTTCATCTTTTGTTGTTTGAAAATTATGAGGGATCAGTAGAAAAACTTCCTTAAGAGCCATTCCTAGCATTGATCAATTAACAGGGCTTATAACGTTCAACGTTTAGCAAAACTGCTTAATCTGAAATCCTGCTTAATGGCGCTCTAGAGTCCCGAGAGTAAAAATATGCCGGAGGCTTTAGTGAATAGGATGGAGCGGGGTTACTTTTATGTGAATGATTGCCAAACAGAAGAGTGTAAAGAGAATGCTCAGTAATTGATTTGAGGATTAACTTAGATTGATTCCCATTAAACCCTTGGCATGAAAAACCAAAGTATAGTAATATTAATTAAATTTAATAACGGATGGATCTATATGAAGTCTAGAATATATAACTCTAAGGCTCTAAATTTCTTTCTTATTCTTAATATAAGAAAGTCATGAAGGTCTTATTAACCTCCGGATCTCTTAATGATTCGGAAAAAAAGGGAGTCGTTATGAAGTCTTTTTTAAAGCTGCTACGGCGACAATCAGGTTTCACGTTGGTCGAGTTAATGGTTGTGGTTGCTATCATCGGTCTCTTGTCCGCGGTGGCCATTCCAAATTTCAAAAAGTATCAAGCTAAATCTAAGATCTCTGAAGCAAAACTTCAGCTCTCTGCTGCCTACACAGCTGAGCAGTCTTTCTTCTCTGATTTCAATATGTATCACGCCTGTCTTCCTTACATGGGATTTGATCCAGGTCCAGAGTTTCCTAATCGTTATTATGCAGTTGGTTTTGGCACAACAACTACTGTACTAAATTCTTCTGCTTATGCAGCTGCTGTTAACTCGGGTTTAGATTCAACAGCTAACGGATGTAATCAAACTACGATAGCCAATGTTAACGGCTCAAGTTCGGTTGGTGTAAGGTCGGCGAATAACGCTACTTTCTTTGCAGCTGGCAAGGGCACTGGTGGTCAAATAGCTTCTACCAATACTGACTGGAACGCTGGAGCTGGATTAGGATCCCAAGCTGATTCTAGTTCTATGACATTTACAATTGCAGCTGGTGGAGCAATTAGTGGTGATTTTACAACGGGAGCAACTTCATCTCTTCTTCATATCAATCAAAACAAAGTTCTAAGAAATGTAAGAAACGGTTACTAGTTTTCAGTTTTATTTATTAGGAGGGGCACTAGTGTGTCCCTATTCTTTCTTTTTTTATAAATTTTAAAATCTCGTAAATTTTTGGCTCCGATACTCTTAACCTACTTTGATAAAGCTATAGGAGTTTTATGAATGTTTCACTTCTTAAAAGTATAGTCAGTTAGGATTCACACCTGTAGAACTCATGGTTGTTGTCCCGATTATTTGACTACTATTTTTCATGGCAATTCCTAAATTTAAAAAATAATCAATCTTCATGAAAAATTCCAGAGACAAAACTTCAATCGTCTGCTGATTGTACTGCAGAGCAATCTTTTATTCTAATTTTAATTTTTACCAAAAATGTTTTCCTTACATAGGATTTGATTCAAGTTCTGAAATATCTAATAGGTAGTATTCTATCGGAATTGATCAAACAGCAATGGTTGCCACTAATGCATATATTAGTGCATTGAACTCTGGATTGGACTCTTAATCTTCCGCATACCAAGTTAGTAATTCGTTGTTGAGAGGATCTACAAATACTGGATTTAGATCATTGAGCCGTTAAACCTGGTTTTCCTACTGGAAAAAGAGTTGGGGCAGTAAATGTAGATTCTGTGGGGTTTGTAGGTGAAAATAGCTTGGGGTATAATGGCATTACTTCTGCAATTATTTTTAAATTGTAGCGAGTAGTGTAATAACTGGGGATTTTACCGTTGAAACTACTTCATCAATACTTGAAATTAATCAAGATAAACTTCCTTTTTAATACTCATACGGGATATTAATGCTTTGTTCGATCTTTTATTCTGTAAGGGATAAATTTCAAGGCTGATTCAAATTTACCATTAATAAACCGGTAGTTTGTTCCATTTAAATCATTCTTAGAACAATTAAGAGATTCGCTATTGAGGCACTCTAAATCCAATTCGGCCTTAAGAGCATACATATCTCCATGGAGTCTCTTTTTAAGTTTTTCATCTTTTGTTGCTTGATAATTATGAAGGACCAATTGAAAAACTTCCTTAAGATCCATTCCTAAAGAAGCTTTGAGTTTATTGATGATCGACTTTACATAAACCGGAGCTTTGGGATGATTAGAAATTTTTTCAAGATAGCTTAACCCTTTTTTATAGTCTCCCTTCTCAAAATAATTCATAAATCCAGCATTGTAATTAAGAGAGTAGTCATCTGGATAATAGGTTACCCCTTTCTCATAAATAACATTTGCTCCCTCAAGATCATCTTTTATGATGGCAAGAAATTGCCCGCCATAAAGATAGTTTTCATAAAATTTAGGGTCAAGGATTGAGATCGTATTAAATCTTAAGAAGAGCCAGTTGTTTAAATCTTTCGCTTTGTAGTGATCATTGTCTGACTCGATGAGAGTTTGAACCCAGATTAAATCAGTTAGGAGGCGTTTGTTTCCAGCACTAAAAAAAATAAGTAAGTTCTTATCAAAATTTATAGCCGTGTCTTGCTTACTTAAGTTCAGATCTGGTTTTTTTAATTGAGAGTTTATTAGCCCAGCTAATAAAAGAAAGAATAAACCTATGAGGTACATTGGTTGCATTAATTTAATTAAGTTCATAGAATTATATTATGATTCATTTTAATAAAGTAACCAAGGTCTTCAAAACTGATATTTTTACTCCACCTTTTTGTGCTTTAGATGGAGTAGATTTTACCGTTCCAGAAGGATCCATGGTGGGATTTTTGGGGGCAAATGGGGCAGGTAAAACAACGTCACTCAAAATCATCATGGATTTTATCCGTCCTAGTTCAGGTAATGTGATTTTTGATAAATCTCTTGGTTCAAGTAAACTTGAAATTTTTAAAAATATTGGTTTTTTACCTGAGAGACCCTACTTTTATCCTAATCTAACTGGCGAAGAGTTCATTCATTTCATGGGTAAATTATCAGAGGTACCTAGCAGTCAAATTAAACATGAAATTTCCGTTTGGGCGCCTAAGTTTAAAATTGATTATGCCCTAAAAAGAGAACTTAAGACTTACTCAAAAGGCATGCTACAAAGAGTGGGATTCCTTGCTACTATTCTTCACCATCCAAAACTTGTCATCTTAGATGAACCTATTTCTGGACTTGATCCTATCGGGAGAAAAGAACTTAAGGATGTAATTGTTGAAATACAAAGAGAAGGTAAAACTATCTTTTTTAGTAGTCACATTGTACCAGATGTTGAAGAAATCTGTGACAGGGTTATTTTCTTAAAAGAGGGAAAACTTATCTATGATGGACCGGTGAATACTTTACTTTCAACAAATATTGGGCAGGATTTTTTGTTCGTTCTTGGAGATACAGAATTAAAAGATTTTTCTACTCCTTTTAAGCAAAAAGTTAAGCTTCCGGATAATTTTTCAAAATATGTTGTAGCCGCACAGGATAAGGATAAATTTTTAAATGAGGCGATTCAAAAAAACGCCAATATCATAAGCATAGACAGTGTTAGGCCGAGTTTGGAAGAAATTTTTTATCATACGCAGGTATCAAAGTGAATACGAATAAATCGCTGGTAGTTGCTCTTTATACTTTTAAAGAAATTTTAAAAAGTAAGATTCTTTTAAATGTCTTTTTTGTGGGACTAGGTCTCATGATCGTCACTTATGTGGCAACAGAATTTACCTATGGTGTACCAGAAAGAGTGGCGGTAGATTTTGGTCTTGGAATGTTATCCCTTTCCTCGATCGCCATTTCTTTATTTCTTGGCGTGGGTTTATTGTCCAAAGAGATTGAATCCCGCACGGTCTACATGATTATTTCACGACCCATCCATAGGTACTCATTTATTATTGGTAAAATTCTCGGTCTTATGGGGATACAGCTTGTTAACCTTGTTGTCCTTAGTGGGATGATCCTTTCTGCTAGCTATCTGTTGGGAGGAGAGGTCAACAGCCTTCTGATCTGGACGGTGGGCTTTATCTTTCTTGAATCCCTACTGCTTCTTTTGGTTGTTTCGTTTGTGTCACTTCTCGCCAATAATGTTCTCACTGTTTTATTTTCTTTAGTCATCCTTTTGCTAGGGCACTCTATTAAGGAAACCCAAAACAGTTTGTTTGTACAAAAAAATCCCCTTTTAAATGGATTATTAGAAATCTACCACTTCGTTCTCCCTGCTTTTTATAAATTAAATTTAAAGGATTTTGTGATTTATGAAAAATCACTTCCCTTGTCTTATCTGGGGAACTCCTTAATCTATGGTGTGGTATATTCTACAGCACTACTGTTTTTAATTATTGCTGTCTTTAATAGAAAAAACCTCGACTGATGGAATTATTTTTGGGCATTTATTTCTTTATTTTTGGGCTACTCATTGGAAGTTTTTTAAATGTTGTCATTTTAAGACTACCTTTGAAAAAAGATCTTATTCATAAAAGGTCTGGGTGCCCACACTGTGGAACCCAGTTAAAATGGTTTCATAATTTACCTGTTTTGAGTTTTATATTTCTAAGGGGAAAATGTGCTTTTTGTGGTGAAAAGATTTCATTGAGGTACCCTGTGGTAGAAATGCTGACCGGTTTAGTTGCATTTTGGTTAGCCCCTAGTGAAATAAGCACTTATCAATTAATACAATTCTTCTTTTATTTTTCAGTCGCCTCCATTTTTATTTGTCACTTTATGATAGATCTTGATCATCACCTATTACTTGATAACCTTAATCTCATTCTTTTAATTATTGTTCTATCCTATGCCATTTATTTTTTATCTTTATCCTATTGGGTCACCGGAGGGATGTTAGGTTTTTGTCTGCCACTTTTGGTGACATGGCTTTTTTATAAGCTTAGGGGGCAAATTGGCTTGGGAGGAGGAGATATAAAGCTTTATGGAATTCTTGGTATCTTCCTTGGTCCTATGGGTATTATTTTTACGATATTCATGAGTTGCTTAGTCGGATCAATATGGGGGTTAACGATGATAGCTCTCAACAAGATGACTAAAGATAGACCCATGGCCTTCGGACCGGCCATCCTTGTTGTGGCCGCCTTTCAAATATTTTTTCCCTCCTATGCTCTGATTGTTCAGTCCTGGTTCTTCTGATGGCATGAAGCACTAAATCCTTGTTAACTCATGGGCAATTTGCCTATAATGAAATAAGGTTCATCTAACTATCAAAGACAGGGAAGACTTTGGCAGCTCAATCATTAAGAGAACAATTTGATAATCTTTTAGGCACCCTCAATCCTGGGAGCATTTTTGGCCTTGATATAGGCTCCCATAGTATTAAAGTATGTGAAATATCTGGATCTCCCGGAAAAGTTAAGGTTGAAAGATTCGGTGTATTTACTCTTTCTGAGGCCGCAATTGTTGAGGATGAAATCCAGAAGCCATCAGAAATCATAGAAGGAATCAGCTTCGCCATAAAACAGTCTAACATTAAATCAAAGGTAGCCTGTATCGGTCTTTACGGTCCTAATACCATGACCAAACGACTTAATACCCCAGATGGGACTAAAGAAGAAATTGAAGACCACGTTCTTTGGGAAGCTGAACAATACATAACTTTCGGTGCGGATGATTCAAAGATAGATTTTTTTATCTTGGGTGAAAATGAAGTGGGTGGTAAAGACACTTTGGTTGCAGCAGCAAAAAATGATTTAATTGAAAATTTCCTAGAATTAGTTAAGGGAGCAAAATTAAAAGCCAAAGTTGTTGATCTTAATGTTATTGCGCTATCAAATTTATTTGAAGAAGTAGCAAAAGATAATATTGATGAATTTTCCAGTGGTACCTTGCTTCTTGATTTTGGAGCTCAAACAACAAAGGTCGTCATCTATAAAAGAGGTGGACCGATTTTTACTAAAGAAATTCCAATTGGTGGTGGTCTCATCACTGAAGAAATACAAAGACAAATGGGAGTAAGTTATGAGGAGGCAGAAGACCTTAAGACAACCCCAGATGAAAATGGAAATTTCCCGGAAGAAATTTTTAACATAATTAATTCTCAGTTAGATCAACAAATTGCTGAAATAAAAAAGAACATTAATTTTTATGTAACTCAAGGTAGTGCTGAAAAAGTCCACTACTGTTTTGTTACCGGCGGTTCATCGTTGCTTCCAGGTCTAGTAGATAAGCTTGCAGCAGTGACGGGTGTGCCAGTAGAAAGACTTGATGTCTTTTCATCGATAAGTGTTGATGAACGAAAAGTGGGAAGAAATTTAGATCAATTGGCCGCAATATCTACAGTTGCCATAGGTCTTGCCCTAAGGAAATTTAACTGATGATTAAGATTAATCTCAGTATTGAGAAACAGCAAATTGACCTCAGTAATATCGGTGGGCTGGATTTTACCAGGATAAAAGTCATACCTCTTGTTGGTGCAATCTTTTTTTACTATCTACCCGACTTTACCCTGATAAGCTACTGGGAAAATGAGAGACAAGGAGTAAAGGAAATTGTTAAGCAGAAAAATGGTGAGCTAAGGGAACTTAAAAATAAAGTAACAAAATCAATGTATGTTAATAGACAAATATCTGAGCTAAAGGCCCATGAAGAAAATCTTGGAAAAAAGCTCAATGCAGTGAAAGAGGCAATAAAAGAGAAAAGAAATCCCACATCTCTACTTCAATATATTTCAAAAAATATCCCACAAGAACTGTGGATAAAAGAGTTAAATATTCAAGATTTTCAGTTGATCATTAAAGGTGAATCACTGGATTATGCTAGTATTGGTAATTTTGTAAATTCTCTTCGCTCATCAATTTTTATTAAAGATGCAAATATTTCAAGTACATCAAGTGTTGTTAGAGAGACAGATAAAAGAAGGGTTGAATCATTTGAGGTGAAATTTAATATTGCAAGGTTCGATCAATGAAGGAAATTTTAAATAAAATAATTGCTTCCATTCATTGGATTGTTGTGGGCCTTGGTTTATTGAACATATATTTTCTGTATGAAGATCATTCTTTAAAAATTGAAGAAGACATAAATCAGGAAACACTAATCGAGTCAGAAATTGGAGAAAAAAAGAAAAGTCTTGAGGAAATAAAAGATTATGTAAAAAAAGCGGATGAGTTTAAGTCAAGAATTGAACAGGTTGCTAAGAATATTGAAACCACTCAAAGACAACTGCCACAGGAAACAAATGATGATAAAATTATTTCCTTTTTAAAATCAGAAATGGGATTACTAAATATTAAGGAAGGCTCCGTTATTTCTAACCAGGAACAAAAAAGTACTTATTATATTTCAAAAGATTTCAGCTTAAAGGCGGAAGGGACTTTCTTACAGTTTCTCGTGTTTTTTGAAAGACTCAAGGAACAGGATAGAATTTACAGTATTAAAGAATTAAAAATAGTAAATTCAAACGATAAGCAAAAAGGGAGATTTAAAATGCTCTCTTTTCAAAGTGTCATACAGGCTTTCAGATATAACCCAGATTTTAAAGTTGATCGAGGATTTTAAATGGCGTGGTTATTAGTTGTCACAACTTCATTTCTAGTTTCATTTTCTTTTGCTGACAGTACCAAAAGCGCAAAAAACTTTTTTAAAGATAAATCAAAAATAGAAGATCCTTTTAGTCTTAGAGATCCCTTTCTTTCACCACCTTTAAAAAAAGAAGCACAAAAGGAAAATAAAGCCGAAAAACTCGAACTCAATGAAAAGGGCGAGTTCTCAAATGTTAAAGAAACACCTCTTGAACAAATCTCGATCTCCGACATGAAAGTTGTTGGTGTTTTGATTGGGAAAGAAAGAAGGGCCATGGTGAATTTCGGTAAACAAGGCTCTAAAGTCATTATTCTTAAAGAAGGAATGAAAATAGGACCTGAAGAAACTGAGCTCAAAGCCATTTTGCCAGGTGGCATTGTTTTAGTGGAGAAGATAACTAATGTATATGGGGAAGAAGAATTTTTGGAAACAGTCATACCAATTTCTAATTAATGATTTACAATAGTTGTATTGGCAAATCTCAAGGAAGAGAACGCATGAAGAAAGGATTTTTTCTTATCTATTTTACAGTCCTCACCTATCTTTCAGTTGCTTTTTCACAAGAAATTCAAAATGTAAGTTTCACCCAAGAGGGAGAAATCAGTAAACTTATCATCGAATTAGATCAGGAAAATGTTCTTTCGGAGCGTTTTCATGTTACTGAAGATAAGCAGATCGTAGTAGATCTAAAAAATGTGAAATCCTCCCCTAAGCATCTCCGTGGTATCGATACTTCTGAATTTCCAGGCAGTACTGTTTTTATTTCTGGTTATCGTAAACCAGGTACTACAAGTGATGTAAGATTTGCGATTCAATTAAGAGATAATGTGAGGTCTGTGCTTGAAACTTCAGGGAAGAAAATCATCCTGAATATAGAGAATCGTTTTGGAGTTTTTTCAAAAGATAAGATAAGAAAATCAGAAGCCTCTCTGGATTCTAAAGAAGGAACACTTGATGATGTGGTGAAAATCAATATTCCCAAATCAAATCAAATTGAAGACATACTTTACAACTTAACTCTTTCTGGACCAAAAAAATATATTGGAAAGAGAATTTCACTCAATGTTCGGAATATCCCAGTTACAGAAATCTTAGATATGATTGCTGACACTTCAGGTTTCAACATCATTATTGATCAGGGAGTTAGCTCAGTTCCTCCTTTAACAATTACGCTCACAAATGTACCTTGGGATCAGGCCCTGGACACTGTCATGACTCTTTCCAAGCTTGTGGCGCAAAAAAGTTCAAATATCCTTATTATTAAAACGCTTGATGTGGCAACAAGAGAGAAAGAAGCTGAATTGGCCGCCGCCAAGCTAAAACTTAATTCTGAACCTTTGGTGACGAGGATATTTCTTATTAATTATGCGACCCTTGGAGATATGTCAAAAATCATCAATGACTATAAAACAGAGAAAGGTGCCATCCAAACAGATGAAAGGACAAATAGCCTGATTGTAAAAGACACTATCGAGGCGATTGAAAGAATCAAAAAAATTATTGATACCCTTGATACTCAAACTCCACAGATTATGATTGAGTCAAAAATTGTTGAGGCGAACGAATCTTTTTCAAAAAGTTTAGGACTAAGAAATGGTATTCAATTTGGTTATGATCCTATTTCTGCCATAACCGCTCCTAGGGGACCAGGTTGGGTTTTTAGCTCTACAGGTTCTTACACTGCTCCAGCAACAACCGGAGCAGTTGGTGGCACAACTGGAGGGACAACTGGAGGGACAACTGGAGGGACAACTGCAAGCTCAGCACCTCTAGCAGGTTCAGCTATGGGTTTTAGTATCGGAGTCTTTAGGAGACTCATGAATCTCAATTTTGCTCTTGAAATGTCTGAAACTGAAAATAAAACCAAAATCATCTCTAGTCCTAAAATTGTGACCCAAAATAAGAAAGCAGCAACTATAACAAGTAGTGAGCAGACGAGTTATCGTGTTCAACAACCCTCTACGGGTCTCGCTCCAGCAACTACTACTTTTAACACCATATCTGCAAATACTAACCTAACGGTCACTCCTCAAGTGACCAATGATGGTTCTATTTCGATGGATATTTCTGTACAGAAGGCAGATTTCGGAAATTCTCCTCAAG
Organism: Bacteriovoracaceae bacterium; assembly: GCA_947461175.1. Taxonomy (GTDB): domain Bacteria; phylum Bdellovibrionota; class Bacteriovoracia; order Bacteriovoracales; family Bacteriovoracaceae; genus Peredibacter. The sequence continues at coordinate 11,010 of CANHIY010000012.1, forward strand.
GAGGAGGGCCACCTGATATAAACACAAGAAATATAACGACCAATGTGCTTGTGGATAATGGCTCTACAATTGTCATTGGCGGTATTTACAAGACTTCTTCTTCAGATGTTGTGACAGGAATTCCCTATCTAAGAAATATACCACTCGTTGGTTGGTTATTTAGAACTCCAGATAAGAAAACTAATGCAAGAAATGAATTAATAGTATTTATTACTCCAAGGATCTTAAACACGGAACAGGCTGGCTTTTCAGAAAAACAAGCTTCAAACCCAGAACCAGCTAAAAAAGAAATTTAAGGTGGGCTAATTTGTGGACAGAAAAAAGAATCATTCTGCCATACTGGCCAAGTACTACAACCTATACAAAAAAAATCCTCGTTCGAGGGTCTTTGCTCCCTTAGCGGAATCTTTTAGAAAACTGGGCATGCTTGATGATGCCTTTAAAATTTTAAAAGAGGGAATTAAAAATCATCCCAATTATGCTTTAGGTTATATTGTGCTGGCCCACTGTTATTATGATCAGGAAAAATATGACCTGACCTATAACACCTTGAGACCAATAATTAATCAAAATGCGGATAACATTTCACTACAAAAGATTTTTGCTCAAGCCTGTATTCATTTGGGGCACTTAGAAGAAGCGCTTGATACATTTAAATACCTTCTTTTCATGAATCCAAAGGATAAGTACTTTGCCCAGGAAGTAAAAAAACTGGAAGATGATTTATTGGTGGGACACAAGAAACTGAGTCTCGATCAGCTTATTAAGGCTCCAGATTTTCAGGTTGAAAAAGCCTCAGCACCAACATTTGACGATGATTGGGTTCAAGTAAATTTTGTCGATCAACATCAAGTTGAAGAGAAAAAAGCGCTACCTGTAAATGGTGCACAGACCAAGATAGATGAACTTGAAGATCAGTGGGTGATGAAAAAATCCTCTTCGGAAGTGCATCCGATATTAAAAGAAGAAGTGATTCAAGAAAAAAGTCTTGAGGATGACTTTTTTGCGGATGAATTTGAAGAAGATGGAGACATAGATGAAGTTAATTCTGACTTAATTCCATCAGATTCTCCCATTATTTCTCATACGCTGATTGATCTTTATTGCTCTCAAAATTACTATGACAAGGCGATCGAACTTCTAGAAAAAATTCTTGAGTTAAATCCCGACGATCAACTATCTCTTAAAAAATTGCAAAAAGTAAAGCAATTGAGGTTACAAAATTCTCACTCCGATGTGAAATCTTCGGAGCAAGCTGGACATGACGAACTAATTTCGATAATTGAAAATCAGGTAAAAGCTCCATCCCCTAAAGAACAAAGATTGCAAATGGCGCTTGATAAATTTTTAAATATTTTAAGAGAAAGAGCGGCTGAATACCGTTAAGTTTATGAAAAAAATTCTCATCATCAACGGCCCAAATTTGAACATGTTAGGTAAGCGGGAGTTGAGTGTTTATGGATCAGAAAACCTGGATGAAATCTCCAAGTGGACTGACGAAAAAGTTAAAACAAAAGCTTCAACGGTTTGGTATCAATCAAATATTGAGGGTGAGATTGTAGGGAGGATTCAGTCTATCCCAGGGGAGGGTTTTGACGCTCTGGTGATAAACCCTGGAGGTTATTCTCATACCAGTGTCGCCATTCATGACGCTCTGAAAATCCTTGAAATTCCAATAATTGAAGTTCATCTAAGCCAACTCTACAAGCGTGAGGAGTTTCGACATACATTGTTGACTGCCAAAGCCGCATCCGCCATAATGAGCGGACTTGGAAAAAAGAGTTATTATTTAGCCATTTACTCGCTTTTTGATTAAAGGACACTCTCATGTATCAAACTACCGATTTTAGAAAAGGTCTTAAAATTGAGATCGAAGGAAAGCCTTGGATTATAGTTGATTTTCAGCACGTTAATCCTGGTAAAGGCTCTGCCTTCGTAAGAACACGTCTTCGTAATTTGGAAACAAATCAAACAGTGGAAAAAACCTTTAAGGCCGGTGTGGATACTGTAGGTAAGCCAGACATGGAAGAAAAGGAAATGGAGTATAACTATGCTGATCAAGATGGTTACAATTTCATGGATCAGGCTACTTTTGAAATGGTCCATCTGACTCATGAGCAAGTTGGTGATAACAAGTTTTATCTTCAGGAAAACATCAAAGTTTATATTCTTTATTACAATGGACGTCCTATCTCCATTGAGCTCCCAAACTTTATTAATTTGAAGGTTGTTGAAACGGATCCCGGTCTTAAAGGTGATACAGCTTCTGGTGGGACGAAAAAAGCTATCTTAGAAACAGGCCTTCAGGTGAATGTTCCTTTGTTTATTAAAGAAGGAGAAATCCTTAAAATTGACACAAGAACAGGTGAGTACTTAGAGCGGGCCAAGGTATAGTTATGAAACTGGACACTTTGAATTCAGAGACTTTAAAAGAAATCATAAAGGTTGCAAAAGATGAGGGTGTACTAGAACTTAATCTTGAAGGAAAAGATTTCAAGGTCTCTGTAAGTTTTGGGACTTCTCACATGGTCCAGGCACAAGAGGTCCGGTCAGTTATGCACCAGACTCCTGCAAGTGTTCCAGTGGCACACAGTATTCCAACTCAAGACCTTAAACTACATGTTATAAAGTCTCCTTTTGTGGGAACATTTTATTCTTCTCCATCTCCGGGAAAACCAAATTATGTGAATGTGGGGGATAAAGTAAAAATTGGCGAGACTCTTTGCGTATTGGAAGCTATGAAAATTATGAATGAAATTGATTCTGATATTCATGGAGAGATTGCAGAAGTCTGTGTAGAAAATGAATCTCTTGTTGAATACGGACAGCCCTTATTTAAAATTAAAATTTAACAAGTGACCGGTCCAGTGGTTAAAAAATTCAAAAAAGTACTCATCGCCAACCGAGGTGAAATTGCAATTCGTGTGATCAGGAGTTGCAAGGAACTTGGAATAGAAACTGTCGCTATTCACTCAACCGCTGACGAGGATTCTCTCCACGTAAAAATGGCGGATGAGTCTGTGTGCGTGGGGCCTCCGAAATCGACCTACTCCTATTTAAATATTCCTCAAATCCTCTCAGCTGCAGAAATTACTGGTTCAGATGCTATTCATCCGGGTTATGGTTTTCTCTCTGAAAACGATGAGTTTGCCCTGATGTGTGAAAAGTGGGGACTGTCATTTATTGGTCCCTCTGCCAAATGCATACAGGCCATGGGGGATAAAATAGAATCAAAGATCATCGCAAAAAAGGCAAAAGTCCCTACTCTTGAACCCATACATGTTAAGGGAGCCGATGAAGCCTTTATTAGAAAAGAAGTAGAAAAAATGGGGTTTCCTGTTTTGATTAAGGCCTCTGCAGGTGGTGGAGGCCGAGGCATGAGGCAAATTTTAAATTTTGAAGACCTTTGGCCATCCCTTGTAAGGCTAGAAGAAGAGGCTAAAGCTGCTTTTGGAGATGGAACTTTATTTATTGAGAAATACATCCAAAATCCAAGACATATTGAAGTCCAAATCTTAGCTGATAAGCACAACAATACTATTCATCTGGGTGAGAGGGATTGCACGATTCAAAGAAGATTTCAAAAGATACTTGAAGAGGCTCCTTCACCAGTTCTTACTGAAAGATTGCGAGAAGAGATCTGTTCTGCTGCAGTTAGATTGGCCCAATTTGTTGAATATGATTCAGTTGGTACGGTCGAGTTTCTTTACGATCTTGATACGGAAAAATATTACTTCATGGAAATGAACACACGAATTCAGGTTGAGCATCCTGTAACAGAGGGACGAACTGGTATTGACCTTATCTCTGAACAAATTCGTCATGCTCAGGGTGAGGTTTCTAGATTTAAGCAATCCGATATTGTTTTTAGGAATCATGTTATGGAATTTCGGATAAATGCTGAAGACCCTCGCACTGGTCTTCCTTCTCCTGGCTATATAACTCATTACCATAGACCTGGGGGTTTAGGGGTGAGAACGGATGATTATATTTATACAGGCTATACTGTACCACCTCACTATGACTCTATGATTTCCAAAATTATTGTCCAGGCTGATAACCGAATAAACTGTATCAGTAGGGCAAAAAGAGTTCTAAAAGAAACTGTGGTGAGTGGGATTAAAACCAATATAGAGCTTCACAGGCAGATCCTTGAAGATCAAGACTTTGTAGAAAATCGATTTTCCACCAATTACTTGGCCCAAAAACTGATTTAAAAGTATAATAAAATTAAGTGTTTAATATGCCATAGGAAGGGCATTGTGGAGTCCATTTTTCAAATTCGGCAAATGATGGCCGAGCAAAAAATAAATGATGCTGAATCGTTAATTGAAGTTCAATTAACTTCGGCCAATCATGATCGTAGAGACTATCTCGAGCTGTATCACGAAATTTTTTCCATTAAGCATAAAAAATTTCCTACAAAATTATTGTATGAATTGGCGCGATTAAAACTTAATGAAGGTCAAACTGAGTGGGTTATTAATAATCTCCGAGAATCAAGTGAAAAAGCATTTAAATTAACAAGATTAAAAATTGAGATTGAAGCTTATGAAAGACTAGGTCAGTTTCATGAACTTTATAGGAAAATTTCTGAATTTCTCATTCTTCATTTTGAAAAGAAAACACCTCTAATAGATGAAAAAATCTTAAACTATCAAAAAAGATATTTTAGAAATGATTTTGGTTTAAAGCTAACAATTTTATCTCTGTCTATTTTAAAAGAAGACGATGAAAGTACTGAAGGTATGACTAAGGATTTAATTCTTTTAAACTTTGAGGTACCAAATCCCAGAGACGTGGAAGGAAAACTGGATTCAATAATAGAGATACTTAAAACTGGAAAAAAGAAAAGTTTTCTTGAAATTTATCAAGCTCTTTGTCAGATGATCATAAAAAATAAGATAGAGAGAGTTGACTACAAAAAACTAATTGAATTCATTATTTATTTTGAGGAATTTAAATTTCAAGTAATCATTCTCCATCTCTTGGATAAGTTTGATTTAATAAGCGAAGCGCGAGCTTACAGTGAAATTGTTAAAAATCATCCAAACTTTAACTTTGTTTATTTAGATAAGTTCTTTTCCCATTTGAAAAAATATTTCTACAAAAAGAAAAATGAACAGAAGGAATCTGCATCAATTAGTGAGGTAATAGATTTAAAACTTGAAATTTTTGAAAAAAAAGAATGGATTTTGGAAAATGTTGATTTTCAAGATGAGAGTTATGTTAAAGAAATTCGTCAAATATTAAAGTTTTCCACTTTTTCGTTTCAACAGCATTATGATCTGGCCATAAGTTTCATTCAAATAGAAATGCCTTTGGTGGCGCTAGTTATAATTGAAAAAGTATTAGAAGAAAAATTAGAACAAGAATTAAAATTGAAAGTTTTATACTTGAAGACAAACTGCCTCTTTGAACTTAAAGATTTTAGAAAAGTTGTGGATGTATGCCATGATGCGATTAGCCTCTCACAAGATGACAAGGAGGCAATGTCCTTCTTGTATAATCAGGCTGAAGCCTTGGCTCAATTAGGTGAATTAAAAGAGGCAAAGAAAAATTTACTAAGGATAATTTCAATTGATGAAACATATCGGATGACGAAGGATAGATTAAGAACATTAGATGAGTATTAAGAGTATATTGGGAGCATTCATTTTTATAATTTTTGCAAGTTTTATTGCATTGGTTTTTTTTGTTCAAACAGAGTCTTTTGGTGCTATTGCTACTAAAATAATTTCGGATCTGTCAATCAAAAAATTTCAAACAGATCTAGCTATTAAAAATTTTTCGGTTAGTTTATTTCCTCCAGGCATTGAACTTAATCAAGTGGATGGTCAAAAAATATTTTCAAAGGATGAAACGCTTGAAGTTCAATTTGGAAAATTAGGCTTCTATTTTGGCGTGTTTGAAATTGAAGAAAATAATCTGGTTCTGGGTGAGATTCGCATAACGGATGCATTTGTAAATTATAAAGCGCCCGAAAATCAAGAAAAACTCAAAGAGTTAGATGAAGAAATTATCAACAAAATTTTTGATTTTCCAAAAACATTACCTATTAGGCTAGACAATTTACTGATTGAAAATTCTAAATTCATCATGAATAAAGATTCAATAGATCTAAAGAGGGTGAAAATATTTAACAACCATCATTTTTTTCGTACTAGATTTCATCTTGCAAACATTAGACCCTCACTTCAACCACAGGCATCAATCGATGAGCTTTGGGGTGAAGCTGAGATTTATAAATCAAAAATAAAAATCATTGGCATAAAAGTTCAACATGATGTTCATAGTTTATTTTTGAGTGGTTTGATAAAAAATTATCGCAAAATTTATGGGCTTGAGGCAAAGATTAAGGGTGAGGTTCAGGTATACTTAAAGAAATTGAGTGACTTCGTTACCTTACCTCAATTTTTGTCAATTCAAAATGGTCTTGGAAAAAGCACTTTTGGACTCACCTACAAAGAAGAAAAGTTAACTGGTAATTTAGAGTTTAAGATAAACGAATTTCAGTCAGGATTTCTACACGCCGATGAACTAACGGCTTCTATAGCTCTTAGGAATAAAAATTTGCGTCTCAATAAGCTTGAAATCACGAAAAGCACAGAGAGACTTTTTCTTCAATCTCCTGTAACAGTATTTGACTTAGGCCGGAAGACACTTCTACCTGAGGCCATAAGCGTAACTGCCTCTAACTTTTCACTTACAAATGCTCTCATGGCATTGGGTCCAGAGTTCAAAATTTTAAAAGGTCAATTAACCGGAGATCTTGTTTTTCAGTATAAAGATAAAGATCTATTTTTTACACCAAAAGATAATTTCCAAATCTCAGAATTGAGGCTAACAACGGGAACTGATAGTGATCCCTTTACGATTTTAAAAATAAAAAAAGCCAAACTCTACAAAACAGAGTTTTCACTTGTTTCAGGCGTTTTTCAGATGCACTCCTCCGTTGTTCTTCCTAGGTCAAAATTGGAAATAAATGGGATAGTAGGAAATGGAAAGATATCTTTTTTTTCACCTTCAACCAGAGTTAACCTGGAAGATTTTGGTAACATTTCAAACCTTGACATAAAAGGCGAGGGAGACATCTCTCTAAATGTTTCTGGTTCATTAGAAGAAACTGTCATTAATCTAAATGGAAAAACAGAGGGATTTGAAATCCTTGGCTATAAGCTAGATAAAACAGAAAAGGATATTACACTCAATTTAAAAGATTCTAGTGTCACTATTAACAAGATGGAATCTCAGCTCGGTAAAACCCAATTGTCTGGAAATGGAACTGTAAATTACGAAACTGAAGAAATAGCACTAGGAATAACGTCCAATCAAAGTAATCACCACGATTTGATTCAAATTTTACATCCAATCCTAAGTGGAATTAGTTTTTTACCAGAAGATTTAGATTTTAATGCAAGTTTGGATGTTGATATCTTTGGAAAATACAATTTGAAAAATCTAGGAATTAATACCAGGGTTAATTTTACGGATTTAAACGCCTATGGGGAAACTCTCGAATCAGGATCATTTAGTATTCACCTTCTGGATAAAAAATTGTCTTTTAAACAACTTTATGCTCAAAAAGGGAAGGGATCTGTTTTTGGTGATTTTGTTTTTGATCTTGCAAATGACACCTTCACGCTTAAGTACAATTGGGAAAATGTGAGTTTTTCAAGTCTTAATGTAAGAAGAAAGTTGGGTCTAAATCTTGAATCTATGATTTCTGGAAAGGCTTCAGGTGGCGGTCCTTTGAATGACTACAAGTTAAAAGTAGAGACCACTCTATTTAATACAAAATCCTCAGCATACACTTTTGATGACTCAACATTTTCATTTTTTATTGATCCTAGAAAAATCTGGGGCGAGGCATCTATTTTTGGAGAAACGATTAAGGGTCAGTTTGATCTTGGCTTGAGAGCAGGTGTTGGATCTGAGTTTGATTTTTTTATGAAAACTGAACAACTTAAGCCTTTTTTGGTTGCATTAATGGGCCAACATCTAGAAATTGAGAACTTTTCCGGAGGGATAGAGTTTGTTACAAACGCAAAATTTAAGGATGGTTTTCAAAGTTTAGACCTCACTTCGAATCTAAAACAATTTTCTTTCAATCATCCTGAATTTAATCTTCAGTACGCTTCAGACAGACCTCAGTTTGTAGTGAGGGACTCAATCATTAAGAGGTGGGATTTTAGCATTGAAGATAATGATCTTTTCATAAAGACCCAGGGTTCTGGTGAGTTCGGTAAGAGGATTAACTTAAACAATGAAATTAGTATAAATTCAAAAATTCTTGAAATTCTTTTTTCAACTTTAGCGTCAGCTAATGGAATGATCAAAAATAAACTAAGAATTCAGGGTGATGGAAGTGATTATAGGATGGATCTAACATCGGAGACTTCAGATGTAGACCTAACAATTGATCAGTTGCCTGTCCCCTTAAACAATTTAAATTATAAAGTGAATTATGTTGATAAAAGACTTTACGTAAATGATTTTAACATAGAATTTGATAAGGGTTCACTATCACTAAAGGGAGACGTATTTTTTGATAATCTTAATCCTGATGTTAATTTGACCTTTAAATTAAATCGGGCTGAATTTCCTGTCCTTGGAAAATCATCTATTAATCTTTCCGGAGAAGGTATTATCCTTGGTAACGATTTTCCCTATTCAGTAAATGGCGAAATTGGAATTCATTCCTGTCAGATCATCAATGAACTTAATGAATTCAGTTCAAAATCAGCAGGTTTTTCTGAGGTGAGGTATTTACCGAAAAATCAAGAATCTCCTCTGGGAAAAATTTTGAGTTTAAACCTCAATGTTAAGGCGGAAAATCAATTGAGGATTACAAATTCTTTAATGGATATTGCATTTTTGGGTGAAGTCAGATTGACCGGTAAACCTGATAGGCCTAGAGGAGAAGGTCGCCTTTTTGTACCACCTAATTCATCTAGGGTATTTTTCAAAAATAACGAATATCAGATTATAAGTGCTGATATCAATTTCAACCCTAAAAAAGAAATGACCAACCCAGAGTTTGATGTTCAGGCATTAACATATATTTCAACTTATAAGGTTTATCCAAAAGCCTACGGGAATTTGGAAAGATTTAATTTTGACCTTACATCTGAGCCACCCTTACCGCGAAATTCAATCCTCTCACTTATTGCATTCGGTTACACAAATGAGATCCAAAGTTCTTTGTATGCAAAAGATCAGCAAAGCCTTACACAAGTTGGAGTCGGATCTTTCGTGTTTGATAGATTTAAAATAAGCGATATTCTCAATAAACAGTTTGGCCTTCAGGTTAATCTCGGTACGGTTATTGAGCAGTCAAATACTCAGAGTTTGCTGTCCGGCAGGAACCAGGGATCTGGAGCAGGTGCAGTCGGAAGAACCCGATCTGCTACCAAAATAGAACTAAAGAAAAGGCTTGATGAAGCTTTGACACTTTCTGTTTCCAGTACAATGGGTGGAAGTATAGGTCAAAGACAAAGTATGAACCTTAACTACGGATTGACAAAAAATCTTCAGATTGAAGGGGTCTATGAGCTAAGAACGAACGAAGAAGGACAGGGTGATATAATTTATAATTCAATTGGTGGGGATTTAAAGTTTAGAAGGACATTTAAATGATGCTTTCTTTTATCCTCATATTTTTCTCAATTCTTGTCCGCGCTGAAAATATTTTTCTTCTTAGTGACGTAATTATTGAATGTAGAGGTTCTCAGTTCTGCGCTCAGCGGGAAAAAAAATACAAAGGCATGACCGGGGAATATAGAAGCCTTATTCATCTAAAGGAATCTCTTAAAATAATGGCCTCTGATGGAGGTTATCAATCTTTTTCCTATTTAATAGATAAGGTAGAAGACAAAAATATTTTAAAAATAAAAATCCTCTTAAAACCGACTATTAAAACAATTAAAGTTTCATTTAATGATGACATTGATTTTGATCCCCTTCAGTTCTTGAATTTTCGTGAGGGTGATTCTTTTGAACCACAAAAACTAGAAGAAAATGAACTTATTATTAAAACTAGACTTGAAGAGATGGGCTTCCCTCAAAACTCTCACCATTTTGATGTCAAAGATGAAAATGGGGAAGTAAGTGTTCATTTAAAAATTAATTTGGGCACACCCAGAGTATTTAAAAAAATTATCATTAATTCTAATTCAAAATTCGTCCGAGATTTTGTGCATAGAAAATTTCTCGCTTTTTATAATCGTCCTTTTGATTTAAACAACTTTAAAATTCACATGGATGAAATACAGAAGGAGCTATTTAGTTTTGGCTACTATCTTGCCAACCTTGATTTCGAGCCCATTTATAAAAAAGATCGTGTAATCTTAGATATTCGTTCAAATAATGATCAGGTTTTCGCCTTTGATTTGAGGAATCTTAAGAGGGAACATCGTGATGTTATTCACAATCTGTTAGTTGATTTATTTAGAAAATACAAAAGACCTCTGAATGAAACAACAATTACTAATTCACTGAAAGAACACTTCCAAAATAAGGCTATGCTTAATGCAAAGTTTTTCATTCAAATCAGTGAACATAGAAATAATTTTAATGAGAAAGTCATTCTCATTAAAATTGATTTCCATGAAAACGGGAAGGCTGAAATTTCTTCTGTTATATTCAAGGGTAATAATTTTTTTTCCGATAAAAAAATCAGGAAGTTTTTTTACAAAGAGGCTTTTGAATTAGCTTCGGTAGGTTATTATGATAGAGAGTATTTCAATTATTTTCAGGAATTTTTACGGAATAAATACATTGAAAAAGGCTTTGTTCAGGCACGAATCTTCGATCCTGTTTATGCTTTCAACGATAAAAACCACAAAGTTAAAATTGAGTACTCAATTCAGGAAGGTCAGCGTGCCTTTATATCAAAAGTTTCAATTGAGGGCATTCCTGAAGAAATTGAAGCAAAAGTGTTACTTCAATTAAAATTGAAGGAAGGCAAACCATTTAATCCTCTTCAGGTAAACCCTGATATTAAGTTATTAGTCGAGTTTTTACAAAAACAGGGCTACTACTATGCTGAGGTAATTAATATTTCTGATAATGACCTTATTAAATATAACAAAAATGGTAATGCGGTTAGTATTTTATATAAGGTTGTTCCCGGCCCAATTGTTAGATTTAATCGTATTATTTTTTTAGGTAATGATAAAACCAGAAATAAAGTTATTTCCAAAAAAGTATTTCTTAAGAAGGGGGAATTGGTCACACCTACTAAGATTCAAGAAATTGAATCTGCAATTTCTGCAACCGGTCTTTTTAATTCCGTTTCAGTAACTCCTGTCAAACATCATTCAAAAAACGCGGCAACTGACCTCTTAATAAAAGTCAGTGAAAGAGATTATGGACTTATTGAAATAGCACCTGGGTATAGGACAGATTTGGGCCTTAAGCTCACAGGCACCGTTACGTATCAAAATATTGGTGGTTATAATCGCTCTGTTTCCCTGAGAAGCCAACTCAACAGACGTACAAGTTTTACCACGATAGATCCCGAGAGAGCGAATAGGGTTGAGCAAATTTTAGAACACAATACATCCATAACCTATAACCAGGATGATATTTTTGATACGTTGGTCGATGGGGCCGCAAGTGCGGCTTATCAAACTCAAAGGTTTTATGCTTTTGATGCAAACATTCTTAGACTCAATGGAACCCTAACTCGGGATCTTTCAAGATCGTTATCTAGTTTTATTAGATACCAGTATGAAGATATTACCCAATATCAAGCAACTGAAGATATTAACAATGGAAGTTTTCAGATTGGTTCTCTTACCCCGGGCCTTACCCTGGATTTAAGAAATAACCAGATAAACGCCACCAGTGGAGCTTTTTTTAATGTCTCTTGTGAATTTGCCAATCCTTACTTACTCTCTCAGAAAGAATCTGACCTCACCATAAACTACTATAAGCTAATATTACGGAACCGATTCTATATTCCTTTCAAAAACGGCACCATTGCTCTTTCCTTGGTGGGAGGGGTTCAGGAGAACCTGGCAAATCAAAAATCGACTATAAATGGTTCTGAAACGATAGAGGGTTACATTCCCACAATCAAAGTTTTCCGATTAACAGGCATGGATATTATTCGTGGGTTTACAGATGAGGAAATGAACCGCCTACCATCTGGTCAGGATATTTCTGATTTTAGAGTGGATAATAAAGCGTACATGGCCAATTTTAAGTTAGAACCTCGCTACTTTTTAAATGACAGTCTCATGGCCGGTCTTTTCTATGATGCAGGCCGAGTTTTTGTGAATCAGATGGATTTTGGAGAACTTAGAGATTCAGTAGGGCTAACTTTTAAGGTTGTGACCCCGGTTGGCACCCTTGATTTTGACTATGGAATAAAACTCTTGAGAAAAAAAGACGCTAGTGGTAGGTTAGAGGACCCTGGACGCTTCCATGTGTCAATAGGATTCTTTTAATACCCCGATTTTAAAAGGATCAGAGTTCTTAATGCTGGCCCTTAGCAAGCCGGCTGAGTAAGTCCTCTTGACGTACGGCCGCATAATTCCTATAAGGGTAAAAATTTTATTAATAAATGGAAGGTTGATTATGATCAAGCAGAATTCCTATACGATCACTAAAGCCGAAATGGCGAATAAGAAGTGGTACGTAGTAGACGCAACAGATATGGTTGTTGGTCGTCTTGCATCTGAAGTAGCAAAAGTTCTTAAAGGTAAGCACAAGCCTCAGTACACTACTCACAACGATGCAGGCGATTATGTAATTGTCGTTAATGCTGAGAAAGTTAAATTCACTGGTAAAAAGTGGGACGAGAAAGATTATTTCTGGCACACTAACCACATTGGTGGAATCAAAAAGCGCACAGCTAAAGAGCAACTTGAAAAGAATCCTACAGCAATTTTTGAAGAAGCTGTACGCGGGATGCTTGGGAAGAATACTCTAGGTCGTCAGCAGTTTACAAAGCTTAAAGTTTTCGTTGGTCCTACACATACTCACGAAGCTCAAAAGCCTGAAACCCTAACTTTCAAAATTTAATTAAAGGTAGAAAGATATGAGCAAAGCTAAATCTTATGATCTTCACACTATCGGCCGTCGTAAATCTGCAGTAGCTCGCGTTTACGTTTCTCGTGGTACTGGTAAAATTACCATCAATGCACGTGACGTACAGAACTACTTCCCTAAAGCAACTAGCCGATACATCGTTTTCCAACCACTTAATCTTTTAAAAGTGAACGAAAACTACGATTTTAATATTAATGTTACTGGTGGTGGTGTTACTGGCCAAGCTGGTGCGATTCGTCTAGGTATTGCCCGTGCACTTCTTAAGCTTGCTCCGAATTCAAGAAAAGAGCTTAAGGTTGCTGGCTTTCTTACTCGTGACCCAAGAAAAGTTGAACGTAAGAAGTATGGTAAATCTGGTGCTCGTAAATCTTATCAGTTCTCAAAACGTTAATTTTTATTCTTCAATCTTATTATTATCAAAGAAAGGCTCCGTATGGAGCCTTTCTGGTTTTGTTTCCATCTTCAACCCTAAAGATTCAAGTATTAAGGATATAGTTCGTCTAAGATATGCCGATTTACCTTATAAGTATTTACTGGCATCTTAGTTGAATGAAAAAGCACAATATCGATTCCATCGAAATTCGTGGTGCAAGGGTTCATAACCTAAAAAATGTCGATCTCAACATACCACTTAATAAGCTAGTTTGTTTTGCAGGCCCCTCTGGCTCAGGTAAAACTTCTCTGGCCTTTCATACTCTCTTAACTGAGTCTAAGAGAAGATTTGTTAATTCATTTCCTAACTCAATGAAGTTTTTTACGGACCGACCAGCGGCAGTAGATGTGGATCTGATCTTTCCAGTTTTGCCAGTTTTTGGGCTCCCGCAGATTAATCCAGTGATGGGGTCACGAACTGTGGTGAGTGATGTGATGAGGCTCACAGATAGTTTGCAGAATTTCTATTTTTCATTTTCAAAAGAACTTTGCCCAAAGCATGAAACAGAGCTTGAAGTGAAATCAGTTGTAAATCAACTTCGGTCTCAAGCACCTAAAAATCCTGAGGGAATATTTTATATTTTGGTTGGGCCAGGTGAGTTTCAAAGAATAAATGGTCTTGATTTCTTACCAACTCGGTCTTTCTCTCAAAAACGAAAAACGGTGGAGTTATTTAACGAAGAAGACGAGCTGTGGGAGCTTATAAGGTTCAAATGGGAAAACATAGAAAATCTGGAAAAGCGATTTAAGGAGTTAAAGTTAGAACAGTTTAAAATGGAATTTTACCTTTGGGGAGGAGGATTAAAAAAACCTCAGCTTCTCAATTTCCATTTTGAGAAAGTATGCCCTCATTGTGAATTTGAATCTATCCCTGCTGTTACAGTGAGTGCGTTTTCACCCTACAGTGCTTTAGGAGCATGTCAAAACTGCAAGGGCTATGGTGCGAATTTAACCTACGATGATAAAAAAATTACCCTTTCTGACCTTTCAATTAATGAGGGAGGGTTAAAGCTTCTAACCTATGCTCCTTTTGAGTATTTTTATCTTGAATTCATTAAGATTTTAAAGAAAAGAAAAATTCCTTTGGATATTCCAATTAAAAAGCTTCCTAAAGAATTTTTTGAACTATTGGAAAATGGACAAGAAAATTATCCAGGTTATGGTGAATTAAAAAAATATCTAGACAGTAAAAAGTATAAACCTTCAGTCCGAATTTACATACGAAATCTTCAAAAAGAAGAGTCTTGTATGGTATGCCACTCATCAAGAATTAATCACAAAGTTCACCATTATAAGATAAAAATAAAAGAACAGTACTTTGGTATTGCTGATTTAATGGGAAAAACGGTGGATGAGCTCTATGAATTATTTTCTTTAATTCCTACCGATTCTTCTGCTCACAAAAAAAAGTTGAGTTTAGATATTCTTGAAAAACTTAAAACAGCTAAGGAGATGGGGCTTAATCACCTGAGTCTTCTAAGAAAGGCGAAAACACTTTCTGCAGGCGAGTACCAAAGACTACTTCTGATTAAATATCTCTCATTCAAGGGGACAGATAGTTTATTTGTTTTGGATGAACCAAGTTTGGGGCTTGCAGATAAGGAGATGTCTAAGTTGCTTGAAGGTCTCCGAGCTATTATAGCTCAGGGTAATACTGTCGTTCTGATTGATCACTCAGAACAAGTACAAAAAGCCTCAGACCATCTTATTGTTATGGGTCCAGGCTCTGGTAAACAAGGGGGAGAGATTGTTTTTCAGGGTTCACCTGGAAATTTCTTTTCAGTAAAAGAAAAGATTCAATGGAAAAAAAATAAAACTTCTAACCGGTACCCAGAGTTTATTGAGGTTTCGAGTCCTGAAATTTATAAAAAAAAGTACTCTGATTTTAAAATTCCTGTAAACGAATTTACCTGGGTAACCGGGCCATCAGGAACTGGTAAAACATCCCTCATTGTTAAAATTATGGCGAACATGCTTCATCACAAATTAACTGGAGAATGGTTAGAAGAAGAGAGCTTTAAAGTAGGATCATTAAAGTCTCCTTTAAAATTTGAAGATGTCTTAGTGATCTCTTCCGATTTAAATAGATTCACTTCTCGATCAACAGTCGGGACGGTGACTGAGCTTGCCTCTGTGATTAGAAAGCATTTTTTAAAACTTCCTGTTTCTAAAAGTATGAAACTTAAAGAAGGCCATCTTTCATCTAATTCAGAGCTTGGAATGTGTCCTAAGTGCGAAGGCAGAGGCTCCATAGTGATCGAGATGCAGTACCTTGAGGATATCATCCTCGAGTGTGAGGACTGTAAAGGTCTTAAAATAAAACCACTCTATGCCAATATCTCTGATGGCAAAATGACAGTTGCCCAGGCTTATAATTTACCCTTGAATCAGGTACTCGAGAGGATTGAATTGACTCCAAAATTTCGTAGAGTTTGGGATTATCTTAAAATTCTCAATTTGGATTACTTGTCTTTGGATAGGGCCTTGAACTCTCTATCTGGCGGAGAGAGACAGCGTATTTTTCTTCTCTCAAAACTTCTAAAAAATATCCAAAATTCTCTCCTTATTTTTGAAAATATTTCTTTTGGTCTATCAGAGAGGGAGCTTAAACTCTTGGGAGACTTTCTTTTGGATTTAATTCAGTTAAAAAATACGGTAGTTGTGGTGGATGCCTCAATTAATTTTAAATACTTAGCTAGTTGGCGCCTCGAATTTACAACTGAAAAGATTTACCTCTCCCCTATTTCAAAGGTCTGATCGTTTAAATCCTGACATTTTAAGATTGCAGCATATTATTCAAGTTTTCGAACAAGATCTCCGACAAGAACAGTAGTCTTTATCAGGGGAGACCTTAGTGTCGGTTCATATCTTGAAAACGTACTTTACGTTTTTTTATCTTTTGGCATCCATGGGGATTTTTGCTGAAGTGAATGGACCGATACCATTTGATCAACAAATTAAAGAAGCTGATGGGATCATTGTAGGTCACTACTTAAGAAGCAAACCCATCCAGATGGAGAATGGTTCAATCGCCACCCAGATGATTTTTAAAATGAATCTTGAATATGGTGTCCAGTCTGAATTTTTTGGTATGGAAGAAGTTATTGTGCATTTTCCCGGTGGGACTATTAATGGAAAAATTTTTAAAGTTGAGGCAACTCCAGATTTTGTTTCAGGTGAAAATGTTGTTCTCTTGATAAAAAATAGCTATGACAGGTTTTGGGCCTTAAATAATGGACTTGGGGCATTTAAACTTGTGAATTATGGAAAAAATAAGGTGCTCATAAATTCCATCTATCCTGACAATGCTGAGTTTGGTCAAGTGAAACTTGACGATTTTGAAAAATCAGTCAGAGAAATAAAAGGCACTGGACTTAAAATGGTCTATTCCTTAGAGCAATTGGAAGAAGAGTCTTTGAAAAAAAGAGACCGTATGCCGGCCTCCGGCACGTCCGTAGAACCTCTTTTGATAGCTTCAAGTCAAAAAGTTGAAGAAGAAAAAATCATGACTGCAGGAATCAGTACCATGTGGCTTCTTATGACTTTGGCGTTCATGGGAGGGCTATTTAGATTTTTTAAAAAGAAGCAGGGAAATCCAACTGGTTTTGTCAGAAAGATCTAAATATTCCGAACCTTCATTTGATGCATATTCAACTGTGCTCACAATCTTACAATAAAGCCTAAAATAAAGGAAACTGGGTAGTCACAAATTAAGACAAATTTAGAACGCTCTAGGCTGATAAGAATTTTTTGTATTAACCTCTCCTTTTTATTAAGATAAAGAAACGATATTGTTTATGGGTTTATTCCATAAGGGAGTTCTTGAATGAAGCTAAGTTTATTAATTCTTTGTCTATTCACGGTAATCTCTGCTTTTGCCCAGAATTTGATGGAAGAAAGAATCTGGAGAGTTTCTCCCAGGAAAAAATCTATTTTCCTTGATTCTGGAGTCTTTCATAAGAACTCGGATGTAAAGAGTTCTAATATTGTTGGACTTAGAAATTCTGCTGTCAGCGGAAGGGGTTATGAGCGTATTGTTGTTGATTTTAATACTCCCGCTATTCCTAAACTTTATGGACATATAACTACAAATAAAAAACTTTCTATTGATTTTTTTGATACTG
This sequence comes from Bacteriovoracaceae bacterium, assembly GCA_947461175.1. Taxonomy (GTDB): domain Bacteria; phylum Bdellovibrionota; class Bacteriovoracia; order Bacteriovoracales; family Bacteriovoracaceae; genus Peredibacter. Next base: position 28,625 of record CANHIY010000012.1, read on the forward strand.
CGGTTGTGGCCGCCCAACCACAATTGAAAGATTCAAAATTTATTAAATCAGTGGATTTTATAAACGTTGATACTAAAACAATTACCATGGAAATGACTCTGAAAGGTAAAACCAGTTTTGACATATTTTATCTGGAAAATCCTGGCCGCCTTGTCATTGACGTCCGCTAATTAAATAAGGAAATAAAAATGGCTCCCAAAGATAAAAATGCTAAGGCCAATGCCGAATCTAGTGTTGTAGGTGAAACCCCCTCAGAGGTCGTGATTATTCCTATTGTGAACAGTCCGATTTTTCCGGGAATGATTGCTCCCATTATTTTGTCAGAGGATAAATATACTCCAGAGCTAGATGGCTATCTTACGAAAAATAATTATGTGGCCTTAAATCTGGTTAAGTTTAAAGATTCAAATGAGACCGATAATGTGCCCCAGGAGATGGATGAAGAGGACATAGAATTTGAAACAGAAGAGATATCTACCAATTCCTCGTTTTCAAATGACCTCATTCCAAAAGGAATCTCGCCTAAAGACATCTACAAGGTAGGAGTTCTGTGTAAGGTTATTAAGAAACTCAAATTACCAGATGGTTCTGTTAATCTTTTGGTCCATGGGATGAAAAGGTACCGCGCCGTTGAGTACGTGAGTGATTCACCTCTTTTAATCGCTAAAACAGAAGTTTTTAATGATATCCATGAACCTGATGAAGAACTAGATGCCTATACACGTTCAGTGATCAATCAGGTAAAAAAACTTTCCGAAATAAATCCCTACTTTAATGAAGAGATGAAGCTTGCCATGCTGAACTCCCCTTCCCCGGGATCTTTAGCGGATCTGGTTGCTTTTGCACTTTCACTGGATGTACCGGAAGCTCAGGATTTTCTTGAAACTCTTATTGTAAAGAAGCGCTTTGCAAAACTTTTAGTTTACCTAAAGCGAGAAAAGGATGTTGCAGATATTCAGAAAAAAATAACTGATGAGGTTAATGATAAAGTTAATAAGTACCAGCGGGAATATTTTTTACGAGAACAGCTCAAGGTTATTCGAAATGAACTGGGTTTGGATGAGGATGACAAGGCAAAAGATATAAAGAAAATTAGAGAATTACTTGATGAGGGAGCCTTGCCTGAAGAGGCAAAAAAAGCTGCTTTTGAGGAACTAGAAAGACTTGAGTCTATTCCTGATTCTTCTCCTGAATATAATGTCACAAGAACGTATCTTAATTGGATGGTTCAACTTCCTTGGAGCAAGGCAAGCGATGACAAGGTAGATATTGAGGCTTCAAAAAAAATACTAGAAAAAGATCATTATGGTTTAGAGAAACCTAAAGAAAGGATTTTGGAATTTCTCGCCGTCAGGAAATTAAAGCCAGAGTATGATGGAACGATTCTGTGTCTTGCGGGTCCTCCCGGTGTAGGTAAAACATCACTTGGACATTCGATTGCGAAGGCATTAGGACGAAAATTCTATCGTTTCTCTTTGGGTGGCATGAAAGATGAGGCAGAGATTAAAGGGCACCGTCGTACTTATGTAGGAGCCATGCCAGGTAAAATTATCCAAGCTCTAAAGCGAGTTGAAGTTAATAATCCTGTCATCATGCTGGATGAAATTGATAAAATTGGAAAATCTTATCAAGGGGATCCCGCTTCAGCTTTACTGGAAGTCCTTGACCCTGAACAGAATAAGACTTTTATTGATAACTACCTGGATGTTCCTTTTGATCTTTCAAAAGTCTTATTCATCGCCACCGCTAACTATGTGGGCGAAATTCCAGAGGCCTTACTTGACCGAATGGAACTCATCGAGCTTTCAGGCTATACAATCGAGGAAAAACTCTCAATAGCTTCCAAGTGGGTGATCCCAAAACAGCTTAAAAAACACGGCTTGACCTCGAAGGAGTTCATGCTCGGTGTACCTGTTCTTAAGGCCCTTGTTTCTGATTATGCCAGAGAGCCTGGGGTTCGGGTTATGGAGCAGATGATTGCAAAACTTTGTCGTCGTGCCGCTCTAGAAAAAGTTTCTAATAAAAAGTTTAAGAAGTTTTCCCCTTCAGTGACCGATTTGGAAAAAAGTCTTGGTAGCAAGAGGTTTGAAACTGACAAGGCCCAAAGGCCACTACAGCCTGGTATTGTGACAGGTCTTGCCTGGACTGCCTTTGGAGGGGATATTTTATTTGTGGAGTCCATTCCTCTCAAAGGGAAAGGTTTCAAGCTTACAGGACAACTAGGAGAGGTGATGGGAGAGTCTGCTAACCTCGCTTATAGTTACGTAAAACGCATTCTTCAGGGTCAGATTGAAGAGGAATTAAAAAAGACAAAGAAAGTTTCGAAAAAAATAGTTAAAAAACCTGTACTCCAGAATGTTCCACCTGTGACAAATGGTACGGCCCCAAATCCTGAGGAAGCTACAGACTTTTTGGCCACTCATGAAATCCACCTTCATTTACCGGCTGGCGCAACTCCTAAAGATGGTCCTTCCGCTGGTATAACCATGGCCCTTGCACTCTACAGTCTTGCTACCCATCAGATGGTGAGAGGTGATGTTGCCATGACTGGTGAGTTAAGTTTAACGGGAAAAGTGCTTCCAGTTGGAGGAATAAAGGAAAAGGTCCTTGCCGCCAAGAGAGCAGGAATAAAAGAAATTATTCTTCCATGGCAGAATGAGAAAGATTTAAAGGAAGTTCCAGAACGTCATCGTAAAGGTTTACGTTTTCACCCCGTGAAACACTTTGATGAAGTTCTTAAAATAGCTTTGAAAAATAAATAGAAATAAAAGTCCAATAAAAAAAGGCCACTGAAAAGTGGCCTTTTTTATTTAAAAAAAAGAATTCAATTAAAATTCGTCGGAATCGTACTCAGATTTAACAGTGTGCTTAACCTTTCCAGCAGCAATTTCTCTGAGGGCCGTAACCACTTCTTTGTTTTTACTTTTCACCTGAGATTCATCACCCTCACGAAGCTGCTTCACACGCTTAGCTGTTAAGTGAACAAGCTCGTAACGGTTTTCAACATGCTCTAAACAATCTTCGACTGTGACTCTTGCCATACTTACCTCTTAAGTTTTTTGTAACTTACATTCTTATGGCAGGTAAGTTCTGATGTCAAAGGGGATTTAATCTATTTGTCGCATATTGTCTTATAATTATTGCCTTTAATGCTCATGCTTTAGTTAACGCATATAGTTACGGACTAATGTTTCTTAAAGATACATTTCATCGATTTGATCTTTAAATTTTTCCAATATGAGCTTTCTCTTAATCTTTAATGAGGGGGTTAGAAAATTTTCAGTAGTAAAATCTTCCGGAATGATAGTGAATTTTTTAATATTTTCAAAGGAAGAAAGAGTTGTGTTCACCTCATCTATTTCAGATTGAATAAGTTCTCTGACAAGGGGATGAGCGGCGAGGTCAATCAAGCTACAGTCACTTGAAAGATTAAGTTTATCAAGCTGAGTAAGGAATCTTTCCTTTTCGATACCTACCAATGCCGTAAGGTAATGTCTCTGATCGCCTATAACAATGAATTGAGAGATATGAGGTTTAATCTTTGCGAGGTTTTCTATTTTTTGAGGCGCCACATTCTTACCACCGCTGGTGATGATGAGGTCTTTTTTTCGATCCGTAATTTTTAAATAACCCTCAGTGGTGAATTCTCCAATGTCTCCTGAATGAAACCACCCATTTTGTATAGCCTCCTTAGTCGCTTCTGGATTTTTATAATATTCTTTCATCAGAGATTCAGTTTTAATCAGGATTTCATGATCAGTTCCGAATGAGAATTGTACATCTCCTAACGGTCTTCCTACGGTGCCTGGAACTTGTTTTGAGAGAGGATTTAGGGAACAGGGGGCAGCTGTTTCAGTGAGGCCATATCCTTCAAGAATGGTAAGGTTAGCAAATCTAAGAAATTTAATAATCTCGGGTGAAAGTGGAGCGCCTCCAGAGACAAAATACCTTATTCTGCCACCAAACTTGTTATAAATTTTTGAGAATACGAGTTTATATGAAAGTGCATATTGGGCCATTTCGAATGCAGTGGGAGAAAGGTCTTTATCAATTTTTTCAAAATATTTTTCAGCGGCGCTCACTGCCATTTTGAAGACTTGTTTCTCAAGGATTCCGTTTTCTTCTACTTGTTCTCTTACTTTTGCATAAAACTTTTCGAAAATTCTTGGTACTGCAATCATCACAGTTGGTTTAACCAGGGCCATGTTATCCAGAAGTTTTTCCATAGACTCCGCATAAACTGATTCCCATCCAAAAACTAAGGGCAGAAGAGAGTCACAGCGACCGAGAACATGGGATAGAGGAAGAAAAGTTAAGGTGCGGTCATTGGTATTAAAAGCTCCCTTTATGCTTGTTTCAACATTCATCAACATTGAAGTCATTCCATGTTGAGTGATGATAGCTCCTTTTGGTTCACCCGTGGTTCCAGAAGTATAAATGATAGTGGCGGTTTCATCAGGAAGTTGATTTTGAAGATGATTTTCCAAAAGATCCGGATGAGAACCGAGAGTTTCTTGACCGATCCTTAACAGATCTCTGTAAGAGTAATAGGGGTGAGAGTTACGAAATTTTTTTAGAGTTTCTTCAGATAAGTCATGGATGGAAATGATAATCTTGAGGTGGTTTAACTTACTAAGAATTGGTATCAATTTTTCCATTTGCTTATCATTTTCAACAATCAAAACCTGGCTATCAGAATGTTGGAAGATGAATTCAACTTCATGGGCGAGATAACTGGGATAAATAGGAACAAGACAGGACCTGGATACTAGGGTCGCAAGATCAAAAAAGTTCCACTCCTTACATGTTTGAGAAATAATAGAAATTTTATCTCCAACATTCACACCAATTTTAAAATAGGCCGCGACGAGGACTTGAATCGTATTTTTATATTCACTGAAAGTAAGGCTTTTCACTTCGTTATTTTCTATATACCCGATCGCATTTTTATCAGGAGTTTTTTGAACCCTATGTTTAAAAAGTCTTCCTATTGTCCGAGGTCCCTGTAGCATCAGACTATTCCTTTTGTGGCTCGCGTTAAGGTACGAGTAAAATCAAAAACTTCACTCATGCTTTTCATGGCCCGATGTTTGCTTCATCGGTGCGTATGAAAAATGTTATTATAGTTTCTAAATGTCTTGGCGTCACTCAAATCAATCTTCAAGAGAGTTGGTACGAATTTCATTTTAAAGGAGTTTATGCAGGAAAATCCCTCAAAAAAATTCGCTTATTGGGAAGACAAGGATTGAAATTAACTTATGGAGAAGAGTACCTCTTGTATATTCAGATTACTTCTCTACATAATGGAACACTTAATGGGCTAATTTTGAAAACTGCAATGCTTTTAGACCTAAGGGACAGATCCTAATCAACATTAATGGCCACATGATCTCCGATCATAAATTGGTTTAACTCAAAAATGGGAGCATCTTCTTTTATGTACTCATTTGTCATCGCTATGGAGCCTTCATTTGAGGTATGGATAACTTTAAGTTCTCCGATTTTAACCTTGTAGTTTACCCTCTTCTTATTATCATAAGGATTTTGAACTGAGATGACTCTAAAGACATCTAAGATACTGTCTTTTTTTATCCCCTGTGCTTGCCCAATATTTACGTAATAGTTTTTTCTTAGTGTTTCATTTTCTAAACCCATGGGGAGATCCTGAACCATACTAAAAATCATATAGGAGCGGGCCAGGAGCGTTTGGGAAAGGAGCAAAAGGGTTAGTGTTGCAAGTAATTTAGTCATTGGATCCTCGCAGGTAAATCCAATACCCTTATCGTTAAATTTTATCGAAAGTTTAGAGTAGGCAATAATTGCCTCTTATTCTCAATAGCCGATACCAACTAGGTTTGAACTTTTAACGGTGATGGGTATTTTAGGGGACGTTTTTTTCAATACGTAGGTATTTTATAGAATTATAAATGATATCAGAGTAGCGAAAATTATGAATATGTTCATGATGAAGGATGTAATTATTAGAATAATATTGCATCGACCAAGGTAAGTCTCGGTTAACAATTTCTTCCATTTTTCTCATGAGTTCAAATTTTTGTTTATTGTCTTCCATCTCCCTTAGTTGGTTAAACATTTTGTCAAACTCAGGATTTGAATACTGTGAGGAGTTAGGTCCCGGTGGAAGATTATTGGTCGTAAGTAATTGAAGGATATTTTCAGAATCTGGGTAGTCCAGAACCCAACCACCTTGCCAAAACTGGAGTTCTCCATTTCTTGATTTTTCCAGGAAGGCCGGAAAAGTATTAAGCCTCACCTGCACATTGATTCCAATTTTTTTTAATTCTTGCTGAATGAACTCACCCATCTGTCTTTTTCTGGTATCAGTTCCTCGCACATCGTAGACAAGAACAGGAAGTCCTCTGCCCTCTGGGTATCCTGCTTTTTTTAGAAAATCTTTTGCAAGCTCCAAATTGTAACTATACGGTAGCTTAGCCTCAGGAGTGTAGCCTTTTACGGATGGAGGATATATGGAATTTGCTTTTTGAGCAGCATTGTAAGTAAAAAGCTCTATATACTTATCAATATTTATTCCATGAGAAATGGCCTTACGAAGATTCAAGTTAGACCCAATGATGGGGTCCTTCATGTTAAATGCCAGCCACCAATAACTGGAGGTGGGTGAAACTTGAAGCTTTACATGACTTTTGATGATTTCTTCTTTTAACTTACCATCTTTATTTACAGCAAGAGGGAATTGATCTTTTACGAGGTTAATAAAGTCTATTTTTTTTGCCATGAAATTTAGCCACTCTGTTTGACCCTCTTTCATGATGGTAAAACGTACAGTGTCTACGAAAGGAAGTTTCGCTCCAGAGTCTTTTAGAAGACCATGATCAATAGCAAATTGATCTCCTTCATTGGGGTAAACACTGGAATGGTAGTGTTCATTTTTAAGAAGTGTAACTCCCTGTGATGGATTAAATTCTGAAATACGATAAGGGCCGGTGCCAAAAAAAGTCTGTCGTAGGTCATTATTACTTCCTCTAATGGCTTCCTCAGGAGTAGGAGAAGTAAAGGCCATGCTCAAGGCCCAGAGGAGTTGAGGGTAGGGTCTATTGAGTTTAATAATTAAAGTATGGTCATCGGGAGTGGAAATGCCAGAAATTGGTTCTTTAAAAAAGAGGTTAAGGTCAGTACCTACTTTATTCCTCCATTCATTTATTCCTTTAATTTTTTGATCCACAAGCCAAAATCCTTGTGAGCGGGTCTCCAAAAAAGCAAGTCTTTTGATTTGATTGTGGAAATCTTGAGATTTTACTTCGCGACCTTCCGGCAGAAAATTGGATTTATGGTACCTAATCCCCTTTTTTAAGTGAAAAGTGTAGGTTAATCGATCTTCTGAAATTATAGGAAAGTTTTCTGCTAAAAGGGGCCTTAATGTATATGGGCGTTTTAGATACTCAATTTCAAACAGAGTCTCATAAACCAGCATCAGCGGAGGATAGCAAACAGTATCAAAACAGTTGGCCGTATCTAAGGTAGATATGTCAGCAGGTAATGAAAGAGAAAGACCCTTTTCATGGTTTAAATTTTTGGTACAGGCCGAAAAAAAGATTAATAAAACGAGAACAAAGTTCATTTAAGCTTTTCTTCAATAAGTTTTAATAAATTAGTAATTTTCGATGAATCTCCGGAGCCCTGTGCATTATCTGATCTTCCTCCACCTCGCCCATTCACTGTGGGCATGACTTCCTTAAGAATGGCTGAACAATCAATGGATTTATTTTGTTTGTGGGTTTTTAAGAGAAAGGAGAGTTTTTCACCATCAACAGCGTAAAGAAAAAGGACCCCCTCAGGATATTTATCAACAAAGATGTCACTTAATTTTCTCATATTACCCTGATCCAAGGACGCACTTTTTGCTATGGTAAGAGTTAAACTATTTTTAATTTGTATCTTATTGTTGAAAAGGTTTTGGGATTCAAAGTTTTGGAGTTTGTCATTAAGAGCATCAATTTCTTTAGCCTTGTCTTTTATGTCACTTTGAAGCATTGAAATTTTTTCCAGGACCCTTTCTTCTTTAACGGAGAAAGATTTTTCAACTTCGGAGAGTATTTTTGAACGGTGAAGGAGATAGTCCAGAGCTGTATTTGAGGTAATCGCCTCAATTCTTCTAACGCCAGAGGCGAGAGATGTTTCAACGATAATTTTAAAAAATCCAATTTCTCCCGTTTGAGAAACATGAGTTCCTCCACATAATTCGCAGGAAACATCTCCCATCGTGAGCACTCGGACTCGGTCGCCATATTTCTCACCAAAAAGGGCCATGGCCCCTTTTTTTGTGGCGTCTTCTTTATTCATGTGACTAGCATTAACAGTTAAGTTTTTAGTGATGGCTTCATTGACAAACTCTTCCACCTTCTCAATTTCCTCAGGCTTTAGGGCCTCTGAATGGGTGAAATCAAATCGTAAACGATCCTTACCCACAGATGAACCAGCTTGTTTTATGTGAGGGCCCAAAACTTTAATAAGGGCCGATTGAAGAAGATGTGTGGCAGAGTGATTTCTTTTTGTGAGTTCACGCTCTTCATGATTGATTTTCAATTGGTAAACCTCTCCAGGCACGAGCGCGTCTGCATCTGGAGATATATGCACGTGAAGTCCATCAACAGGCTTTTGAGTATCCTTAATGGTGGCAAGCTTTCCCTCAGAAGAATATATTTCACCTTGATCTCCTGCTTGTCCTCCTCCTTCACCATAAAAAGGAGTTTTGTCGAAGACCAGATAAAACTGACCGTCTATTTCTTCCTTTGAAAGGAGTTTTGCTTCTTCAGAGTATTTTTCGTATCCAGTGAAATTCGTATCTCCAAACTTTTCCTTTAGACTGTAAAATAATTTCAAGTTATCTTCTTGAACTTTAAATTTAGATCCCTTTTTTGAAAGTTCTTTCTGCTTTGCCATGCATTCTTCAAAACCCTTTAGATCTAGTTCCAAGTTTTTTTCTCGCAAAATGACCTCTGTCAGGTCAATGGGAAATCCAAACGTATCATAAAGTTTAAACGCAACTTCACCGAGGAGTTTCCCCCCTTTTTTCATATGGAGTAGCTCTTCATTGATTAAACTGAGTCCCGTATCAAGTGTTTTTCTAAATTTTTCTTCCTCTAGTTTAAGGAGTTTTTCGGCCAGGGGAGCATTATGAGAGTTGTCTGGATACTCTTCTCCAAGGGATTCAAAAACAGCTGGAATGAGTTTGTAAAAGCTCACCTCTTTTAATCCAAGAAGAGAAAGGTGACGTACTGCTCTTCTGATGATTCGTCTTAAAACATATCCCCGTCCATCGTTCGAAGGAATAACTCCATCTGTGATGAGCATCGTGCATGAACGGATGTGATCGGCAACAACGCGGAATGATGATTTAACTTCTTCCGAAGAAGTTAGGTAATAATCTTTCTGACAGAGTTTTCCAATGGCCTTCATGATAGGTTCAAAAATATCTGTATCGTAGTTATAATACTTTCCTTGAATCACAGCAGTGACCCGTTCTAGACCCGCTCCCGTATCTACAGAAGGTTTCGGAAGTGGTTTACGCTTGATCTCATCCCCATCTTTAAAATTTTCATATTGCATGAAAACAAGATTCCAAATTTCAACATATCTTCCTTCATCATCAATTTCCTGATGTCCCTCGGGAACACCGGTTGATTTTTCAGGTCCATGATCATAGAAGATCTCAGAGCATGGACCACAGGGACCCACATCTCCCATTTCCCAAAAGTTTGATTTATCACCAAGCTTAAAGATTTTTTCTCTAGGAACTCCTATTTCTTTGTTCCAAATTTCTAGGGCTTCATCGTCAGAGTCATGAACTGTAATAAAAAGTTTTTCTTTTGGAATTTTAAGTTCAATAGTCAAAAGCTCCCAGGCGAAACGGATGGCGTCTCTTTTAAAATAATCTCCAAAGGAGAAATTTCCGAGCATTTCAAAAAATGTATGATGTCTTGCTGTGAACCCCACATTCTCAAGGTCATTGTGTTTTCCCCCTGCCCGGACACATTTTTGAATGGTCACTGCCCGGCGGTTGGTTGGATTCGCCTTCCCAGTAAAGAAATCCTTGAATTGATTCATCCCCGCATTTGCAAAAAGTAATGTGGGGTCATTATGAGGGACAAGACTAGATGATTTGTGTTTTTGATGACCATTTCTAATGAAGTAATTTGAAAACGTATTCCTAATTTCTTGGGCCTGCATATGTCCTCTTGGGGTGATGAATATATGAGGCTAGACTAACATAGGAGGCTTCTAAGTGTCACTTAAACTGACAAAATTGGTACAGCAAAATGTAAGGTATAGGTTACTTAATTTTTTGTATTGCCCAAAAGGGAAGGTCTTGATCGATTAATCGTTCCACATAGACCCTTGTATTATCTACTTTCGGTTCCGCTGCGACTAATTTTTCAATTTCAGATGTGAGCGGATGGTAGATTATTCTGATGGTTTCCTTAAATTCTTTTTCTTCATTTTGAAGGAAAGTATAGAAATACTTTTCCATTTGATCAGAGTGTCTTAACAGGGCATACCCATGCACATACCAGGGGCTTTCGTCTATTCCGGCATATTTCATCCATTCAGGGTTCACAATCATTTCGGGATGTTCTTTTATCACATCAAGCCAGGATTGTTCTGGTGTAGATTTATACCCATGAAGAGGTATGGTGAGTATGTGGGCAACAGTTCCAATACCAGCTTCTAAATAAGCTTCAGAAGCAATACCCATGACTACTGTTTTGAGCATTGAATTAGAAATGCCAGATATGAGTATCTTTTTTAAAAGACCCTTGCCCAAATTTTTATATATTTTTTTCCCAAATGCTTTCAAAGCTTCTTCAATCAAACTACTCTTGAATGTTTCTATAACATGTTGTGGAAAATGCTGAGGTTTAAGTGAAGAATCCAGATGATGCCCAATTTCCTTTACCAAATCAATTTTCATGGCTTCTGTATTTAAGATCGTATCTTTTTTGATAAGGGCCTGATCTAAGTCTGCTTGTTTAAGTTGATTCTCAATTTCTGAAATGAACATACGCTTTAAAAGAAGACTTAAGAAGTATTCATTGAGCTTTATAACTCGTTCTAAGTTTTTATTTGAATTTTCAAACTCAATACCTTCAGCAACACGTCTGACTTCACTGTCTATTTGGTCTTTATACATCGATAAAATTAAAAGATGATTATGTTTTGTATCAGCTAGATTTTGTAACCTCGACTTATCTGGAGATGATTTGAATAAATACTGACCCAAAGAGGGAAAACTAAACAAGAGAACAATCAAAAATGCGAAATTTTTCATCCTCGAGGGCTCCTTGAACATGATCC
>CANHIY010000013.1 GCA_947461175.1 Bacteriovoracaceae bacterium
ATCGAAAGGAGTCGTTGACTAGGACAACTCATATTTTAATACTTGGAAGGAGATAGACCTTCTAACTCTTATGATCTTTTCTATGAGAGCGGTTTAGGTCTAAGTTCATCTCATAAGTTTTTTCTATGTCGTCTAGACTAAGACCTAAGTAAAATTTAATTTTACAAAGTTGATTGAGGTAAATTTGCCTCCATATACCGTTTTTTTCAAATCTCAATGCTGAGGTCATTGCTATAGCTGGAAGACGAGAAGGAAAACCAAAGGCAAGAAGCCTCCGACAAAACATGGTATCTTCAAAAATGGACTCCTCAGGAAAACCGCCTGCAATCTCTACGAACCGTTTTCTTGCCCATAAGATATGATCCAAATAATAGATATGCTTTAAATCCCCCCTAATAACATTAGACCACCATGAGGTAAATTGAAGAATTGGATGAGCGATATCAAAACTGTGTGTGAAGGCACCCCACACTTGACAAGGTAAAAGTCTATCTATCTGCTCCAGCGCCTCTGAGGGTATCAATGTACGGGGATGTACGAAAATTATAATTTCACTATCAGCATACCTTAAGGCTTCATTATATCTTTGGCCCCTGTTACTATTTGGATAGCTCCTAAATGGTAGATCAAGATTATCTAGCTTTTCAAGAGTTCCATCCTGACTTCCACCATCAACGATTATGATCTTTTCTGATTTTGAAATCAAAAATTTAAGATTCAACCAAAAATAAGTTGAGTTCTTCTCATTATAAATAGAAAAAATCCAGGTTCTCATCTTAAATCACCTAAGTAAGAAATTAGGGTACTACTAGGCATTTCTTAACCATCATATGATATCTCAAATGTATTAAAACTATTTCAAATCTTCCGATAATATTTTTATGAAATTAAAAGTATTGCAGTTTAAAAGCATCGCGCTAAGACTCGTATTTGCTATTTGTAGTGTGGTTACACTCTCTCTTTTTGCAGTTGGGACCTATAGTTATTTATCAATTGCCAAGAAGGTAGAGGTGATGTTGGGTGAGAGACTTGAACACATGGTCAGGACCGGTACACTACTCGTTGATCCAAATGACCACGAGGCAATAGAAAATGCATTTCTAGAGCAGGAAGAAAAAATACCAGAAAAAGCTGAGTTCAAAAGAGTTAAAGATAAACTTGATCACATAAAAAAGATCAACGGTCTAGGCGTCGAGGTCTATACAGTTATTGGTCCGGAGTGGGCAGAAGGAAACATGATTTTTATTGCCATGAGTGGTGATAAAAACTTCACAGGAAATTCAATGCCACTTAACAAGACTGTTGAAAAGGTTATAAAAACGGGTCAGCCTCAACACACGGATCTATACGAAGATGAAGAGGGTCTCTGGGTATCGGCAATGGCTCCAATCAAAAACAAAGATGGGAAGGTTATTGCTGTGATGGAGGTTGATTACAAAGCTGAAGCAGAGGTTTCAAGTGCCAAAAAAGAAGTACTTCTTGCTATTGGTGGCCCAGCCATTATTGCATTTATTTGTTCAGTTGCACTAGGAATTTACCTCGGTAAGTCACTGGCAAGACCAGTCATCTTCCTATCAGATGCCGCCACAAAAGTTGCAAGTGGAGACCTGAATGTTAAGGTTGATATCACTACTTTGGACGAAATTGGAAGCTTGTCTCGGATCTTTAACTCCATGACTTCTGAACTTAAGACAAGTCGTGAACAACTAGAGGATTATGCAAAAAATCTAGAGGAAAAAGTAAAACAAAGAACGGCAGAAGTGGTCGCTAGTAAGAAAAAGATTCAGAATATTTTAGATAATATTGAACAGGGTGTCGTAACATTTAGTGATAATTTTAAACTGGATGATGAATTTTCAGCTTTTGTTTCCAGGTTCTATAATACCCCCAAAGAAAAAGTCACTGGTCAGCCCTATTTTGATTTCTTATTTCCCAAGGCAAAAATCTCTTCTAATGACTCCAACCTCATGGTGGAGTCATTAAAAGCGATCATGGGCGAAGACGAGCTAGCTTGGAGTCTCAATAATGACCATCTTCCCCATGAACTTGTCATTGAGGTAGAGGGCTCCGAAAAAATTATTGGTATTGATTGGACCCCTATGTTGAATCCTGAGGGAATAATAGAAAGATTGATGGTTGTTATAAAAGACCTTACTCAACAGCGTGCTCTTGAACTACAACTTGAAATCGAAAAAAGAGAAGGACAAAAAATGGTTGAGGGCATCATCGAGATGATGAGGCATCCAAAACAAAAAATTGTAAATTTTGTAACAGATGCAGAAAAAAGATTAAGCGCAGTTGAAAAAAACATAAATCATGAAATGAACCTAAATCAGCTCTTTATTGATCTTCATACAATCAAGGGTGCGGCGAGAGTTCTAAGTCTCAACTCTCTAACAAACTCAACCCATGAAGCTGAGGAACCAGTACAAAAACTTCGATCAACACCCTCGAGCGTGGAACTAAAAGATACAATTAAACAAAAATTCAAAATACTTCAAAATGATTTCAATCGTTTCTATAAAACCTTTAAAAAAATATATGGCGGTGAAAATCAAGTTGAAGAAAAGCTATCATTTTTAACTCTTCTTTCTCAACAAATGGATGGAATTCGCAAACGTGCTGAAGATAATTCATTAAATTTTAACTTAATTGGATTTGAAGATGCAGTCATAAATTGGCCTGAAGAAATCGCCCAAAAACTATCAGGCATATTTATTCACGCTTTAAGCAACTCTATTGATCATGGTTATCTGCTTCCTATGAAACGTGGCGAAGACGCCGAGAAAGTTGAAATAAAAGTAGTAGCAAGAAAAGAAAGTCAGAAAAATCTCATTATATGTATCGAAGACAGTGGTGGGGGTTTAAATATTCAACAGATTAAGAAAAAAGCCGAGGAAAGAGGAATTCAAACAGATGGGATGGTTGATGAAGATGTTATGAATCTTGTTTTCGAGGATGGATTTTCAACTGCGGAGGTAACCACCGATACTAGTGGAAGAGGTGTTGGCCTCTCTGCTATAAGAAGATTTGTCATTGATCTTGGTGGATCAGTGAAAATTGAAAATAAGTCCGATTCTAGAGGCTCCCGGTTACTTCTAAAGTTACCATTTGTCTCTAATTAAAAATCTGCTTACTGATAAGAATTAAAAAGGATTATTTTTTCTTACACTTTTCAAGTTCAGGCTTGGCTTTACAGATATCAACCGGAAGTCGGAATGTTCTTCCACTTGCCATGACAACTCCTGAAACTAACGCCAGGACACAAAATACGGATACGATTCTTAATTCCTTGATCACTTTTTCCTCCTTGGGTAACTTGAAGTATGCCAAAAATTTTTGTTTTTCACCTGATCGCATTAATTGCAACCATTATATCCAGTGGATTTAGCAGTACAAACAGTGGCTTAGTCCTATTTATTTTTGCACTATTTTGTTCTCATCTATCTTGGACGCGTGTGTACAAATATCAGAACACAACTCTGAATATGGGTCAAGTATCCTCCCTGATTATCATTGTAATTCTTTTTATTTTTTTTACTCAACCCGTTTGGGAAAATGATTTTTATCGTTACATGCTCGATGGGCTTCACTTACTTTCAGGTATTGAACCCTATTTCCCAAGCCCAATTGAATCCCCTCTAAAAGAAAACTATCCGAGTCTGATAGATAAAGTCGGATTTCCTGAAGTACCTACCATTTACCCCCCACTAGCTATTTCTATTTTTTCATTTCTTGTCAGATTTTCTGGAGAGAATGCTACGGTTTTTCTCTTACTTTCAAGAATTTCGTATTACATCATTTTTTACTTTTTGATGTTTTTTCTGACAAGTAAAAGAAAGTTAGAATTCAGGAAGTTAATCCTCATCACGACTCATCCACTTATCTTAGTTGAGGGTATAACAAATGCACACTTTGATTTGATACTTGCAGGAATTTCTGCTTTGATGCTGGTTTCTCCACAATTTATGATCTTGTTTTTTCCACTGGCAGTCAGTATTAAATACACCTTTATTACAATCTTTCCGATTTTTCTTCATTTGAAAGATATCTTAATAAAAATAAAATCTAAAATTTTTTACTTTAAAATAGGGATTATCATCTCTCTTTTACCCTTATTCTTTGGAGATTTTAACCTCACGGTCATGCTAAAAAATCTCTCCTTTTTTGCAGCAGAGTGGGAGATGAACTCTGGTATCTTTAGATTTTTCAGATGGGTTGGTTCATTCTATTCCAATCATGAGTCTTTCACGGTCAAATTTGCTACTTTGATTTCCGGTATTTCGTACCTCTTGATTCTTTTTTTAATTCATTCCAAGAGAGAACAATTTTCAATTGAAAAGAAACTATTCCTCGCTCTTTCCTCGCTGATACTTTTGGCTCCAGTGTGTAACCCATGGTACTTTTTATGGATGCTACCTTCCGCTGTCTTGCTAGAAGGAAAGTCTGGCGAATGGTCTAGGTATTTTTTTCTTTTCGCTCCCCTCTATTACTGCAATTTTTTAACGGATGGACTTCATGAAAAATTCTTTATAAGTACATTAAACCTTCAGCATATTTGGTATATTTTGTGTTTTTTTAAAGTTTATCGATCTAGCTAAATGTAGACATAAATTTTTTATCAATGTAATTTTTTAGATACCAAAAAAATCTCGATCTTAGGGACACATTTCCTCGTGAAAAAATAACGTCTTTCTTTCCACTCAAAATAAGAGAAAGGTACTTGGATTGTGGCCTATATTTCACGAGGATTTTTCCATCTATTAGGCATTGAAGATTCTTAACTAAAATGGCTCCCTGCTTTACAGCGAAAACTCCTGACTTTGGAAGTTTTGTTTTTTGAAACATTGTACAATCTCCTGCAGCAAAAACTTCTGGATATCCTTCCACTTGTAGATAGTCGTTAACGGCCAAAGCACCATCCGGCAGACATTCAGGTGGTGTGCCAGAAACTGTAGAGACCGCAAGGTCATAGATAATTCTTTCACCACTCTTTAAAAAAATCCATTGATCGAACACCTCTACAAGGTCATCTTGAATACAATGAACTCCTCTTTCTCTTAAAGCATTTTGCGCAAGGTATTTAGTCCTTTCGGGATAATCAGGGAGGATACCTCTTGTACCTGTAACAAGTTTTATTGATGAGCTAAAGGCAAGTGACATTGAAATAGCCATTTCAATACCTCCAGCCCCCCCACCGATTATAACAATATCGGGATTAGAATTTTCTTTCTCTTTAAACTCTTGAAGCTTTAATAAAAATTTTCCCAAAGGCCTGATAGGAAGGAAGTTGTCACAGCTCCCTTTTGTTAAAAATCTAACAGATGAGCTTCCCAAATTAATAGAAAGATAGTCATATTGAAAATCATTTGAATCTTTTGTTGATACTATCTTTTTTTCAAAATCAAATTTTATAATTTCGGATTCATGAAGAGGGATTCCCCACCTCTTACACATTTTCCTTAAATCAAATCTCATTTCCTCCTCTTTATACATTCCCCCTATCAGACCAGGAAGCATGCCAGAGTAGACTACAAAAGATGTATTGTTTAAAACTACCAGATTGATTCCAAGCCTCTCCCTCAGAGGACCAAGTGAATGAAGGACCTGCAAATTCGCATGGCCACACCCAGCAAGGATTAATTTTTTTAGATGCTTCATCTATTTTCCTCTGCGGTAAAACTTATGGAGTCGCTTCGGATTCCCAACTCTAATAAGCCATAGAAAAACTATTATACCATTAATAGTGATTCTTTTAATCATACCATCTTTTTGATACCTCCTTGGAGAGACAATCATTTTCTCTTCAAATACTTTCCACTTTTTAAATCGAAGTGACCTAGAGAGTATTAAATCCACCAAAAATACTTCATGACTAGATCTTTCCAATAATTCATAAAATTCTTTTTTTAGAATGAATCCATTTGTCCAAGCGGCAAGATGAAAGAACTTAAGTAAAAATATATTTTGTAATAATGCATAGATCCTCATTCCATTCTTTTGACCATACTGCTTTGGGAAAACATAAACATCAGCACTCTCCCCATGCAATTTCTCTAGCACTTTTTGAAGCGAATTCTCTAGAATTAAACAATCTACTGGTAGTAAAAAAGAAAAATCTCCTTTCGCGACCTCCATTCCTTTTGAAAAAGCTTTTCCCGTTCCAACACCATCAAGCTTAATCATTGTTGTGCCAGGATACTTATTTTCAACCAAGACTGCACTCTGATCTGTTGATCCATCATCAACAAAAATTAATTCAATGTTTTCTTTCTGAAATATATGAAAGTTATCTATTGAATTCTCCAATTGATGAAACTCATTTTTAAATGGAATAATCACTGAAAGAATCGTGGCGGTTGATACAAATTTCATGTTAACCTTTATTATGGATAAAGTTACCTTATGTTTTGCTAAAACTCCTGGGCTTACACCGGCAAAAACCAGACTTTCGAAAGAGATTGGAACTCGCCTCACTGAAGAGCTTTATTATCTCTTGATTTTAAGATGTCTTGAACTAATGGGGCAACTCATAGATTTTTCTCCTCTTGTTGCCGTCAATGAAGAAGAAGGCTTAAAAAATTTAATTTGGAAAAATTTCCCTACCTTTCTTCAGGCCAAAGGAGAATTAGGTATTAAACTTTCACATGCGGAGGAGTACTTTTCCAACCTTTATCAGAAAATTTTTTTCTGGGGTACAGATTCTCCCTCACTGACTGCAGATCATTTCAGGAGCTCAGCCAGACTTTTAGAAACTTGTTCTACAGTCATTATTCCAGCAAAAGATGGAGGATTTATCCTTTATGCTTCTAACCAAAAGCTGCCTCCACTATCATGGGAATCAATTCAATACAGTACAAATTCTACTCTTAACGATCTTAAAAAATATACTCCCTCTGATACAGTCTATTTTTCTGAACTGAGTGACTTAGATACTTATGACGACATTGAACATGTCATCAGAGAAATGAATCAATTCGGATCTCAGGGAGTGGCGTGGGATAAATTAAAAGATTTTCTTGAAAAACTTTAGTTTCTGCGCCAATGGTGAAATCTTTCCACCCACTGAAGGAGACGTTCAGGCTTATGATTTCTCTTCCAAGTTCCGGCAGTATATTTAATTGCTTCAGAGAATGTAGGATAAGGGTGTATAGTAGACAGGATTTTATTCATACCAATTCCCCACTTCATGGCAAGTATAAATTCCCCCAACAGGTCTCCTGCACGGGAACTTACTATGGCCACCCCAAGAATCTTATCACTTCCTTTTTGAGTGATGACTTTGATAAAGCCTTCATTTTCTCCATCTGCAATCGCGCGATCCAGATCATCTAAGGAGTATTTTATTACCTCATAATTGATATTTTTTTCCAATGCCTCTCTCTCAGATAGTCCTACACGTGCGACTTCAGGATCTGTGAAGGTGACAGATGGAACAATTGAGTAATCAACTTTAAATAACTTAAATGGTGAAAATAAAGAGTTGACCGAAGCGTACCATGCCTGATGGGCCGCCATATGGGAAAACTGATAGGGGCCAGCACAATCACCACATACATAGACATTTGGAAATTTGGTTCGAAGATATTGATCATGAGAGAAGGTTCCATGGTCACCTATTTCAAGTTCCAGTTTTTCAATACCTGGAATGTCAGTGTTCGCTCTTCTTCCCTGAGCAATCAAAAGATCATCAAACTCAATTTCTTTAATTTCCCCATTATGTTTCAATGACATCCATTTATTTCCATCTCTTACTCCTACTTCAAGCACCTCTGAATCAAGGAGAATCTTCACACCTTCTGATTTAAATTTTCTTTTTAACTCCAAAGAAATTTCATCATCTTCTTTGGGAAGTAGTGCTTTTTGTAAGGAGACTATTGTAACATCCGCTCCAATCCTTCTCAATGCTTGTCCAAGCTCACATCCAACAGGGCCCCCTCCAAGAATTAAAAGCCGCTCAGGAAGCTCTTGAAGATTCCAGATAGTTTCAGAAGTTATGTAGTGAATCTTATCCAATCCGGGAATTAATGGTATGATAGGCTTTGAACCCGAAGCTATCACAATATTTTTTGTGCTTAATATTTTATCGTTAACTTTTATCTGCCAGGGACTGAGGATTTCTGCCTCCCCGACATGGCAATCAACTCCCAAGCTGGTATACCTCTCTACAGAATCATGAGGAGAGATGTCTTTAATAACTCTCTGAACTCTCTCCCTAATATCAGAGTATTTCAATTGAGGAAATGTATCCGAGATTCCAAATTTCGATACAGTTTGAACAGTCTTCATGACTTTCGACACTTTAATAAGTGCCTTACTTGGCACACAGCCAGTATTTAGGCATTCTCCTCCCATTTTATCTTTCTCAATTAATGCTACTTTAGATCTTAAAGCAGCTGCGATATATGAAGTGACAAGACCAGCGGCACCAGCTCCAATAACCAGGACATTATAATCAAACGATTCTGGTTTAGTGAATTTTCTATATATTTTTCTTATTTTAAAAAACTCAATCATTTTCTTGGCCAATAAAGGAGTTACCCCTAAAAGGATTAAACTACTTAAGAGTGGAAGTGAAATTATCCCTTTTATCGTTTCAAGAGAAGCAAGCTGAGTACCTGCGTTCACATAAAGAGTAGTTCCAACTAGCATGCCAAGTTGGCTAACGACATAAAAGGTTAGCAAAGGCATATTTGTTAGACCCATCAGCATATTAATCAGGAAAAATGGGAAAAGTGGAACTAATCTTAAACTAAATAAGTAAAATGCTCCCTCTTTTTCAATACCACTGTTTAGCGCCTTCAACTGATTTGAAAATTTACTCTCAACTGTTGCTCTGAAAAAGTAGCGTGTTAGTAAAAAAGCAGAGGTTGCACCAATGCTGCTGGCAAAAGAAACTAAGAGTACACCTTTAAAAAAACCAAAAATGGCACCAGCTCCCAAAGTCAGGATCGTTGCCCCCGGAAGGGAAAATGCTGTAACAAGAATGTAGATACAAAAGTAAATGAGAAACATGAAAAAAGGATAACTATGATTAAAACTAAGGAGTTGATGTTGCCTCTGCTTAAGTTCAGCAAATGTTAAGAGATCCAGATATCCACTTTTCATCAGGAAAAAAATAACGAAGGCAAGAAAAAATCCCAGAATCATTTTTTTCATGTACTAGTTTCCATTTAAGGACCAATCATAATCGATGAATTCTAAGGATAAATTTTCTGGTGAAATTTGCTTAGAAATACCATAAATTTTTGCTCGGACTGAAATATACTTACTAAGGCTCCCAAATTTTTTTATAAAATCTTCACCATACCAATCAAAAATTGAATTGATAAAAACCTTTTTACCCACAACTTTAAATTTACTGGGATTCATAAAAAAATCTCGCTCTGCCTCTGCAAGCTCGGTATCAAGTTTCTTTGCCGTGTAAGCACTCTGACGTAGTGATGGGCATCCGATTGAAGCACAGTTAACCGCAAAATGAATTCTTGGTTCTAAAAATTCTTTTCTTATTTTTTCGTGTTCAATCCAATCCAAGGTGAAGGGCTTACCAAACAATTTAAAACCCGTGATTTCTTTTTTCCATGGTGTGGTTAAAAAATGAGTCGTATCTTTTATACTCTTTACCGGAAAATGCCTTAAGATCCACTCTATTGTGAAAGCATTATAGGCATTAATTAAATAAGCAAGTTTTTGATTTGAACTAAAAGACCTATAATCACTTTCTGAAACTTTGGACAACCCTTCAAGATATCGCCTGAGTTTCGGATAGTAATCTTTCTTTATCAAAGAATACTGTACCCATGTTTGACCATATTTTTTAATGGTAGATTCCTTTAACAATTTGGTAAAATCAATATGATCATGATCAAAACCAGCCCCCCGGACATAACTAGCATCAGTAAAAAAAACAGAGAAAAATATGAATCCGGCAATGATTATTTTCATTTTAACAACTGATCAGTTACCATTATGAGCTTTTCCGGCGTAAAGGGTTTTATGATCCATGCCCTGACCCCATTTGCTTTCGCCTCATCCTTGAGTTCCTTACTTAGCTCCGTTGTTAGCATGATGATAGGTACGCCACTATGATTACCTGAAGCGGTGATTTTTTTAATCATCGTAATTCCATCCATTTCCGGCATGTTGACATCAGAGATAATGAGAGCAATATCGGGATGAGTTTGAAGTTGATTCAATCCAACGAGACCATTTTCTGCTTCAACAACCTGGATATCTGCTTTCGAGCTAAAAACATTTTTCAACTGATCTCTTACTGTATCGCTGTCGTCAATGATCAATATTTTTTTCAAGTATTACCTCCATGAAAAACTATAAAAAACTATTTTAACTCTAAATGGTGTGAAAAATTTTGCTGAAGTTTTTTTAATCTTTCAAATATCTCAATTTGATTTGAGTTCATTTTTTCACGAATTAAAATGACATAACCCCCGGTAGAATCTGTGATCAAAAGCCTCATGTTATTGTAAGACAGGTATTCATTAACATCTAGCAAATCATCCCTGGTCACTGATAGATCCGAGGAATACCTTAATTCAATGCTAGATTGAGTTGTAACTTTTCTACACAGAATCCTCATCGCCTCATAAAAAAGATGAGGGTAATGAATAACAAATGGTCCATCTGGCTCTAGACTAGCAATCGAAAGATTATCAAAATAAATACTAAATGCTTCATTTATGATCTTTGAAGTCACCACTACCGGTGTATGAAGAGTTTTATCAACAATTGGTACTTTAATCTGAAAGTGGCAACCATCATTAAACTTCTGTAATACTAAGGACCCACCAAGTCTTTCTATTTCTAAGACAGCACTACTTAGACCTTCGCCCCGGCCGGCCATTTCATCGGCAACTTCCTTGGTAGATAGTCCTGATTTAAATATATACTGAGCCACTTCAATATCTGAAAATTGATCAATTATATCAACCTGATCAGGATTTTCTTTTTTTAACTTAGCCCTTACTTTATCGATACGAACACCCGTCCCGTTATCTTGATAATCAAGTACTAAAAATGAGTCTAGTAACTTAGTCCTGATCTTAATCTGGCATGCTCTATCAACATCTGGAAAGCCATGTGCAAAAGAGTTGTTTAAAAGATGAATCAGGGAAGATTTAAGAGCTTGCATTGATGAGGAAGTAGAGCGTACAGCAACATACTCTGCATCAAGATCTACATCGAGAGATGTTTTATCAATATTTTTTATCAAAAGTCCCTCAAGAGACCTGTTAATATCGTCAAAATTAGAAAATTCGACTGATGTTAAGGCTATTGTCGGAGAGAGGAATAACTCTCTCGAAGTTTCAAGAGGAAGATTCCTGATTTTTGATAAAACAGTAGCAACATATTCATTTGGGGAAGAAGTTCTTAGGCCTGAATGATCCTCAAGATAAACATCAAAAATTTTTTTAATTTTAGTCCAATCAATTAAAAACTGATCCCATATTCCTTGATAGTTAATAGATTCATCCACTTGACTATCTTTTATAACACTTTCCATTTCATGAACCAGACCACCAAGGTAGCTTAATCCCATAAGTCGAAGCATGCCTTTCACAGTATGAAAAATTCCTTTATACTCTTCATTTAATTTTCCTAAAATATTTGCTGGGACACGAATTATAAGACTTTGAATATCATTAAATGTTCCCTGAAGCGTTTCAATATCATCCACGATTAGCTTCATCATCTTTGAGATATCGTCATTAAGTTTTGGAGGATTGAGATTTAAAACATCAGTCATATCTTGCAAGATCATCATATATCTTTTAACAAGACTATCTTCAACAATAGGCTCAAGTGTAATTTGAATAACTTTCTTGCCTCCTGGTTTCATCTTTGACGGAATTTCCAATATTTTGGGAGCAAGAAAGGTTATGGTTGAGAACTCATTCTTATCTTTCCCGAAGATTGACCTTAAGTCCTCAAATGCTTGTGCTTCATCAGGATTTAATTTTTTTTGATTTTTATAAAAAAGGACATCATAAATATCTGCATGATCCAATTCAAAGTTTTCTAAAATCATACTAGTGAACGCAGAATAACCTGGTAAAATCTTAGACTGATGATTGATAAATAACAAACCTAGTGAGACGCTCCTAAAAACGTCGGAAATAATACCCTCTCTTTCTCTTAAATCTGTAATATCAGTACCGAGAAGCTTAATCACTCTTCCCTCTTGGGGTCTACCAACAAGAACCAGGGATAAATTGAAAAGGAAAAGTCTTCCATCTATTGTTTTTAACTCGATCGTACTAGAGTTATGATCCGAAAGTGTTTCGAATATAGCTCCTTTTAAAATCTCAATAAAATCCTGATGAAAATACTCTAGCAAATTTTGACGAAAAAAATAAGCATCTTTTATTTTTGAAAATCTTTTATTTGCATCAATTATTTCCAATTTTTCATTCACAACAACATAGGCATTTTCAAGATCATTAATAATGTTTTCGTATTGCTCCTTACTTCTGTTTATGATTGATATTATCCTTGAGCTCGCCTGTATGTCAGAATTTAAATTTTTCAGAAAAACTCCACTTCATCATTTGAATCATTTTTAAATACCATCTTCTTCACATTCTCATCCGTCAATAACTCAATGAAAATTGAAAAATGAATTGAGGTACCTACAGATGAAAAAAGATCCCAGTGCCACTCAAAAGTTACGTCTTCATTTGAAGTAACGGCAAAGAAAAGATCATCAAAACCTTTTGTTCTAACAGGGATGCTTATTCCAACATTGAAATCATTTTCAGCAAATGATTGCTTCAGTCTTCCTGCCACCATGTTGCAGCACTCCATAAAGTAGTCGTCTATTTTTTTATAAGATATCTCTTTTGCTGCTGAGTATTTTTTTAAAAACTCATCCCCCATTGCATCCGTGTAATGTATTCTGATTATTATCCTGATTTCCGCACCTGCCACAAGAATATTAGCTATTTTTTGTCCAAAGATAATTTTGTCAGCCTCGCTGTAAGGAGGCTTCTCTAATTCGTATTCATTATTAAAGAGCATCCTTTTCGTGAGATCAGCTACATGATTTGCAATTTCTTTGCTTGCGTCAGCAGAAATTTTGGATTCTTGATCGAGCATCTTAACCCTCACCATAAGATAAAATAAAATTTTAACAGAATTTTTATTTTACTCAATTCACGACTTCAAAGTTAATTAAATCAATCTGACTTTTTGTGTTTTAATTTTCAAATTTCATCAACACAAACTTAAAATTTGTATTAAGATAATATGAGGTATTTTTTAACAATGAGGAATTTTGATGAAAAATGATGATTTAATATTCTCTATGGTTGAAAATGTAATTAATAGTACAGCTGTTAAAGTATTAAATAAGATGACCGGTTCTGAATTCCATTCCCTATCAGGGATTAAGAGATCTTCCAATGATAAAAATTATATAACTACCATCGGCCTATATGGAACAAAAATAACTGAAACATCACACGAGATTAAAATCCGAGGCAATATTGTTTTGTCATGGAATCTTGATGTTTATATAAAAATCTCAAATGCTATCTTTAAAGATGAGTATAAAGAATACTGCGAAGACATAAAAGATATGGGAATGGAAATTCTAAACACCATTGTTGGTAATTCAAGATCTGAATTGAGGGCTAAAGGAATATTTATAGAAATGGCGATACCAAATGGATTTATTGGAAACCAAATCTCAACTGAGCTTCCTGATTATATTATGCTTAGAGAAACAACATTTGAATCATCTTTAGGAAATACTCAACTTCTAGTTACTTGTGGTGTTATAAGTGAAGACTAGAATTATTTCATCCTCTTATGAGCTTCTTGAAGTCGATTTAAAATATCCTCGGGTGTAAATGGCTTCAGTATATATCCATTTACACCAGATTTTATCGCCTCAAGAACTTGAGACTTATCGGCTTCTGATGTAACCATAACAAAAGGTATCCGACTCATTTCTGGGTCTGCTTTCACTCGCCTCAAGAAGTCGATCCCAGTACAAATGGGCATATTCCAATCAGAAATAATTAAACCAATTTCAGGGTTTTTGGATTTTATTAGGCTGATAGCCTCCTCACCATTCGAGGCTTCCACAATTTTCATAAAACCAATATTATTCAAACACCTGATAAGTATCCTTCTTATACTGGCCATGTCATCAACAACTAATACGTTAAGATTTAGATCAAACACAAAAATTCCTTTTTTATATAAATTATAAGTCTGGTAAGATTAAAAACAAGCTGATAATACGAAAGACATAATTTTTTCTCAAAAATTTTATATTTTGTTTAAACTGGATAAGTTGGAAATTATTTATGGAAAAGAAATTTAAATTTTACGCAGATTTATTCCAAAAAATGGAACCACCATTAATAAATTGTCTTAAGAAGACATACACCATTCTTTTAAAAGAAAATATTGAAATTATAAGCAGTTTCGACATTAATGAATCAAGCACTTACTACAAGGCGATGATTGACCTTGACGGGACTTGTCAAGCTGAGGCTAATCAAACTTTCCAAATAAAAGCTAATCTTGCTCTAATTTGGGAACTCCATGATTATTTAAAAATGGCAAGTGCCTTCATGGGAAGCGACAAATTAATTTTAAGTGAAGAAATTAAAGATGTTGGTCGAGAAATTATAAATACTATTGTTGGGAATGCCAAAAAAGATTTTAGTGAACAACAATTAAGTATAGTTATGGCGTCTCCCACTTCGGTCGTTGGAATAAAACCGTTGGCGAAAAAAGGAAACAAGCTATCCAAAGCTGTAGGATTTAAAACAAGTTACGGAAATGTATTGATGGTTTTGAATCATTTTGAGAAAAATTAAATTTAACTTTTAGAGATTAAACATAAATTGATTTTTCAAATTTTAACCCGCCTTTAACTTTGATAGATTTTTTATCTCCTCAAGCTCACCTAAAGACCTTCCGGTTTTTTGTGATACAGACTCCAAGATTAATCTTAGCGACTCATCGCCAGTCTCTAAAAACAATCTAATCCCTTCATCTATAACAATATTTGGATCATGACTTTTTTCAGACAAGACTAAAAAGTGATAAATTTTAAAATTGGGATCATCCCTTCTAATTTTTATTAAAAGATTTTCAGCATTTGCGAAAAGTCTATGGCGTGCAAGAATATGAAAAAATTTTTTAATAAACTTTGGAAATGTTGAACAAAATTCAATAATTTTTTTAAAGCATTCAACTCCGGCACCTATTTGACCCTCATCAAGCCGATACTCTCCAGCGATTATTAGGCCAGCACCAAGATAATTCAATAACTCTCTATCTTTTTTTTGTACATCTTTTACAAGGTTACAGAAGAAAAAAATATAGTTAAAATTTTTTGTTCTTACACAAAGCCGGATAACATCTCCGAACTCCTCCGTTGAGAGGGGAAAACTCCCTGCAAGAGTTATTCCAACTTCAAAAGCCTCACTAAATAGGTTTAATTCTTTGTATGTTTCATAAAGAGATTTGAGTGAATTATAGTGATAAGGATTGTATTCCAAAGCCTTTTTAAAGTTTAAAACTGCACCAGAAGGTTTGTTTTCAGCAAGGTCAATCCTACCTAAATTGTAGTACGCCATTATTGGCTCCGGACTCAAAGAAAGAGCATTTACAAAACAATTTCGGGCGCAATTGTTAATATTTTCTTCAAGAAATTTCGTACCTCTATCAACTTGCTCCCAATAGGCAGCGAGGGATTTCTTTTGCGAAAAAAGCTCATAAAGAATATCGGATATTAATTTTAAATTAATTGGCTTTTGAAGATACATATCTATTTCTTCAAAGGCATATTTCAGAACATCATCTTTTTTACAATTAGTTGAGGTCAATATAAAAAACTTCAAACAACTCTTCCTGTACTGACTTACCAACCTGGAGAAATTTACCACTTCACAATCATCAAGCCGTTCCTCTGAAAAAATAATTTGCACATTCTTTTTCTCTAAAATAATTTCAGCCTGAGATGCTGTTGATGTTTCGTAAATATTCTCCGCCGATGCCCCAACATCAACTAAAATACTTTTCAATTTCTTCCTTGAAAAATCACATGAATCCGCGATCAGGACTTCAGTAGTTGCTTCAATCAGTGAGGATATTTCAGTCGACATAAAATATCAGGCACCTTTTGCATCTAAAAATATTTTCAAGCCTTCCCTCTGGGAATTCTCCATCATTGCGATCAATCTCTGTACCTCGTTATTGATTAAATTAACTTTTACAATAACAAACCTATTTTTTTCACACTCACCCTCAAACTTAACTACTACGCCAGCAATTACAAAAGCCTCCGACGTGTCATAAAAATCGTAACTGAATTTAACTCTAACATTTTTGTTCAGTTCAATCTTCATCTCATCTATTCGAAAAACAAATATGTCATCTGTAAAATCATATAACTGACTTGATATTTCAATCCCCTCAGCCTCAATCCTGGTATCCAGTTTAAACGTTGCAACTCGCCCTTTCAAAAACTTCAGTTCTGACGGGACAGGGGAATGATCAGCCTCATAAATATCGAGTTCTTCGCATGGTCTTTTTTCGAATTTCTCTAACGATTGACAGGTATTCAATTTTAAATCAATTTCTACTTTCTCTGATATGTCATGTTCGTTCTGACTTTCCGACTGAACAACGAACTCAGATTTGAAACTGTTGGAGATAATTTTTTCTTTACTAAGGGCTGACATTGAATTTTTGCTAACATCCATCTTCTTTTCATTGATCGATTTGAAACGGGTTAACCTATAAGAATTATTAGAAAAGTATAAATCGCATTTCTCACCTTTAAATATCCATCTATTCTCACTCCATCTAAATTCAGGAACGAGATCTCCTTCGTAAAACCAATTTCCCTCCTGGCTAAAATACCCCTCATCTTTTTCACCGTTTAATTCAAATTTCCATTTACCTTCCCTCTCTTTTTTCCATCTTGCCACAGCTGGAGAAGGTCCAACAACATGAATGGTCCAACAAGAAAGCATAAGTTTTATATCAATCCCATTTTTAATAATCCAAATGTCATCGTCTGTTTCTATCGGTGATAACCAATTTATTTTTATATGCTGATCTACTTCATTTTTATCTTTTTCTGAGACGTTCTCTTCCGTTAGTTTTTGAAAGCTCTGCTCTTTTTTCTCTTTCTTTAAAAATGGGCTTAACCACAATGCTAATTTAATTTTCAAAGTCTTTATTTCAATATCTGAGTCTACTATTTCTCTAACATGTAATTTTGAAAGTAATTTTGAAAATTCTTTATTTTTTACAAAATCAATGACAACTAACTTAAAGTTAGTGTTGGATAAAACTCTCGATTCTTTTTTTAAAAAAGAAGCTATCTCAATCAAATCACTTCTGCACTTGAGAGAAGCAAATATAAGTCCACCACCTGAAAAAGATGCAACGATAGTTGCCGCTTCTTTTGAAGTAATTGCTTCCTCCACCTCTACTCTTTCAAATTTTTCAATGTCTACAATTGCACCCGAAAGTGCCTCAAATTCTTTTTTGAATAAAAATTTTAAAAGAATAATATCCTTCATTTTCTCTCATTACTTATTATCTGAGCTTGAACATTATTAATAAGAAATACGAACTCATTTCAATATCGACACTTAAGTCTTTGAACTTAATTAAATGTTATTCCTAAGTGATTCTGTCAAACACCCAATTAGCCCCTTTACTTTTTCATATTTCTTATCCGAAATGGGGATTAAAAAACTAATAGTAGATATTTTTTTCAAACTAGATTTTTGAGATTTAAAGCGTTTAAGTGTTTTTTATAAGTGTTTAACTACAAAGATCCAATTTGTTGCACAGACATTGATTAAATGTATAAAAGCAATTTACTTCAAAACTTTCTCTCTACTGGTTCTCCCAATAACTTGCATCATCAAGGGTTGGTGCTTTTGAATCCCCTTGTGCGGGTTGATCGAATGAGGATGAATTTCCGCTACGTGGATCTATACCAGTTACAAAATATTCCAGGAACCCTTCGGACCCGGGCTGGACGGGAGCCCCTGTTTGTTTATTGATGAGTAATGAACTAACACCCTCTGGGATAATGAATTCTGAGGCCCCATATTTTGACATGGCAGAGGCCATGTAATCCGTCCACAAGGGAAGTGCTGCCTTACCGCCGGTTTCACCATAACCCAAGGGCCGGTTATCATCAAATCCTACCCAGGAACCCACAACGAGGTTTGAAGAAAAACCCACAAAGAGGGCGTCCACATAATTATTGGTGGTGCCGGTTTTGCCACCAATGTTGGGAGAAAGTCTTCCTGCTGCCGCGGCAGTTCCGTAGAGGGTGACTCCCCTAAGAATATTGGTCATCACGAAAGCAAGTCTCGGATCATAAACTTGGGATGAGCTTAAACTAGCTTTGAAAGGATTTGTCTCGGAGGAAGTTTCTGAATCAGGGGCAGGAACTTTCCAGTCCTCATCGGCCGAAGGGAGAGGGTATTTTTTTCCATTGCGGTCGGTGATAGAGGTTATGTGCCTTAAGCGAACTGCCTTACCTCCGTTGGGGAACACAGCATAGCCCTTAGTGAGTTCAGTAAGGCTTATGCCAAAGGAGCCGAGGGAAAGGGACATGTCCTGTGGAATTTTTGCATCAATGTGCCAGCGCTTAACGAATTCCTGAATCTTTTTGACACCTAAATCTAGCACTAATCTTACTGTTGGAATGTTTCGGCTTACTTCCAGGGCATTTCTTAGGGTCATAGGACCCTGAAACTCTCCATCATAATTTCGCGGTTTCCAGCTTAATGAGTTATCAACACCCCCTAGGGCCTGAGGTGAATCCATGAGAATGCTTGAGGGGTGATAGCCCTGCTCCAAGGCCGCAGCAAATATAAAAGGTTTAAAGGCTGACCCAGGCTGCCTTAGTGACTGAATCGCTCGGTTAAATTGTGACTTCTGAAAATCTACTCCACCAACCATCGTCACCACATCTCCCGTGAGAGCATGAAGGGCAATCAATGCTCCTTCGACTTCAGGCTCCTGATCTAGAGAGGCCTTGTAAAACTTTTGCCTGGAGAGCAATTCTTTGAGACTTGGTTCCTTATATTTTTTGAAAAAATCAGAGTGGATGAGCTGATCATATGACATGTCTTTGTCTGTGATCTGAACCAAAACAACATCACCCCGTTTAAGAATCTTTGAGGGGGTTTTAATAGGATTAAAATAAACGGGATTTTCAGTAATCTTCCTCTCATGGGCCCAATCAAAGCCACTCTCTGGAATAATTGCCCTGGTGCCACCAATTTCAACAAGAACAACTCTTTTTAAATCATCCACCTTTAAGACAACCCCGTTATAGGACTGACCTTTTTGAAGGAAATTAAGGAAAGGATCTTCAGACGAATTCCCAATTTCTATGAGGGATTGAAAGCGCTCATTTACCTTCTGAAGCTCATTTTGATAATAGGAAAGGTTGTTCTGAAGTGCATCATCATCTTCATGGAACTCAAAAATATTTTTTCCTTCAGTAGAAAAATTAAAGAACGTCGACTGATCACGAAGAATTTTTTTTCTTTGCTCAACGATATAATCTTTTACCTCATCGTCAGATTTTAAAAACTTCACTGGCCCAGAGAATCCTTGCCTTTTATCAAGTTCCTTAACTCTATCTTTCACCGCCTTATCAGCTTTTTCCTGAAGGGACCAATCCAGAGTTGTCACCACTTTAAAACCATTGGTGAGAAACTCCTCAGTTCCCACGGACTTCATCACTTCTTGTCGGATCCAGTCCGTAAAGTGTCCACCCTTTATGTCGTTTGGCTTTCGGATCCGCATTTTAATGTTTTCATTTAAAGCGGAGTCATACTCCTTTTGATTAATTTTTCCCGTTTCAAACATTCTCTTTAAAACATAATTCTGCCTGATCTTGGCAAAACCTGGATTGACGTAAGGAGAATATCTTCCTGGGGCCACTAATAATCCAGCAACCAAAGCCGCTTCGGCGGGAGTGGCTTCCTCAAGCTCCTTATCAAAATAACCCTTGAAAGCAGCTTTTACCCCATAATAACCGCCACCAAGATAAACCTGGTTTAAGTAGAGAAAAAGGATTTCTTCTTTTGAAAACTTTTGTTCAATTTTACGGGCAAGTAAGAGGTCCTTAATCTTTCTCGACAAGGTTCTTTCTTTCGTTAGTAAGAATGATTTTGCGACCTGCTGGGTGATGGTGGATCCACCCTGTACCAATCGGCCTTCTTTCATGTTAACGAGAAAGGCCCTCATGATCCCGTAGTAATCAATTCCCTCATGATTAAAAAAATTATCATCTTCTGCAGCGAGGAAGGCGCCCACAATTCTTGGCGGTATTTTCTTAAAAGGAACCACATCTCGGGTTTCTTGACCAATTTCAAGAAGGACCTCTCCATCCTTTGATAATATTTTAGAATTCATCGGAGGATTATAATCCTTGAGGGAGTTAATCTGTGGAAGATCTGAGGAAATATAAAGGAAAATCCCTGCCACCATTGTTAGGCCAAACAAGAGGAGAAAAAAAAGTACGGCTAGGGTTTTGATCAAACGTTTCAAGAACAAGTCCTATGTAAAAGTTCAGCTGCTTTATTTTAAGTTAAAAAAAAGAATTTGAAAGGTTTAGTCCTTGTAATCAACCTCTTTAAGCTGATCACTTAAAATTTTTATCTTCTTCTCAGCATTCTCAAGGGTCACTCGGCAATTCTTATATAATTGAATCCCTTGCTCAAATTTTTTTAAACTCTCATCTAAGTTTATATCTCCCGACTCTAGTTCTCGGACAATCTTCTCTAACTCTTTTAAGGAATTCTCAAAATGAGAAGTGTCAGTCATTTGGTCCATTTTTCCGCCCTTTATACGTTTCAACCCATAATGTCACAGAGAGAATTAATTCGACAAGATCTTCATCTCGGATGAAATTGCCTATACTCGTTTTCCATGACTCAACTTGATAGACTTGCCTAAGGGAAACTGTTTCACACTCCATCAGGATGAAGGGGTCCATGAAAAATATTTGGGTACCATTATCAGGCCAGGTCGCTCAACAAAGAAAAGTTGAGACCATTGCCAATAATGTCGCAAATGCCAACACTGTTGGTTTTAAAAAAGATCAACTCGTCTTCAAAGAACACCTCACGGCACTCACCTCAGGAGTAGAGGATATTCACATTCCGCGGAAAGAGTTTTCACCGGCGGATTTTTATCACACCGATGGTGCGGAAAATGCCATGGTTTCCGTTGATGGCAGTTTTACAGTCTTTGAACAAGGTAACATGATCCCCACAAGTAACCCTCTAGACCTGGCCCTTAAGGGTGAAGGGTTTATCGAAGTCCTCTCCCCCCACGGGGTTAGATTCACCCGTAAAGGAAACCTGTCTCTTAGTCGTGAGGGAGAGCTTGTCACAGATCAGGGTTTTAAGGTTCTCAGTGCTTTGAATATCACAGATGAATTATTAAGAGCACCTGCCTCCAGCGAAAACCTCCCCTCACCTGAAGAGAGAATTCTAAAAGTCCCCGGAAACACTAAACTTACCTTTACGAGTGACGGTGAAATACTGACCAAAGAGGGCATTGTCGGGAAAATTTCAGTCATCGAGTTCAAAGATAAGCATGCGCTTAAAAAAGAAGGAAACTCTATCTTCCTGAGCCCGGATGAAAAAAATATCAATCGTACTAACATCCAGACAACGGTAAATCAGGGGTTTCTTGAGGGGTCCAATGTAAATGCCATTGAAGAAATGTCAGAACTCATCAAGGCTCACCGGCATTTTGAATCTATTCAAAAGGCCATAAATGCCTACGACCAAATTTCGGGTAAGGCCGCAAATGAAATTGGCAAATTTTAATGAGGAGAAATGAATGATCCGAGCACTTCACACATCAGCAACCGGCATGGCGGCACAGGAATCGAACGTAAACACGATTTCAAATAATATCGCCAACGTCAATACGACAGGATTTAAAAAAGCACGGACTGAATTTGATGACCTCCTCTATGAAACAATTCAAGAAGCGGGTGCCAAATCCTCAGGATCAACTGAATACAACGTAGGACATCAGGTCGGATCAGGAGCGAAGGTTTCTGCCACCAGGAAAATTCACTCTCAGGGATCTCCTCAAATGACCAACAACCCCTATGATCTCATGATCAATGGGGAAGGGTTTATGGGGATTGTTGCTCCAAATGGAGAATTAAAATACACCCGTGATGGTTCATTCAACGTAGATGCCCAGGGAAACCTTGTGACACGAGCAGGGCATAGGGTTTTTCCAGGAATAGTTGTTCCTCCAAATATTATGAGGATTAATATTTCAGAAGCTGGAAACGTGGAAGCATTTACAAGAGAATCTGTAGAGGCCATTAATCTAGGCCAGATACCGGTTTTCACATTTGTGAATCCTACTGGTCTTAGGTCTGATGGAGGAAATCTTCTGGCAGCCACCGGAGCCTCCGGTCAGGCGATTCAAACGGTGGCCGGTGAAAATGGTTCAGGCATCCTCATGCAAGGGGCTATTGAAGCCTCAAACGTTAATGTCATGAATGAAATGACAGATCTGATTAAAGCACAAAGGGCTTATGAAATGAACTCAAAGGTCATGGGTGTGGCCGATCAGATGCTACAAACAGTGAATAACATCAGATGATTCATAAGCTGATTATTCTGATGACTTTTATTATAAGTTTAAACCGGGGGTTTTCCTGTGAGATCACACTTCCCGAAAAAATCCTTATCTTAAAGAACTCGGATCGGCTTGAAATTTTGAATAAGTATGATGAATGTTCAAAAGAAACTCTAAATGAAGTTGCGACAATTCTTAATTCTGTTGAGGGCAAGATTACTGGTCATCAAGTTCAAGAGATTCTTAGTTCTAAAAACCACCCCGTGGTTATTCATCCACACATCATTGAAGTTTATCAACTCAAAAATTTAACCAGAGAACAACTACAAGTTCCCCTAGATCATCAACTTACATCCATTGATCCTATGAATGAACCAAACTCTATTTCTTTAAATAACAATGATCAGATAAAAGTCGTTTGCGAAGAGTGTCAGTTCGAAAAAAATCAAGTCCTGTACGTTAATGTTCTCAGTCTTAACGGAAGTTTATTGAAGCTAAAAGTAAAGGGAGAATTTAATAAAAGGCTAAAAGCATTTTATGTAAAAAAATTCATCCCAGCTTTTTCAGAAATCAAGAAAGAGGATCTAAGAGAAGATTTTTCTGACCCCATCCCACATACGGATCTCCTGAATGAGCTTGGGACTCTCCATTTTTTTAAAACAAACAAGCCCCTGAAGGCAGGGGCAATTATTAAAAAATCCGATTTAAATGGAATCAATCTCGTAAGGGCCGGTAACAATACGGAAGTTATTATTGAAAATAAATTTTTAAAACTGAAAACTACAGGAATTTCAAGAAACAACGGCTCCTATGGAGACTTAATTGAAGTTCTTAATCTCCAAAAGAAAAAAAAATATTTAGGTAAAGTCATTGATATTAACAAAATCATAGTGGATTTATGAAAACAATTATTCTCTTTCTTTTGTTTTTTTTAGCTTCTTGCGCCAATTACATAAACTCTCTTCATCGTCAGATTGATAGAGATGAACAAAGGCCACAACAGCGCAAAGGACCATCTACCCTGAACCGTTTCGGGCCTAGGGAAGAGGATCGTTTTCGTCCTGAGCGGGACAAAAGACCCATAAACAATCCTATGACATTCTCACTCGGCAGTGATCCTTCGGGACAGATTCGTCCGCCAGTTAAACGGGACTATAGACCACAGCGACTTCAGGCAAATGATTTCGTAGATAATGATAACAACGGCTCTCTTTGGGCTAATCAAGGTTCTAGTGCCTCACTCTTCACCTACCAAAATGATAAAAGAAGAGGAGACATGGTTATCATTAATGTGTTGGAAAATTTAAGAAATCAAATTTCATCAGAACTTAAACGCACCTTTCCTGATAAGCCTAAAAAATCCACCAAAGAGGATAAAGAAGGTGGAGAAAATGCTGAGAAAAAAGCGGCTCAAAATTCACCTACTCCCGGGAATCCTCAGGATAATGAGATGGATATGAAGGTTTATGACAAGATTTCAGGAACGGTTATGGAAGAGGTAAGCAAAGACTACATCCTCCTTAAAGGAAAAAAGGAAGTTATCTTTAAAAAGGAAAAAAGGTTCATCGAAATTCAAGCTCTTGTGTCAAGAAAAGACATCATGGAAAATGATTATGTGAATTCGGACCGTTTACTAGAATCAAGGGTTTTTGTCGTAGGAAGGAATCAAAATGATGAATAAGTTTGTTGTATTCGTTTTTCTTATCTTCATGAACTCAGCTTTCGCAAATTCAAGCCGCTTAAAAGATTTAGTCACCATAAAGGGTGTCAGAGAAAATCAACTTATTGGTTATGGTCTTGTGATCGGTTTAAATGGAACTGGTGATGGCGGCGGAGAAATAACCAATACTTCTCTTAAAAAAATGTTCCAAACTCTAGGCCTTAACCCGCAAAGAGAAGTGACTTCTAAAAATGTTGCCGCCGTTATTGTTACTGCAAAACTAGCTCCTTTTAGCCGTGTAGGGCAGAACCTTGACGTTACAGTTTCCTCCATTGGAGACGCCTCTTCTTTAGCAGGTGGTACACTGCTTGTGACTCCCCTAAAGGGTGGA
Source organism: Bacteriovoracaceae bacterium (assembly GCA_947461175.1). Classification (GTDB taxonomy): domain Bacteria; phylum Bdellovibrionota; class Bacteriovoracia; order Bacteriovoracales; family Bacteriovoracaceae; genus Peredibacter. The sequence goes on from CANHIY010000013.1 coordinate 24,690, forward strand.
GACGGACATATCTATGCCGTCGCTAGTGGCTCCCTTTCCATTGGCGGATTAGAAAAGGGAAAAAAGTTTGCGACGACTGCGCGAATACCAAACGGTGGTTCTGTAGAAAAAGAAATTGATATGTCATTTAATGATAAAAGGGCCATAAGAATGGCGCTTAATCAGCCGGATTTTACAACCGCTGCCCGGATAGAGAGGGTGATCAATCAGGAGCTCGGTGGAAAGTATGCCACAGCAACCGATGCGACTACCATTGACCTCATTATTCCGACCTATTATGAAAGAAAGGTTGTTGAATTAATTGCGAATATTGAAAACTTCAAAGTTATTGCAGACACTCAGGCAAAAATCGTCATCAATGAACGTACTGGCACTTTGGTTGCCGGAGGTGACATTATTTTAAAAAAATCTGCTATTAGTCACGGCGATCTCATGCTGGAAATTAAAGGATCAGAGGGCTCAGGAAATAAATATGTCCAGCTCATGGAGCAATCAACGACGATTAACGACTTGGTTAAGGCTTTAAATGCTCTGGGCACCAAACCTGAAGACCTCATTTCCATTTTCCAGGCCCTAAAGCAAAATGGTTCCTTACTTGCAGATATTGAACTGATTTAAACCCTGAAATTTCAAGTGTTATGGATAGTAAGACAGATACTGGAATATTTTTCCTATAGGTTTTTTTCCCTAACACTCCCCCCCTCAAAAATGCTACACTAAAAAAAGCGGGCCTCATCAGGATGATGAGAAGCTAAAACCAGGATGGTATCGTTGAAGGTTAATTCACAAATACAACCACATTTTCAATCCAATCCAAAGGCAACTAACCCCATCAAGCCATTTGAAGAAATTGCTGAGGGCATGGAGGCAAGCTTTACTTCTCATATGCTTTCAGAAATGAGAAAAACTATACCCAAGGAAGCTCCAGATTCATCTGCCATGGATTACTATAATTCCATGCTTGATTCAGAAAGATCACAACTTATGGCAAAATCAGACACGGGCCTTGGAGTAAAGAAAATCATCCTCGACCAAATCGTGCCTAACCATATGAAGCACTACCTACAAAAAGAGCACCCTCAAGTTCGTCAAAGAATGACGAAGGAGATGACAAATGAGTAGCATTGACACACGTCCGTCCTTTTTTCCAAGAACCCGAGACATTAAGTCTGAGGGCACAAAGCCTGGGAACAAAATTGACCAAATCCAACGCAACAGCACGGAAAGAGCAGCTGAAATCACGGATAAAACAGCAGCCGATGCTAAGGTTAATATTCCTGAGGGAGTAAAAGAATTTTCACGGATTAAAAAGGCTGCCATGAACGCTGAAGAGCCTGACAATTCAGAAAAAATTGCCAAACTCAAAGCACAAATTGAGGCTGGCACTTACGAAGTTGACTACGACGCTCTCGCAGACAAGATACTTAGCTCCGAGTTTTAAAGGAGATAGTCATGAACCATCGTCTTGACGAAAAGAAGCTTTACTATCAACAAACCATAACGATCTGGGAAAACTTTTGTCAGTTTCATAAAGAGCTTTATGATTTAACCTGTGAAGAATATCTTACTCTGCTTGAAAGTGACATTGAATCCCTTGAAAAAATGTTGCCTGTAAAAGAAGAAATTATTCGTAAGATCAGCGAGCTTGAAAAAGACCGTGCTGACTTAATAAATAAACTCAACTCTTCAGCACTTTTTTCACCTGAAATAAAACGAGCCTGGGATATGCTCAACGCTTTTTCTGATCTTGAAAATGAGGGGTCTGTACCTATTTTAAAAAACCTTCATGCTCTCTTGATTGATATTATCCAAAAAATCCAGGAGCAAAATAAAAAAAATCAGGTTTTTTTAAACAAGGCAATGATCTCGATCCGTGAAGTTAAGGATGGCTTTACGGGTAAAAAACAATTCACCACCTATGGGGCAAACGGACAAACACGTTCTCTCAATAGGTAGTACAGGGGACTAGGATTGTCTGCTGACTTACTGAATATTGGTAAATCTGGGTTATTCACCGCCAAGCAGTCGATGTCGACGACCTCCCACAATATTGCCAACGCTAACACCGATGGATTTTCCCGCCAGGAAGTAAGAACAGAAAATGGTACGACCATATCCCAGGGTGATTATGTGCTTGGTACAGGTGTGGAAATCCAAAGTCTCAAACGATCACATGATGAAATGGTTGAGAAAAAACTTAATAACTCTTTAACCAATCATAAATTTAATGAAGAAAGAACCGTACAACTGTCTCACGTTGAAGAGCTTTTTAATGAAATTAACTCCGAGGGTTTAAATAAAATTTTAAATCGTTTTTTTAACTCATTCAGAGAACTCTCAACCCAACCTGAAAATGAAACCCTAAGAAATATTGTTCGTGAAAATGCTAAAATCGTTGTTAACGATTTTCACCGTATAAAAGAAAATCTTGACTCCATCCGGGCAGATATAAACAAAAAAGTAGCTTACTCCATTGATGAAATTAATAGCCTGGCCTCTTCAGTGGGGCGCCTGAATAAAGAAATCGCCGTACAAGAGGTTTCTGGAAGTTCAGCTAACGATTTACGTGACCAACGGGACAATGCCGTCAGGGCCTTGGCAGAGTATTTTCCTCTCTCCACTTACTACGACGGGCAAGGTCAGTTCATTGTTAACATCGATGGCGTGGGCTCCCTTGTCTCAGGGGTCATGGTTCAGGAGCTAACCGCAGGATCAAGTATTAAAAGTGGTCTTGCCACTTTTGAACGTGGTGACACCGAAGTCTATTTTGTCAGTCGTCCCGGTGTTCCGATGACCGAAAAAATCAGGAATGGAACCCTGGGCGCGCAAATTAAAACCAGAGACCAGGATATTAAAAGTTTTGAATCCCAGCTTGATGAAATGGCCCACGGTTTGGTTTTGGCTACCAACGCCATTCACCGTCAGGGTTTTGCCAATCATCCTGTTCCTGTAGATCAGCAAGGTAACCCCATCCCCTATGCCTCAAATCAAAAAGTAACTGGAATCAATTTTTTTAAAGAACCCATAGATTTAAAAAGGGCTTCTGAATATATTGCTCTTTCAGATGAGATTGAGGCTGATTCAAACAACATCGCTACTGCTGTCCTCCCCAATACTCCTGGGGATAACCGAGTGGCCATTGCCATCTCAAAACTTCAACACGAAAAAGTCCTCTCTGGCGGAAACAGTACCTTTGAGGAGCACTACCTTAAGTCAGTGGGGGGTGTTGGATTAAAAACTGGTAAATCAAAAATTGACGAAGAACAGTCTCAAGGTATTCTTGCCCAGGCAAAATCTTTTAAAGAAAAACTCGCAGGGGTGTCTTTAGATGAAGAAGCGGCCAATATGGTTCGATACCAAAATGCTTATGAGGCTTCGGCCAAGGTGATTAAAGCCTCCGATGAGATGTTTAAGGCAGTTTTAGGACTGTTACCATAGGTAAAATATGAGTAGAGTGACTGAAAATAGTTCCCAAACCACCATCAACTATGCCGTAGGCAAAGTGAAGGGGAAAGTTGAAGATCTTCAACTAAAAGGGTCAACTTTAAAACGTTTAATGAAACCATCTGATGACCCTATCGGAAATGTGGACCTTCTCTCTATCCGCTCCCAGAATATTGATTCAGCTCAATACATGAGAAATGCGGGCTTTGCCCAAACACAACTGTCCTACACAGAAAACGTTCTGGATGGCATTTCTGAAATTATTAACAAAGCTAAAGAATTAGCGATTGGACAGGCATCCTCCATCTATGCACCAGAGGTCAGACAAGGAGTTGCCAAGGAGATTCATCAGCTACGACAACAACTCCTCAGTATGGCGAATAAGCGGGTAGGTAATCGGTATATTTTTGCCGGCCAAAAAGTTTTAACGAGGCCCTTTGACCAAAATGGAAAATTTCAAGGGGACACTAACCGGATTAACGTTGAAATTAACAAGGACCTCTACCTTCCCATCAATATTCATGGCCAGGAACTCTTTTTTTCCTCTGCTAAAAAGCCAGTAGAGAAATCAGACGTGGATCTCACCCCCCCTGATTTAGGAATATCACCTGAGATTGATATCATGAGAAAGCCTGCTTCAGTTGAGGAGGTCCCCATGAGTATGTTTGATGAACTAAGAGGTTTAGAAAATGCTCTTATCACCGACAACCCTCAAATCATCCAAAACCTTTTGGAGAGGCTAGACGACTCTTTAGACCGAATCGTTGCCGTCAGGACAAGGATCGGTGCCTTAATGAATACCATCACCAATTCTGAGACCAATATCGAAAAAGATAAAGTCGCCAATGAAACTCAAAAAAGTAAGATTGAAGATGCAGACGTTGCCGAGCTGTTTGGCGAGCTCCATAAAGAACAAAACGTCCTCAAAGCAACCTACAAGGCCAGTTCAAATCTCATGAACACCAGCCTCATGGACTTCCTGAGATAGGTAAAAAAGACATAAAAAATTATTTTTTTAATAATTATTCTTGCATTTCCGCCCCAAAGTGTAATAAATCTCAGCGCAGTACAACTTAATTGAGTTAGTCAAATTCTTGACACGAAGGACAAGGATCAACCATGCTGGTTCTGACACGGAAGCTAGGAGAGAGCATTGCTATAGATGACAATATAAAAATTGTTGTTGTGCAAATTAAAGGCAAACAAGTACGCCTTGGCATCAAAGCTCCAAAAGAAACTAAAATTCACCGAGAGGAAGTCTATCAAGCGATTCAGGATCAAAACACTGAAGCGGTACAAGCAGACATGACGGATATTGCGCGCCTCGGAGAAGAACTGAAGAAGAAATAATTTTCCTCCTTGATCATTTATTCGTTTGACTGATACCATCATAGTGCTATGGTAAGAATACCTTACCATTTCATTTTGGAGGAAATCCGTGAAAATCAAAACCACACGCTTTGGGGATCTTGAAGTTAACCCGAAAGATATTGTCACCTTTTCAGAAGGACTCCTCGGTTTTGAGAACCTAAAAAAATACTTTTTGGTGGATCCAGGTGATAGCACTCTTATTCTTTGGCTACAGTCCACTGAAGATGAGAAAGTTGCATTTCCCATCATTGAACCAAAAATATTCAAACCGGATTATATTGCGAAGTTGTTACCCGCAGATCTTAACGGATTGGAACTAGATTCCCTGCAAACAGCAAAGCTTTACTCAATTCTTACAATCCCTGCAAATGTGACAGAAATGTCTGCCAACCTTAAAGCTCCGATTGTGATTAATTCATCTAAAAAAGTGGCCAAGCAAATCGTGCTTCAAGATTCTAAGTTATCTGTTAAGCATGAAATGTATAAACAGCTTAAGCTCTATATTGTTAACTTTTCTTCAGACGATGCGAAGAGAACCAATTATGAGCCAAGTATTGCTCTTGAGTCTGGGAACTTGAAAACAAACAACGTTACACTTGAACCGAATTCAAGAACTTTAGAAGTTTAGTCCGTTAGGCAGAAGATTTACAACCCACAGGGATTGCAAGTGTTCTGCCTTAGATTGTCACTGACGTTTCAGTAGCACTTCTCGATAACTGCAAATACATTACAGCGTCAGGATGATTAGGATCACGTGAGAGTACATTTTGCCACTCTGCCTGTGCCTCAATGATGTTACCATTACCATAGTAAAGAAGCCCCAATGCTATCCTGGCCGGCATGTAGGCAGGATGCTCATTCTTAAGGCGCTTTAATTCTTCGAAGGCTTTAGAGGTAAAACCTTTTTTTGCATAGGTTTTGGCAACTTTTATTCGAATTTCAAGATTATCCGGATCAAGAGTTGAAGCTTTATTATATTCAAAAAGTGCCTCGTCCGCTCTTCCATAAGAAAGGTACATCTCTGCAATTTCATAATGCTTTAAGGAGAATTTTTTATTGAGGTGAGGATCAGAAATGCCCTGATTTTGAGTCGTTTTAACCTGATTATTTGCTTTTTCAAAGATGATCTTAGCCTCTTCATATTTACCTATATCGTTGTAAATCACGGACAGAGAGATGGCGGCGTCTGTATGATGAGGATCAAGCTCTAGAACTCTTTGGAACGCTTTAATTGCCTTTCCCAATTCACCTCTTACGTGAAAAACATTTGCAAGATAAAAAAATGCTTCCGTAGCATTAGGATTTTGCTCAATAATTTCATTTAAAAACAAACTTGCCGTTTTAAGGTCATTCTTCTGAAAAGCTTCTTTTGCTTTTTTAAGGAGGTCACTTAATTTAACATTTTCCAAAGTTTTGCTCCATGATTAGAGTTTGTTTTCACATTTATGTTTACGAGATCTTATTTCTTTCTGGGACTCTTTATCAACCAGTTGGTAAAACTTTTCCACATATTCAAGGCATGCTTGCCATTCTTTAAGTTCATGGGAAGCAAGGATTGTTCGCAACATAGCGTGATGACGAGTTTTTTCATTTTGGTGATTCTCTAAAATATCCAAATACCAGTACCTCGCCGCTGAATACTCTTTGGTTTTAAAATAAAAATCTGCAATATAAAGATCTTTCTGGCGAAGCATCTTTCTCGCCTCTGCTATGCTTTTTTGAGCGTCGGATTTGTAGCTACTATCGCCATACTTTTGAATAACTTCATCATAATATTTTATGGCCTCGATAGCTGGTTCCAGGTCACGGTCAATGGTGGAAGGAATTTGCTTAAAATAAGACTCAGCGATCCTGTAAACCACGTAGGATATTCTTTCATGCTTTGGATGGAAATCACGAAACAGTAGGTAAGCGGCGGCTGACTCGATGTAATTTTCCTGGAGGAAGAGGACATCTGCTTGAAGTAATTCCGCCGGGGTCGAATAAAAAGAATAAGGATGCTGAGTTTTTATCTGGTTAAGTTTTTCAGTCGCCAGTATGTAGCGCTCGGCTTCAATTAATTCTTGGGCTTCTTTGTAGAGAATTTCTGCCTCTGTTTTACCATCCGGCTTATCTGAGGCACAAGATGAGAGAATTAATACCATCAAAAGAATAAAAATTTTTTTCATAAATGAACCGAGAGATCCTTATAAATTTCTTTAAATAATAACTTAAAAAATGCAATGAAGGGAATAATCACGACCATCCCTAAAACTCCTGCTATTTGAGAACCAATCATAATACTTACCACCACCAATAAGGGATGAAGATTAACAATCTTTGAAACGAGAAGCGGAAAGACAAGTATCATATCTACAAGATTGGCAATAGTGAAAATCACGAGAATTCCAACCAGGGAAACGTTGGGGTCATTGGATAAAAGGGCTATCAAGAGTCCTGGAATTGCGCCCAAAAAAGGACCGATGTAAGGCAAAATATTCGTGATGCCGGCAAACAATCCAAGAATAAATGGGTAGGGAAAACCTATCAACAAAAGACCCAAGGTTACAATGAGTCCTAGCAGGGTTGCCTCAATGAACTTAGCAATAATATATTCACCAAACTTGGTGTTAAATTGTGAAAAGAGCACATAAGTTTTTTCAAAAATGGGATTGGGTATTATCTCTAAAAACCTGATTTTTAGTTTGTGGCTTTCAATAAAAAAGAAATAGAGGAAAAGGGGTACGAGAAGCATCCACTCAAATAAGACTGATAAGTATTCTGGGAACTTATTAATAAGGCTTAAGCCATGAGTTTCCAGCTTAGACATCAACATCTTGGCGGGGTCAATATTCAGGCGGATTCCAAATTTCGTTAAAATGTTCGACTGAATTGCATGAAATTTTTCATCTAGTATGATTTGTGTCCTATTTAGATCCAATAAGAACGATTCAAAATTTGTGTCCACATTGTAAAAGGTTACAATCAGGGGAAAGAGTAATAGAAGAGTTCCAGTTAATGTGACCATGGTGTACGTCAGGCGCTGTTTCTTACTTCCGGATGTTAATCTCACGGCCATGGGTTTTGACATCAAATAAACGATGTAGGCAAATCCAAAAGGGATGGAGAGCCTCGGAAAAAATACCGGAAAAAGTATGCCCATGATCAAAATGACAATGAATAGGTAGAGTTTTATCTTTTGATTTCGGTTCATAGCTTACTTTCTAATCTGCTAATTTTCTTTCTAAGTACTTTAATCTCTTTTGTTAACTGTCCCATTCGTTCTGCCATAATAAGAGCTGTTTCCCTTAAAAATTTTGCCCCCATGACTGGATACTGCTCCAGCATCATTTCCAGGTCTGGCTTGAAAAGACCCAGTAACACTGTATTTTCTGACGCCACTGCAGTGGCAGTTCGACGATTAAATTCTTCCAAAAGTCCCATCTCTCCAAAATACTGGCTTTTTTCCAGTTTCAGAACAAACTCACCTGGCGCGGACTGTGATTCATGGTTAATAAAAATATTAACTGAACCACTGAATATGAAGTAGAATCCGTAACCTGAATCGCCCTCATTAAAAATTACTTCCTGATTTTGAAATTCTCGTCGGTGCAAAAACTTAGTAAAAATTCTTACTTCATTATCCGTAAATGATTTTAGAACTGTAATATTTTTAAAAAATGAGTGGAGCCCATCCTTTTTTCCAAATGACAGAGGACTAGAGTTCCAGAGGTATTTCAAGAGTGGAATTTCCAACTTGTCTTCTGTTGACTCTCCCCTGGAAATCTTCTCAGACATTTCTTTTTCATAAGTCATTTAAGACTCCTTATCCCTGCATTTTTAATCCACCCCTTATACTGAGAGGGATAGAGAATTTTTAGCCATCCTTCTTTTTCATCAACAACAATCATAACTCCCGAAGGTAATTCCTGATTTGTGAGAAAAATTGATGAAGGTCCATCGTAAATTTTTTGATTTTCCATGACCAAGTACTTTTCCCAATTAATTACCCAAAAATTAAATACCAAAATTAATAAAGAAAGCGCCAAAGGAAATTTCATCGCCTTCAAGTTTGATTTTCGGATGGAAAGAAAAATTCCGGACAAGATTAAGAATAAAGAAATCGTGGTGAAGATGCCATGTGTAGCTTCAAAACTTCCACGAATAAAATAATCACTTATTGAAAGAGATTTTTCATGTCTAGGTACATCAAGTTTTTCTTCAACAATCAACTTATTCTTAATTAAGTCTTTATTTGTGTAACCCTCGTTGTCGGCCATGATGAAATGATACCGAGAGAGTGGGAGTTTATCTAATCTGGCCAGAGTCGTTCCCATATTATAATGCCAAAGACCTTTGGGTACTTGAACTTGATGATTTTCAAGAACTCGTAACGCTCCCTGGTAGTCCCCTTGATGATACAATGCCTCGGCTGTTTTCAAGATGTCTTTCTTAATAGTATCCTCCATAAGAGTGAATATTATCTCTTACCGCCAGAGAATAAATCAAGGATTAGATCCTCATGACACTAAAATCAATTAACCACAAGTTCGCTGAAATTCTCCAAGAGCAACTCTCACCTCAAAACCCCATCAATTTGAGTCTTCATGGACCTCTCATGTCTACCCTTCACCCAAAGATTATTTGGGCAAAACTTCTGTTTGAAGAAGCTCTTCTGGATAAAATTCCTAAGATCAATTTACCCAACTGGAACTATGAGTGCTTCAAAGATCTGACCAATGCAAGTTTCACCTACCCCCAAATTCAGGCCACTTTTGAGGGAACACCATGGGGAGTTTCTAAATTTTTAAATGCTATAGAAAATGAGGCGATCATTGATTTTAAAGATTTGGGGACAATTGTTTTAACTAAAAATCCCCTTCAACCTAAAGATCAAAAAAATATTCATGATTATATTTTACCCATTTGGGTTGATTACACTCTAAGTGCCGAACTCTGGGGCCCCCTTGGAAAATGGACCCTCTTTCACCAAAGACTCCATAAACTGTTTACTGAACTTAATCTTCTTGAGTCAACTGATTCAGTTGGCTATTATCCATTAGACTTGAGAGCTTCAAAACTTAATTCACTGGGATTTCAAGGCACAATTATCAAAAACTCTTACGTTCTCGTGTTACCATGGTGTTTTAGTCTAAGCGCTCTGAATAAACTCGAAGAAGTAATAAGGCAGGAGTTCTGAATGTTTGTATTAAGATCAGTTCAGCCCAAAGACCAAAAAGACTTATTTTATCTCAGTGAATTAATGAATTTCATCAATCTCCCTGCTGATGAGGAAATCATTAGGCACAAAATTGAGAGCAGTGTAAAAAGTTTCAAAAGGCCCAGTTCTAAACTATTTGAAAACTATTACATCTTTGTTCTCGAAGATTATAATAATGGTCATATCCTTGGTGTTTCCATGATTCATGCACAACATGGAACTGAATATGAACCCCATTTTTATCTGACAGTGGGACAAGAAGCAAAGTTTTCTCAAACTATCAACACTGGATTCGTCCATGGCACTCTCAAGCTAGGGCTCGATACGAATGGACCAACTGAAATTGGAGGTTTAATCCTTAATCCTGATTTTAGAGGGCACCATGAAAAATTAGGAAAACAGCTCTCATTTGTAAGATTTTTATTCATGGCAATTCATCCTGAAAAATTTAAACCTATGATCCACTCAGAACTCATGCCTCCATTTGATAAAAATGGAAAGTCCCCACTTTGGGAAGCCATTGGCAGAAGATTCATGAACATGAATTATCAGGAAGCTGATGTCCTTAGTAGAAACAATAAAGAATTTATCCTAAGCCTTTTTCCATCGGAAAATATCTATCAGACTTTACTTCCCATGGAAGCAAGAGAGGCGATTGGTAAGGTTGGTAAGGAAACAGAGCCTGTTAAAAGAATGCTTGAATCAATCGGTTTTAAGTACACCCATGAGGTGGATCCCTTTGATGGAGGCCCTCACTTTCGTTGCCCGTTAAAAGAAATTAAACCGATTAAGGAAAAACTTTCAGGAACACTTGTCTCTCATCATACTTTTGAATCAGAAAAATCTATGAGTGCTCTTGTGGCCCTGGATCAAAAGGAGAATGATTTCTTTGCCATTAAAACCCAACTTCAAGTGCACCCAAATGGAGAGATTTCTATTGATCCGTTAGTTATAGATGAACTCAAGTTAAACCTACCCATGAAGATTACCGCCATCCCTTTTCCTTAAGCCTGCTTCTTATTGACAAGAATGCCGTTAGTGGAAATCATTTTTCGAACAGACTTACCGTCATCCGAAGTGATTTGGACTTGGTAGGATTCGGAGGTTTTTTTGTATTCTTTCAATGCATCTAGTCTTTGAACTGTTCCTTCATGGTGTTTAGAAAGTTCTATCTGCAAAAGAAATAGCTCAGATTCAGGGCTTAAAAGTGGTTTATTTTCATCTTCCTGAAGAGTCTCCTCCTTCGCTTGGACTTTTCCAGGGAAGGTTAGAAGATTTGAAACATCTTCCTGATAACTTGCGGGAGACCTATGAGGAGAATCTGATGGCTCAGCGCTCTTAACTGAGGATACCCTTTCTAAGGGGCCCTTGTGTTTTTTTAATATTTCGGAAAGTTTTAGTATGTCTTCTAAGCCTAAAATCTTCAGGGCCCGAAGGACAAAAGAATTTTTTGACAAAATTCGTCCTTTTTGAGTCTTATCGGTCAAGTTTCTCAAAAAGTTGAGTGAAAAAGTCATGTTTTTTTCTCATTTAAAAGCCAAAAAAACTAGACAGATTTCCGGCCAATGATTATAAATGATTGATCTTTTGACTCTGAGTTGGGAAGTGGCGCAGTTGGTTAGCGCAGCAGACTGTTAATCTGTTGGTCGAGGGTTCGAGTCCCTCCTTCCCAGCCATCTTTAATACCACATTTATTTTTAAAACTCTGATCTTTAAAACAAACAGAATATCTTCAGCACCAGCTAATTAAATGAACTAAATTATGACGTTTTCAAATTCAACATACCTAAAACTAAAAAACCGCTTAAAAAAAAACTATCAACTTAGACTTACTCAACAATTAAAAAATCTATCATCAGAAAATCTAGCTATTGCCCGGTGGTTAAAGAAAAATGGGGAAGAATTAAAAACTTTTTCATCCGTAAAATGGAATCTTTTACATCAGATTGAAGAATTTATTTTTTTACATAACAAAAGTAAAAATTTAAATGATGAATCTTTTGGCGCTTTAGAGGAAGAGATTTTTGAAAAATGGAACCAAAGTGAATTTGCAGGAGATTTTTTAAAAGCACTTAACCTTGGAAATAAAATAAGGAAAGCTTCTGAGAAAACATCAAAAATTTTAGACAGACACCTGGTAAATTTTGCCCAAAGACACATCCTTCACCAGAAAAATGTCACACATTTTTATAAAATTCAGACATCTCTGGGGGAAATTACTAAAAATGGGGAAATTTCTAATCTCATTCCAAACATCATTCAAATTAATGATAAAAACATTACAGTCTTTTCTAGAAGTCAAAAAGAAGGAAAAATATTTTGTGAACGGATCTCCAAAGCTTTAAAAATCATCATGGTTTCATCACCAGACTCATGGGAAAGATTCAAAGCATTTACTGAAGTCATCGTACCAATCAGAGAATCACACTTCGTGAGTTATTCACATCAGGATTTACCTGGTTACTCTATGATAAATCTTTACCATCGTGATTTTGTAGACCTCATGGATGATTTATTGCATGAAAATGGTCATCATCACTTAAACTACTACCTCAACTTAAGCCATCTGATAGAAGAACCAATAGAGAGCATTTATTATAGCCCCTGGAGGAGGACCTTAAGACCTTTAAGAGGTATTTATCACGCTTACTTTACTTTTTTCTGGGCGTTTAAACTTTTTTCAGATCTTCTCAAGTCTCAAGAGGCTGATTCGGTTTTTAATTCTTATGAAAAAGAAAAAATGATCTGGCGGGCAGTTGAAGAGTACTACATGCTTAGTTTTACTTTTGAAGATTTAAAATGGGCAAAAAACAACGGTCTCATTCATAGGAAGGGCTGGGAATTGGTCGCAGAACAAAAGATTCTAATAGATCAAAAAAAGAACGATATTAAAAAACTTGAAAAGAAATTGAGTTTCTACAAAGATGATCTTATCAATTTAAAATCAGCTCTAAAAAAAGCCAAAAAAGATTTTAAAAAATGCTAAAAATTTAGCTCTTGTTGCATTTGATTTGCAGGCATAAGATCTCCCTTGCCGGCAGACACTTTAATCCCTTCAGTTAAAATGCTTTTGGCTTCCTCATATAAACCTAAACCTTTGAGGGCCTTACCTAATGCCAGGTAGGCAACCGAGTATTTTGGATCATGCTCAAGAACTTTTTCTAAGTAAGAACGGGCACTCTCCCACTCACCTTTTTCTACTGCTATAGAACCAAGACCATAGTTTGCAAGGGTATCATCCGGGTCAATTTCCAATACTTTTATAAACATGGCCTCTCTGTCCGCCCATTCTTTAAGAAGCTTCTCTCTCTGAAGATTTTCAGACTCTTTTCTTTTCGCTTCATCACCAAAACTTTGGAAGGATTTTATTGTGGCCATTGATTTTTGCTCTTCCGCTTCCGTAATTTTTCCCATTTTCATGAGGTAAAGAGACATATTCGTATGGGCGAGGACTGACTTGGGATCGACTTCACTTAATAATTTCATGAATTCTATGGCCTCTTCATAACGATTTTGACGGCCCAACATGACACCGAGGCTCTCGTAAGCATCTGCAAAACTTGGATCAAGCTTAATCGCGAGTTGAAAACACTCCTCAGCTTCAGCCAATTGGTCCATTTTAAAATAATCACTTCCCTTATAGAAAAGTTCTTTTGCCTTAGAAGTGGCATCACCTTTTATCAGAGGAAAGTACCTGATATGTCCTGAAAAAGATTTGTCCTGAATGGAAAAATCAATTTTCATTCCCTCAACTCTAAAATCACGCAGAAGACTTGCGGTTAAGTAATAATTTCCGTCCCATTCGTAAATGCCAAAACTTGTTCCTATTTTCTTTCCAAAAGAAAAAATATCTCCAATTTCTGTCGGTGACTTTAATTCAATAAGTACCGGGTGGTAGGCAGCACCTCTTCTGGAACTTATTTTAGAGACCGTTTCCTGACCTGGATAACAACCTTTGTTAGGACTGAGGGCAAGATCAAAATGTCTTTGATTATTAAGAATCTCAAATTTGTAATCTGAACCATCAAAACTAGGCCATCCCGTTAATCCTCTCCAGGTTTCAATGTCTTCAGTGGATAAAAAATCAGTACCAGAAACACTGCGAGGTAGGAGAACACAAGGTTCATCAAACATCACACCCTTGAACCCATCTGAAGTAAAAAGAGAAGACTCAGGACCGATGAGGAAAAAATAATCACTCGTCCTGGGATCTGAAATTGTCACATCCTCAGAGATAAGAAACTTATGAAGCCTCTTGAGGGAACTCTCCATTAAAAGAGGTGGAATAAGAAGCCTAAAGTGATGGTTCAACTTTACTAACCACCCATAGAACTCAATTCTTCCCTGGGGGTCGAGAAATGTGGTTAATTGAAAAGTTTTATC
>CANHIY010000014.1 GCA_947461175.1 Bacteriovoracaceae bacterium
GATAGCTGTGAGGAAATACCCAGTAACATCTCGAACCTGGAAGTCAAGCTCACTTGCGGCGAAGGTAGTGCCAGGGTCACTTGGTGTCAGAATAGCAAGATGCACCCTCTAATTATAAAAAAAGCCCTCTTCATGAGGGCTTTTTTTTTGAATGACCATGAATCTCATAGGTAATAATCATCTTCGTTTAATCAAACGGATCTTGTTCCTTCTTATAATCTATTCTCTTGTTAGAATTGGCTTCTATCTATATCACATTAATATTTATCATTATTTTTCATGGGATGAAATTTTCCAAAGTTTATTTTTAGGCATTCGTTTTGATATCGCTGGGATTATTCTTGTAAATATTCCAGTGGTCTTTTTTAGTTTTATAAATCTTTATGGCAAGAGCTTCTTTGAAAAAGTTGAGAGGGTTCTCTTTGTTGTACTGAACACTGTTGCTCTATTGATGTCACTGGATGACTATGAACTATTTCTCTTTATGGGGAAGAGGCTAAGTTATGACCTCTTTTTTATCTCTGAAGATATTTATCAACAGCTACCACAACTACTTCTTAATTACTGGTTTATGCCCCTGATCTCAATCTTTTTTGGGGTTTCATTTTATTATGGGGATAAACGTTTCTTTCATCTGAAAGAGAATAGAAATTCTTTTTTAGGTACGGTTATTTTTCTTGGGTGTTTATTTGTGGGAACAAGGGGGGGAGTTCAGAGTAAATCAATCAATGTTCAATCGGCTTTTGTTCAGGGAAAGAATGAGCTAGGGCATTTGGTACTGAATAGTCCTTATCATTTTTTAAGAACACTAAAAAATGCGCCAAGAAAAAAATTAACTTACTTTGAAACGGATGAAGAGGCAAAGTCACAGATATTGAAAGAGAGAGAATTTATCAATGAGTTTAAAGGGCAAAAGGGTGCGAATTTAGTTCTTATCATCCTCGAGAGTTTTTCCATGGAATATATGGAAAAGGGGTATACACCATTTTTGAGTGAAATCAAGTCTAAGGGACTTTTTTTTGAGAGGCATCTCGCCAATGGAAGAAGGTCTATCGAGGCCCTCCCTTCACTTTTGTGTGGGCTTCCTTCACTGATTGAGGAGCCTATAAGTAAATCAGTTTATGCTGGAAATAAGTTCCAGTGTTTTTCACAAATCTTAAAAACAAAAGGGTACAGGAACTATTTTTTTCATGGGGGAAACCGGGGGACCATGGGGTTTGAATCCTATACACTTTCAAATGGGTTCCATAAGTATTTCGCTAGGGATGATTACGGAGAAGGGGACTATGATGGGACCTGGGGAGTTTATGACTTGCCCTACTTGGAGTATGTCGTAAAGAGTATTTCAAAAATCGAAGGACCTTTTGTTTCCGGAATTTTTACTCTGAGTTCTCATCAACCATATAGTATTCCGCAAAACTTTAAGGGTAAATTCCCTAAAGGCACATTAGATATTCATGAGAGTATTGGGTACGTAGACTTTTCCTTGAGAAATTTTTTTGAAAAAGCTCAGAAAGAGAAATGGTTTAAGGACACATATTTTGTGATTACCTCTGACCATACTCAAAAACTTGAATCTACGAAATTTTCCAACCTCGTTGGGCGGTATAGAGTACCACTTATTCTTCTGGGGCCAGGGATTAAAGCTGGAGTTGTGTCAAAAGTGACACAACATTCGGATATTCCGAGTACGGTTCTGGATTTACTGGAAGTTGATGGGGAGTTGCCCTTAACTGGCTTAAGTGTTTTATCGAGGGATAACGGTTTGGCACTGAATTTCGCTGATGGAAATACCTATTTTGTTGCAACAGGTAATAGAGTGATTACTCTTAACTCGGAAAAAATTTATGACTGGGACAAGGGGGCGTTTATTAATGAAACCACCTCCTCAAGTCTTCTTCTTAAGGCCTATCTTCAATACTTCACCAATGGGCTTATCAAAAATAATTTGTAGCCCCATCTAAAATTCAAATCATTGTCACCCCTCCTCACTTCAAGCTAGACTAAATCGTCATTTTTATTCACAAAAAAAGAGGTTCTTATGCAGCCTTTGGCTTCATCAATTGATACCGGCTCGAAAGAATTTCAGCTGAATGCTGAATTTCATCGGGGTCTTGCCCATGAGCTAAAAAAGAAAATTGAAAAAACTCGTCTAGGTGGAGGAGAGGATTCTGTGAAAAAACATAAATCACGGAATAAACTTTTACCCCGAGAAAGAATCGAGAAGATTCTTGATCCAGGGTCACCATTCCTCGAGCTCTCCACTCTGGCGGCAGATGGTGTTTATGATGAGGAAGTTCCTGGGGCAGGTGTAGTGACAGGAATTGGTCTAGTTCATGGCGTGGAGTGCATGTTTGTGGCAAACGATGCAACCGTGAAGGGCGGAACCTATTTTCCTCTGACGGTGAAAAAACACATCAGGGCCCAGGAAGTGGCCCTTCAGAACAGACTTCCCTGCATCTATCTCGTGGATTCAGGCGGAGCTTTTCTTCCTAAGCAGGATGAAGTTTTTCCGGATAAGGAACATTTTGGAAAAATATTTTATAATCAAGCGCAAATGTCTTCTAAGGGCATTCCTCAAATAGCTGTGGTTTGTGGATCCTGTACTGCTGGTGGGGCCTATGTGCCGGCCATGAGTGATGAGACCATCATCGTGAAAGGAAATGGAACCATTTTTCTTGGTGGGCCACCTTTAGTTAAGGCGGCCACTGGGGAAGAGGTGAGTGCAGAAGATTTAGGAGGGGCCGATGTGCATACTTCTAAATCTGGAGTGGCCGATCATTTTGCGGAAAACGAAGAGGACGCACTTGAGCAGGCAAGAAATATCATTGCGACACTTAACTACAAAGCTAAAAATCCTTCAAAATTTATTAAAACAGAAGTGAAGCTTCCGCTTTATAAAACGGAAGAGATTTACGGAATCATTCCTCAAGACACAAGAAAGCCCTTTGATGTCAAAGACATCATTTCACGGTTAGTGGATGGATCTGAATTTCAGGAATTCAAAGAAAGATTTGGAACAACCTTAGTGACAGGTTTTGCAAAGATTCATGGTTATCTTGTCGGAATCG
This sequence comes from Bacteriovoracaceae bacterium, assembly GCA_947461175.1. Classification (GTDB taxonomy): domain Bacteria; phylum Bdellovibrionota; class Bacteriovoracia; order Bacteriovoracales; family Bacteriovoracaceae; genus Peredibacter. The sequence goes on from CANHIY010000014.1 coordinate 3,072, forward strand.
TAGCAAATAATGGAATTCTTTTTTCTGAGTCGTCTCAGAAGGCAGCTCATTTTATTGAACTCTGTGGCCAGAGAAAAATCCCACTTATCTTCCTTCAGAATATTACGGGATTTATGGTGGGGAAACAGTACGAGAATGAGGGAATTGCCAAGCATGGAGCGAAGTTTGTGACTGCAGTTTCCACTGTGAATGTGCCAAAATTTACCGTTATTATTGGAGGATCTTTTGGGGCCGGTAATTATGGTATGTGTGGAAGGGCCTTTGATCCAAGGTTTCTTTTTATGTGGCCCAATGCCCGCATCTCAGTGATGGGAGGAGAGCAGGCCGCTAATGTTTTGGCCACAGTAAAACAAGATGGTCTTAAAGCTTCAGGTAAGCCTCTTATGAATGAGGAGGAGCTTTCAAAATTTAAACAACCTATTCTTGATAAGTATGAAAAAGAAGGATCACCTTATTACTCTTCCGCGAGGATTTGGGATGATGGGGTGATTGATCCCGTTCAGACCAGAGATATTCTAGGACTGTGTTTAAGTGTTTCCCAAAATGATGAATTCCCAGACCCGCGCTGGGGTGTGTTTAGGATGTAGTCATGAAATACATTGAAGTTGTTCAAAAAGAAAAAGGTGTTAAAGAAGTCTGGTTAAATAGACCTGAGCTTCACAATGCTTTTAATGCCGAGCTTATTGAGGAGATGATCTCCTTGTTCAGTTCATTTAAAGATGAAAGGCTCATTATATTATCCGGAAGGGGGGCAAGCTTCTGCGCAGGAGCGGACCTTAACTGGATGAAGGCCATGAAAAATTACACTAAGGAAGAAAATTTTAAGGACTCTAAGAGGCTTGCCAAAATGTTCTCCACCATCAATGAGTGTGATGTGCCGGTGATCGGAAAAGTGAATGGTCATGCCTTAGGCGGGGGAGTGGGGCTTGTGAGTGTTTGTGATTATGTGATTGCAAACGAGGATGCGATCCTTGGCTTTACTGAAGTCAGACTGGGACTTATTCCGGCGGTTATTTCGCCTTATTGCATTTCAAAAATTGGGGAATCCAATGCCCGTTCCTGGATGCTCTCTGGTGAAAGGTTTTCGGCCGAGGAAGGAAAGCGCATGGGACTCGTTCACGAAGTTTGTCCATCGAAGAATCTGGATGTAAAAGTGGAAGAGCTTGTTAAAAAATTCCTGGCCGCAGGTCCTGAGGCAGCCAAGGAAGCGAAGAGGCTCATTAGAGGGGTAGTTAAACAATTAAAGTCCTCTGAGGATTTTACCTGTGAAATGATCACGGAAAGAAGAGTGAGTAAGGAGGGGCAGGAAGGAATGAGGGCCCTCCTTGAAAAAGATAAACCTGAATGGATGAAATCATGAAAATAAAAAAAATACTTGTCGCTAATCGTGGTGAAATTGCCCTTCGAGTGCTTAAAACGGCAAAAGAAATGGGAATTAAAGTCGTAACAGTTTTTGCTGAGGATGATAAAAATTTACCTCACGCCTTATTTGCCGATGAATCCTATTCTTTGGGATTTGGAACGCTCCAGGATACTTATCTTAATAAAAAGAAATTAATTGAGGTTGCCACCAAAGCGAAGGTGGACGCAATTCATCCGGGTTATGGATTTTTGTCCGAGAACGCTGAGTTCTCGTCCATGGTGGAGAATGCGGGGATCATTTTTATAGGTCCCACTGCGGAGTCGATCATATTGATGGGGGACAAAATTGGGTCTAAAAAGGCCCTGGAAAAGCTCACCATACCGATGATTCCTGGTTACCATGGGGACAACCAAGATCCTGATCACCTCATCAAAGAAGCAAAAAAAATTGGCTTCCCAGTCCTTATTAAGGCCTCTGCCGGAGGTGGTGGTAAGGGTATGCGGATTGTTCATGAGGAAGGGGAGCTATCAGAGGCGATCAGCGGAGCAAAATCAGAGGCCTTAAAGGCCTTCTCAAATGATAATGTTTTGATTGAAAAATATGTGGTGAACCCTAGACACATTGAAGTTCAGCTGATGTCAGATACTCATGGTAATCACCTGCATTTTTTTGAACGGGAGTGCTCTATACAAAGACGCTATCAAAAAATTGTAGAAGAAACTCCAGCTCCGAATCTAACTGAGGACCTTCGACTTAAGATTTGCGAAACAGCAGTTCAGATTTCTTCTGGCATTAACTACCGAGGTGCCGGAACAGTTGAGTTTATTCTGGCTCCAGATGGAAAATTTTATTTTCTAGAGATGAATACACGACTTCAGGTAGAGCATCCGGTCACTGAAATGGTTACAGGTCACGATCTTGTGAAGTACCAGATCCTCGTAGCAGAAGGGGAAAAGCTTCCTCTGAGGCAATCGGATATTAAACAAAATGGTCAGGCCATCGAGTGCCGGATTTATGCTGAAGATCCTGATCTAAACTTCATGCCCACCATTGGGAAAATTGACCGCATAGGGATTCCTACCTTAAGGGATGTGAGGCTTGATTGTGGGTTCCTGGATGGCACGGAAGTGGGTGTGAATTATGATCCCATGCTGGCGAAACTCGTGGTGTGGGGGCCAACCAGAGAGATTGCGATTTCAAAGAGCCTTCATAGCCTGGATGAGGTGTTGTTTCTCGGGGTGAAAACCAACCGGGATTACCTTAAACGAATCCTTTCTCATGATAAGTTTATCAAAGGTTTCACTCACACTCATTTTATACCGGATCACAAAGAAGAGCTTCTTCCTCGTGCTTTGAGTGATGAGGACATGGCAAATTTTGTGGCAGCCTTAGGATTTAGTGAAGGAAGAAAAACTCAAAAGTTCTCTTCAGGAGAAGCCTTTTTAAAGACTCCCTGGACAGAGCTGTCAGGATTTAGGAATTGATATGGAAAAGATGTTTATTTTAAACGGTCAAGAAGTAAAAGTTCAAGACTACAAGGCCACACCAGAGATGGTGTCCTTTACTTATAAGGGAAAGAATTACTACTACATGCTTGTGACCCGAAATGAGCACGAAATGATTCTTGATCATGGGGGACGATTTAGGGCCGCAGTGAGTTCAAGTAATAAAGAGGGTGAGTTCATGATCATGGCCAATGGCCGTGAGGCCACGGGGGCCCTCTCTTCCAGGAAAGTAAAAAAATCTGGGGATCAGGGGAAAGGGTTAAATTCTCCTATGCCGGGTAAGATTTTTAAAATTTTAAAAGAGGCCGGATCTTCCGTGAAGAAGGGAGAGCCCATTATGATTTTAGAGGCCATGAAAATGGAGCATTCAATTAAATCTGATAAGGATGGGGTGGTTAAAAAAATTCATTATCAAGTGGGAGAACTGGTTCAGGGTGGAGTCACACTTCTTGAGGTGGAGTAATGATTAAAATTGTTGAGGTTGGCCCGAGGGATGGACTTCAGAATGAAAAAACAATTCTTTCAACTGAAGATAAGTTTCAGTTTATCTCATCACTTAGTGATACGGGCCTTAAGACCATAGAGGTCACAAGCTTTGTAAAAGCTCCTTCTATTCCCCAGATGGCCGATGCAACTGAGTTATTCACGAGAGTCAAAAATGAAATTTCAAACAAAGGGATAAGTTTTCCTTGTTTGGTGCCAAACCTTAAGGGGTATGAAACAGCAAAAAGTCTTGGCGTAAAAGAGATTGCTATTTTTACCGCTACCTCAGACTCCTTTGCGAGGAAGAACATTAACGCAAGTGTGGAAGAGAGCTTTGAAAGGATGAGAGAAGTTTCACAAGAGGCGAAAAAAGATGGCATCCTTGTGAGAGGATACATCTCTACCGCCTTTGGCTGTCCCTATGAAGGGGTCATGGATGTAACAAAGCTCATCAATGTGACTAAAAAATTATTTGAACTTGGTGTTTATGAAGTTTCTATCGGAGACACCATTGGGGTGGCAGTCCCCAAACAGGTAAGAAATTATCTTAAGGACCTTAAAAAAGAATTTCCTGTTGAAAAACTTGCCATGCATTTCCACGATACCCGTGGCATGGCCCCCACGAATATTTATGTCTCTTTAGAAGAGGGGATAACGACCTTTGACTCCTCTGCTGGTGGTTTAGGGGGATGCCCTTATGCCAAGGGGGCCACGGGGAATGTGGCCACGGAGGATTTATGGTACCTCCTGCATTCAGAGGGACTCGAAACAGGAGTTGATATTCAAAAACTCTCAGAGGCCTCTAAATTTATTTTGGAAAAATTAAACAGATCCTCGGAGTCAAAATTTCTTCGTGCTTATTTAAACACAGGTAAAGTATGAGCTTCTATTCAAATTCATTTGAAGACCTTCTTCTGGAAAAAAATCATCATAGTCTGTGGATCACGTTAAACCGGCCAGAGAGGAGTAATGCTTACTCCATAGGGATGGTTCAAGGTCTGACTGAGGTCTTAAAGTATGCAGACAGGGACAAGGACATAAGAGTCATCGTCATTACTGGGGCCGGAAAAAGTTTTTGTGCCGGAGGTGACGTGAAGGCCATGCGGGAGCAGACGGGAATGTTTGCCGGGGGACCCAATGAGTTACGAGAGGCCTACCAGGCGGGGATTCAGCAAATCCCCCTGACTATTTCTCAACTTAAAACTCCCCTGATTGCTATGGTCAATGGCCCGGCAGTGGGAGCAGGGTGTGACCTTGCAGCGATGTGTGATTTAAGGATTTCTTCCTCGGAGGCGATTTTTGCAGAAACATTTGTTGAAGTGGGGCTTGTCCCCGGTGATGGAGGAGCGTTTTTTTTAACGAGGTTGATTGGATTTGGAAAGGCCATGGAGATGTTTTTAACCTGTAAGAAAATATTAGCTCCTGAGGCCCTGGAGATGGGTCTTGTGACGAAAGTCGTTCCACCTTCAGAACTTAGAAAAGAAACAGAGGAGCTGGTCTCTCATCTTGAAAAATTGCCCCCTATTGCACTTCAGATGACGAAGAAGGCAGTTAACCATGCCTATGAAAACGATCTTTCCTCACATTTAGAATTAATGTCAGCTTATCAAGGAATCACTCAGCGCTCGTCGGACCACTTTATGGCCTTAGAGGGGATGATTCAAAAAAAGAAGCCGACATTTAAGCACCAGTAAAAAAATAAATTTTGACAACTCGATCAGTGAGCTAAAGAATTAAAGAATATGAAAATTCTTTTTAAATTTACGATCTTAGCAGTTCTTGCCAGTTGTACCACCATCCACTTTAGATCTAACAATTCAGTGCCTGTCACTTTTGATGGAAATCCCAAGCATCAAAAAGAAGTCTCAATTGTTGGCCATAAGCACTTTTACTTCTGGGGTGTGGAGCCCGAGGAGCATGAGGTCTTTATTGACGATGAAGTGAGGAAGGCCGGCTACGATGGTATTTCAAAAGTCATTATTTATGAGCATAAAAATCCTCAAGACATGCTCATATCATTTTTGACTCTGGGCCTTTATTTACCTCGTGGTTACACCATCGCAGGTTTTACTTCTGGTGACATGCTCCCAGAAGAAATTGAAAATACAGTAAACACTCAAGAATAAATTTGACCGTCAGGAAGGGGTCTTCCAAGGATGGATACGTTAAGGCCAAGGATGGCCTTTTCCTTTATTGTCTTTTGCTATCTTTTTAAACGATGGGCCCTTCTGTTCCATAATGGTTTCGTGATGAGATTAAACCATAGGAAAAAACCCAGAAAACAGGTGAAGAAGATAGAAACAGCATAATCAAAAGTCAGGGCATTGTTCATTAAGGCCATGATGGAAAACATCCCGAAGGCAAGACCACCGAAGGCGAGGGTCATCACTAATGTGAGCTTAAAGGTCATGGGTACCTGGGGTTCAGGTCTTAAAAAAGAGAAGGGCCACCAGATAAAATCTTTATCAGAAAGCCAGTTATGAAATTGAGTCAGTAAATCTAAAATTTTCATTCTTTTAAACTATCCATGAGGCCACCAAAGAAGTTCTTTTTAAAAACTTTCACTTCTTCTTCACTCATGTCTCCAAAATTTGTTCTGTCTACTTCTTTATAACACTCATTGAGCTCAACGACAAAACGAGATTTAAACCGAGGGATCATTTTTCCATAAATTTTTCTCTCTTTAGCATGGGTCATGATGAGCTTTTTTCTCGCTCTGGTGATACCCACGTAACAGAGTCTTCTTTCTTCGTTAATATCAGAATTTTCAACAATGGTTTTTTTATGGGGCAGAAGCTCTTCTTCCATACCCACTAAAAAGACATAATCAAACTCTAATCCTTTAGAGGCATGTAAAGTCATGAGGGTCACTTCATTTTTTTTAAACCCTTCCCCTGGAGCGTGGGCATCCTGAGAGTCAGCTAAGAGTAACCTTTCCACAAAATTTTTAAGAGAGGCTTCATCCTGGTAGCGGTCCTGAAAACGGTCAGCAGTGAGGATGAAGTTTTTTACATCATCTTTTTTTCGAGAGGCGAGTTTTGCCTGGTCATAACTTTTTTCGATAAAATCATAGTAGTTTAATTCTTCAATGAGGAGAGTGATGGCCTCAACGAGGTTTTTTTCCTGGAATACTCTTTGGTATTTTTTGATGAGCTCAAAGAAATTTTTTATCCCCTCGTGCTCCTCTTCTTTCCCTAGAATCTGAAAAAGGTGCTTCTTTTGTTCCAAGGCTTTTTCAAGATTTTTATTTAAGGTCACTGTACCAATACCACGGTGAGGGACATTAAGAATTCTTCTTAGGGCGAGCTCATCCTGGGTATTTTGTATCAGGGCCAGGTAGGCGATGATGTCCTTAATTTCTTTTTTTTCATAAAACTTCTGGCCCCCAATAATGGTATAGGGAACCTGGCCGATCCGGAGCTGATCCTCAAAGGGAGGAACCTGGGTGTTGGAGCGGTAGAGGATCGCTATTTCAGATAGAGAAATTCCATGGGACTGAAGTCTAATAATCTCTTCAACCACCACCGAGGCTTCATGATCTGCTTCACCACAGGCCCACAAGAGGGGAAGGTGTCCTTCCATCTGAGAGGTCCTCATGGTTTTATCTTTTCGGTTAAGATTAAGTTTAATCACTTCATTGGCGAGATTTAAAATAGGAAAAGTTGAGCGGTAATTTTCCTCAAGCTTAATGACCTTGGTATTTAAGTAGTGTTTTTCAAAATTTAAAATATTTGAAATGTCTGCCCCTCTAAAACCATAAATAGACTGATCATCATCACCCACGACACAAATGTTTTGATGAGTGGATGTGAGTCCCTGGATGAAAGAGAACTGCAGGGCGTTTGTGTCCTGGTACTCATCGATCATGATGTACTTAAAGCGCTCTGAATATTTTTTGGCCACCTCTGGATACTGTTTGAAGAGTTTGACTACCAGGAAAAGAATATCATCAAAATCCAGGGCATTATAGAATTGGAGCTTATCCTGGTAAAAGTGATAAATATACTCCGTGGCCCCGTCATAATTATTTTCGGGGTCATAAAATTTACTCTTCACAAACTCATCAGCGGAAATGCCTTGGTTTTTTAAAAAACCAATTTTCGACATGATGATCCCACGGTCGTAGGACTTACTTGAGCGGTAGTTTTTTAATCCCTCTCGCACGATACTCATCTGATCGGCCTGATCATAGATGGTAAATAAATTATTATAACCTAAATGATGAATGTCTTCCCGAAGGATGCGGATCCCTAAAGAGTGAAAGGTGCAAAGGGTGGTGCCCTTTCTTTGACGGGAATCCACCAGGTGGGAGACCCTCTCCTTCATTTCAGCGGCGGCCTTGTTGGTAAAACTCACCGCAAGGATTTCTTTTCCAGAAATTTTTTTATTGGTGAGCATGTGAGCAATTCTATAGGTGACGGTACGGGTCTTCCCTGAGCCAGCTCCTGCGAGAATTAAAACAGGGCCCTCCACCGTTTCGGCAGCTTCGCGTTGTTCAGGATTTAAACCAGCTAGAGATATCATAAGGCTTGGAGGATAAAAAGGAGTAGCGGAAGTGTCAAAATCAAAAGACAAAAAAGACCTTACTTTGTACACTACCCTCAAGTCTAAATACCTTTATTTGAGGTTTCATGAAATATTTAATTACATCTGCTCTTCCTTATGCCAATGGCCCTATTCACTTTGGTCACATTGCTGGAGTTTATTTACCAGCAGATATTTTTACCAGGCATAAAAAACTAAAAGGGGTGAACGCCATTCATATCTCTGGTTCAGATGAACATGGTGTGGCGATCATGCAAAATGCTCAGAAGGCAGGAAAAAGCTACCAGGAATATGTCAACGAATGGCACCAAACTCATAAAGAGCTTTTTGAAAAATATGACATTACATTTGATTTTTTTGGACAAACCTCTGCTCCTTATCACAAAGAAGAAACTCTTAAGTGGTTTAATGACCTCTTAAGTAAGGGACTCATTGAGAAGAAAGCTGAAGAGCAGCTTCAATGTCAGTCTTGTCACAACATGCTTCCAGACCGGTTTGTGGAAGGGGAGTGCTACTCCTGTCATTACCCTGAGGCCAGAGGTGATGAGTGCCCATCTTGTGGAACGTGGATTGATCCTTTAAAACTTATTAATCCTGTTTGTAAATTTTGTGGATCCAAAGAGGTTAAAGCTGTGGATTCATTCCAGTGGTACCTCATGCTCTCAAAAATGCATGGGAAGTTTCAAGATTGGTTTGAAACAAGAAAATCCGTCTGGAGAAAAAATGTCACTCCTTTTGTGGAATCCCTCACAAAAGATAACCTGGTTGACCGGGCCATCACCCGAGACCTAGATTGGGGGATCCCTGTTCCCCTTCCTGAGGCCCAAGGGAAAAAAATCTACGTGTGGTTTGATGCGCCTATTGGTTATGTCTCAAACACCAAAGAGTTTTTAAAAAATTCTCATCCACAGGATGATTACTTAAAGGACTGGTGGCACAACAAAGACGTCACCATCGTCAATTTCATTGGAAAAGATAATATTATTTTTCACTCCATTATTTTCCCCGTCATGTGCCTTGGGACAGGATTTGTGAATCCAGTGACAGACCTTCCGGCCAACCAGTATGTTAACTTAGAGGGAAAACAGTTTTCTAAATCCAAGGGGTGGTACGTGGATGCAGAGGAGGCCATTACTCAGTTTGGCCCTGATGCCCTTCGCTTTTATTTAACCTCCCTCATTCCAGAAACCTCGGATTCAAGTTTTACCTGGAAGGGGTTTGAATTAAAAATAAACTCAGAGCTCGCCAATAACATCGGAAACTTTATTAACCGTGCCATGAAGTTTCTTGCTAAAAACTGGCCCGAGGGGATGAAGTCAGAAAAATTTGACCCCTTCTTTAAGGACCACTCTCATGGCGTGGAAGAGTTTATCAAAGAGTTTCATGAACTTCTTGATTCCTATCAGATTAAAAAAGGCCAGGAGCATCTTATGGCCTTGGGCTCAAGGGTCAATCAATTCATCACCGAACGGGCCCCTTGGAGCGAATTTAAAACGGATCAAGAAAAGGCCGCAGAAACCATCGCGACCTCTACGGCCTATGTTCTGGTCCTGGGAGTCTTTTTTGCTCCTTATTTACCTCACTTATCAAACTCCATCTTGTCCTACTTTGGTCTTTCTCACCAAAGTGAGATCGTGAAGGCCCTATACCAAGGAAACCTTGAGGTGATGAAAAATTTCTTCTCAAAAGATTTTAAACTCCAGGTAGAACCCCAGGGACTTGTCCCGAAGATTGATCCAAAATTAATTGAGGAACTTGATTTAAAGCTTAAAGAAAAAAGTGCAAGCCTCTAATCGTGGTGGTAGCGGGGATCAATTTTTACTTTAAAATTATTTCTGGGATTAACTGGATCATAGATGGGTTGGTCCCAGCTCTCCATAAGTTTTCCAGAACGGGCATCCACTAAGACCCGGAAGGTGGTGGTGGCGTTAACCTCATTTTTTAAGGTCACGATGTAAGACTGGGCCCTCACTTTTTTCCCACCATAGTTCCAAGGAATTTCTTCCACTTTTTCAAACGACATCTCAGATAAAGAATCTTTCACCATATTTCTTATGGTTGTTTCCATTGTCTTTTCATGTCCCACATGGTGTTTAACTGCATCAGTGGCCACATAAGGCAGAGCCTCTTTATTTTTTTCCTTTATCAAAATTTTTTGAGGATTCATCTTTTTTGTTATGACTTTTTGAGTGGAGGATTCCTGCCCCCTAAAAAAAAGAAGTAATCCCAAAAAAAGCACAAAAAAAAGAAAAGATATTTTTTTATTCATTCACTTCAAAATCAAAGTTAATAATTTTAAAAGGCTTATGCCCATTGTAGTCCAGGTCAATAAAATCATCGTTTCCGTTTGTGTAACAATCAGAACAATTACTAAACCGTGCCCTGAGTCTGCATCTAAATTTTGTACCCGGTGGGATCCACTTGTTTACTTCCATAAGAAGTAAGTTTCCAACGTTAAAATTCTTCTCTTCAGTATTTTTTACCACCGATTCATAATACGTTTTTTGAGGCTCAATTTTCGAGAAAAATGCATCATTTCCCCCAGGTAAAAACCTCACAAGGCACTCGTGGCGATTGAAGTTAAAGTCAACTTCACTTGGATTGGTGGTCGAATAACCGAGGCAGTCCTTATCGGTGAGGGAGAGGCCACTTTTTTTTCTGTACTCATCTTGAGAAACCCATTTTGAGGTTTCTCCTTCTTCTGATAAAACCATACAGGCCGGAGAAAAATCTAAAGAGGTTATATCACATGTTCCACCACTTACCGCCCCTTCATCCATAGTGGTAATGTCATCCACCTTACATGGACTAAAATTGCGAGAACCATAATTATTCACATGATCCCAGTCCGTAGCAAGAACCTGAACTCCGGCCATGGTGGAGTTGGAGTTATTAACAATATTTGGGATAACTCCCAAAACTTCTCCCGGAGAGATGCCAAGATTATTATTATTAAATTTTGTTCCCGCCACATTGGTGCTCAAGGGAACGGGAACACCCTTATAAATGAGCTCCTTTAATATGGCGTCCACATCAGAGGTGTTATCAATCAGATAATAACTTACCCGGTCCGGTTTATCGGTGGTCCTCTTGGCGAGGCTAATCATCTCTTTTGAGATCAGAATGGATTTTAGTCGTTTGGACTCATTAACTTTGGTTGGAGTAGTTGGAGAAGGTGAGTTAAAGAAGTTTTTAGATAATTCCTTTGTCGATGTTCCATCATCATTGTAATTTTTAAATAACAAGAGCCCATAATCATCCAGAAGTTTTTCTGAATCAAATGATGTGCAGGATGAGAGGTACTTGTTTATATTTTTTCCAAAGACTTGAAAAAATCTTCTGAAGTTGATGGGGTTATTATAATGGGTCCAGACATAGGAATAATCTTTATCAAGATTATTAAAATAAATGGTCTCAGTTTTAGGATTTAAATCTCCAAGTTCACTTAACGTTGCCCCTAACAGAAGAAGAACATAAGAAGTCGTAAGATCATGATCTTCTAAACCACATTTTGATTTTAATTCTTTCGTCAGCGCCACTAAGTAGTGGGAAACAATTTGGCCTGCGTAGTGAACATCTTCATAAACTTCATCGGGATTATTTGGATCGTAAAGAAGATATTGAGGGTAGGAGAGTCTTTCGGAAGAGCTCTCAGAGATTCCCGGAATCCTATGAAGATCACTAGACTCTGACATTGGACGAGACTGCTTGAATGTTTTTCCTAAGGCAAATTCTCCGAATTCAGTCCTCTCATTCATTAAGAAGCTAAAGTAATCAGAAATCCCTTCACCAATGGCCCCAGCTTCACTGTATCCCATGGATCCAAGATTGGATCTTAAAGGATGGTAATTGCTTCCGTCTCCATTTCTTAAATTCATCATAATGGATATGAAGGCATGGCCCAGTTCGTGATAAATAATACTTGGATCCTGAACAAAATAAAATCCAGGATAGGCCTTTAATTTTCCAAAACACAGGCTCGGCCCTGCAGGTGAAAAAGATGCATTCCCCTCTAACTCACAATGAGAATATGAAGTTAAAAAATCATTTTTAAATAACTTTTTATCGATGCCTGTCATTTTTTTAAACCAAAAAAGTTCTGAGTCATCTAAATAAGAAGGGATTGATTTTGGAGAAGGAAAACGCTGAGTAATATCATAGGCAAAACCCAGTTTCTCTAAAAAAGTGCTCACCGTTTTATTAATATGGTAGAGGGTATTTACCTGATAGAACTCTGGTGAGTCCGGAGCGAAGATAAAAGTTTGATCAGATTTTCTTTGAAGGGGAGTGGTATCTGATTCTTTGGAGAGTGATTTAATACAATCACTGATAATCACATCAAATTCAAAAAATAACATGACACAGTTACTGGTTAGATCATGATTATCAGTAATGAACTGTGGGATATCATTTGTGAGGGAGGACATTTTTATATTTTTTAAACTGTAATTTTCTCCGGCCAGGATATAGGGACTATCTTCATAAACAAAGGCCTTACCATCAAGACTTCCATCATTCATGGAAATATCACTTCGGGTATTTTTTGGAGTCAGTTCCGTAGGAGTACAGGATGTTAGTAACACCAGTAAAGAGAAGATATAAATATTTTTTCCAAAAAAAGGTTTTGGATTTTTAAAAAGATCCATACCTTTATCTTATCGACTGATTTTTAAAAATTATTACCGATTAAAACGGTGGAGTTATTGAGCTACCCCATTCTGATTTGCTTTTATTAATTCATCAACGATGTCATTTATCCCTTTTTGTATTTCTCGACCGGTATCATTTTCTGCTCCACAGTAGGCGGCGGCTCCTCCGAGTTCGGTGGTGTTAACATTAACCTTTTCTTTTTCAAATTGATATATTACCCGGGCTTTTGCATTGCTTACATCTGCACAAACTATCTCTTTTGTGTTGTTGTTTGTTACCTCTTTGCATGGCTTTAATATTTGATCACATAAATCTTTGTAAACTAAATTGTAATTTGCATCTTTTTCCTTATTTATACAAATACTATTAGCATCAAGACCACCTTTCTCATCAGCAGGTGCATTCTGCGAGCAGTAGTTATAAAAATCGGTGACTTCTTTGGAGGCCTGTTGCTGCTTTCTTGGATCAAGAATTGCAATCCCTTCATAAGCTGATTCCACAATGTCTTGAAAGTTTTCTGAGCAGGCCCCATTATGATGAGCACTTGCCATGCTATACATTCTGCAGAATTTATTTCTTTTTTCTCCGAGTTCAGACATCTTCTTCATGTTTTCTTGTTGCTGTTGGTTTCTTTGTTGTTCTGCGGCCTGGATGGCTCCATCATGCTTTGAGAGACAATCTTTTGAAATTGTTTCGGCTTCACTGATGACTTTCTCGTAGTTTTTTTCGGTCTGTTTAATGTGGTCGGAAAGTATACCTGGGTTCTTTCCAGTGCCGACACTGTCTCCTCCGAGGATCTGATCCTGTTGTTTTTTTACGGATTCTTTTAGTTTTTCAATATTATTTTTAAAAAGATTAAAATATTTTTCCGGATCTTCAAGAAGGAGTTTTCCGTCAGGGGAATTTTGGGTGGCAGAGGAAAATTCAGAGAGGTAACGATTACTTTCAGGAAGGACTTCCCGTTGTATGCCATTCGGGGAGCTAAATCCTGCACCAAACATTCCTCGGAGCATTTCTCCCTCTCTCATGTATTGGGCAAGAGCGGTATCAAAGGTTCTTACGATGTCATTTTTATTTTTTTGCATCATTTGCTTGTAGTTATTAACCCGCGTTGTTTTTTTATCTTGGATGGTTTTGACAAAACTTGAAGCCTGCTGAGAACAGGACTCCATGTTTTTTGAACAAGAAAGAGCGGCGGCCGCGCAAAAGCCTGGGGCAGAAGTGTCGAAGCGATCGGAGGTACAAGAACCGGGGGCCGTGTTGTTGGCAACTTCCGGTGTTTCGCAGTCGATGAGTCTTTTTCTGATGACGTTTTTCATTTCCGCTGCCTGAGATTTTGAAAGATTTTGATAAGCGTCTTTAAGGGAGCGGAGGTTTTTAATGGCGTTGGCACCGGTGAGCTTGTTGTTGAGTTTGTTCGCCTTAAATTGGGCGTTACAGTTTCTTATGATGTCTGAAAAAAAGGCACTGGGGCTTTTTATGGTGGAGGCCCCGACAACTTTTGATCTTAAATTGCCTTTTTCATCCACATCCTGAACCTCGTAGGAGTTATCCATTTTTAAAAAATACCTGTTTTTGGTTTGGGTCTCAAGGGTCTTAAGCTCTTCTAGTTTTCGCTCAAGTGTGAGGTCACTATTCAGGATGTTGTTGAGCTTATCTTTTAAAAAATTAGAAGCGTTTTTGTTGGCATGAGATGAGGCCGTGGGGTCATAAATTTTTTTCATGATCTTCTCTCTTCCCATGCTTGAAATGGTGGAGGAGAAGCATTTATTTTTTAATTGATTCTCAAGTGTTGAAACCTCATACTCAAAATTATCTGAAACGGGGTTTCCTAAAAGGTCTGTGGCCGCTTGGGCGGATATCCCAGCGGTGCGAAGTTCTGATTGGATAGTATTTTTTTGATCATTTAATTTCAGGAAGCGTTCGTTAAATTTTGTTTGAAGATCGGAGAAGAGATCGGGTTTCAGGGCGTTTTGTGAGCCATTTACTGAGCTAACGGAGTTAGAAAGGTTAGATAAAAAACCACTGTACGCCGATGAGTCTTTTGAAAGAGACCCAAAATTTAATTCAAACTGCTTAGCTGTATTGTCTGCCAGGCTGTTAAGGTCTTCAAGGACAGAGGAATGGGCATTGGCGTAGGATTCTCCAGAAAACTTTCCCTTCTTTTCTGAAAAGGCTTTTTTAAGATCCTGATTGATTTGATTTAGTCCTTTATCTCTTCCGGTTTCATTGAGCTTATCACCGGCAAAGATGGAGTTACAGGCAGGATTATTAAAGCGGGATTTAAAATCAAAAAGGTCTGGTCTTTTAGTTCTAACTTTGTCGGCAATCTCTGAGTTCCCATCGAGCACGGCCACAGCTTCCTCAATGGCATCAAGATCTGCACGGGATGATTCCCTGAACTGGTTTTGGAAGGCCTCAAGATTGGTTGTGAGCTTATCCATTTCATCCAGGCGGTATTTAAAGAAACCGTTTAAAATCTGCATGGCATTGTTCATACAACCAACTCCAAATCCCTGACCTTGGGTATTGGAGTCGGCGGAGTAATTTTTGTAAACCTTAGTGATTTGAAAGTACTGATTATAGTAGGTGAACATTTGGTTTAGCTGATAATCCTGGGGAATCCCTTTGTCGGAGGTGGCGCCGATCCGGCACACTTCGGGTTTTGCTTCGTAGAGTGTGGTGGGAAGGGTGCTACAGTTAAGGACATTAGGGTTAATTCCATTGAGGGAGAGGTAATTTGAAAGGCCAGGAATTTGAGAGAGGCGCTGGAGGTTAAAGTACTTATCAGGCTGAGGGGCCATCTGGCCTTGGAGGTTACCCATGTCCATGGCCATTTGTTGATTTACGTTGGCCTGAGCTGGATTAGGTCTTTGACCCTGAACTTGATTATAAATAGAGCCAGCGATATCTAGCCCCGTGGAGATGACTTCAGCGGCACTGGTTTTTCTTGGGGGAGGGGTGGTTTGCCCAAAGGCCGTGAAGCCCACGAGAGGAGAAACCATCAGTTCTATGGAGAGAAGGATCGATAAAGGTTTAAATAGCATCGATATTTTCATGAAGGCGCCTTTTTTCTTATCTAGTTTTCTATCGGACAAAAACTAAAAAAAATTAATGAAATTGTCCTACAAAAGAAGTCTTCTTTTCGGGGTCATTGAGGTTTGTAATTTCTTTTCTTTTTTTAAGAAAAGCGTGAAACTAAGTATATGGAATTTCGAAGTCATAAGAGGAAGTGGTGAAGGTGTTTAAGAATTTATTTAAACGAAAACCAAAAGACGTTGTTTCAGATGATTCTCAAATGATAAATCCCAGGGAGATTAAATACTCCAAGGTCTTTGAGCTTGAGTTAAGTAATATGGAAGGAACTCCTGTTTACTCCCTCACTCACCAACTCTCCGTTGGAAGCGAAATCGGAAACATCATCATTGCTGATCCCTCCATCTCTCCCAGGCATGCCACTTTCTTTCTTCAGGATGAAGTGGTTTCCCTTCTTGATCATGGAAGTGTGTCGGGGACAAAAATTAATGGTCAACTCATTGAACCAGGTAAAAATATAATACTGGAAGAGAGTGATACGGTTTTAGTAGGGGACCTTGAATTAAAAATCAAGGTGAGTGTGGTGGAAAGTAAGGAAGAAGTTATTCCTCCTGTGCCAGTGGAGAATGAGGAGCTTCAGTTAGAAAAGCCCCCTGAGGAAACTTTTGATGATGTGGACCCCTTTCAGGAATCACAGATAAAGGTTTTAAACCTAAAAAAATCCATTGAAAAAAATAAACGACCTTCCTCTAAGCTTGTGATCAGTGCGCCTACGAGTTCTGCAAATGCCATCATCCGGGTCCTGTCGGTGTGTTGTGATTTTTTATTGGCCTACTCTATCCTTTCTATTTTTTCTCCTTTTAATGACTTCAGGATGTTCCTAGAATTTATTCCTGACACAGTTGGGGAACTAGCGGGAATGAAGGGGTCTTATCTGTGGTCAGCACTTACTTCAGATTTCCCGGTTTTAGAAGAGATAAGATTATTTTTAATGGCGGTGGTGACGGAGCTTTTAAACTTATCTTCCCTTGAACTAGATTTCGTCTCCTTAGTTGTTCTCTATGCCATCATCCGGTTTGTGACGACTTTATTTATGGGTGTTAGTATTTCTGAATTTTTCCTTGGCATGAGGAGTGAGGGACACCCTGTTTGGTCGAGATTTGGAGGCGTTGTTAGAGTCATCACTGGTTTTGTGACATGGCCCTTTCTTATTTTTGATATTCCTGCGATTGTCTCTAGAAGGACATTAAAGGAATTGGTCTCTTTTACAAATGTTATTATCCCTTCTACCTTACTAAGCATTCTGGGGATTATTTTTTATATCCCTCTTTTGTTACTCTTTTTACTCTTTTCTCCCATGATTCAGGGCCTAGAGTTTCCAACGGAAGTGGCGATAAATTCTCAGATTGATCCGGGTGTGTTTGTGCCAAAAAAATCACCGGATGACCTTCCAGCAGTTGGAGGAATTCCAGCACCTCTATTCTTTGAGACTTCATCTCATTTAGGATTTGACCTCTCCTATGATCCAGAAGAATTGCTCCTCATTCCGGACTTTCATTTTCAGGGTAGCAAAAAAAGATTAACTCTTAAGACGGGTTTGGTGTTTTACCAGAAAAGTCTTAAAGAGAATGTTGAAATGGAAGTTTATAAAACGTTTAATTTGAAAAAACTTTTGGGGATCGCGATCAAAGGAAACTTTTTTCTCTTTGATAAGTACCCAAGAATTTATGATTACGTTTACAGGGTGGATGCCTTAAGCACCTCTTTTAAAAAAGAAGTATCTCCCAAGGATGAGGCCCTTTTTGCCAGTGAAGTGATTAAATTATTCTCCACCGCTTTTTCTCTCAATCTTATGAATTCCCTGGATATCATGCAGGAAGAGACTCTTCTTATAAAAGGATTGATTGAATTAAAGTCATCTTTTTTCAATCTTCTTGAGAGAAAAGAATTTAAGGATATTAGTTTTATAAAAATGGGGGACGCTATCTTCATGAAGTTAAGTGTAGACGGAATGAAACCCTATGATCTTCTCATTCCTTTAGTCATGGATCATGGAAAAATTTATAAAATAAGTTTTTCCAAAAAAGAGACCAAGGACCTCTCCTCCTCACTTCTTTATAAATCCACATTTAAAAAGGGCCGCTGGCCTGGTACCCAAAAAAGAGAAAAATCAGAGACTATGACAGCTCTTGAGGTTCATGACTTATTTTCAGAACCACAACTTGATGCCTTCTTTAAACAACAGGGCAGTGCTCAAGCTCTCTTTGGCTATTTATTTGAAACTTCCAGTAAGGTTTTAAGGCGGGGAGATGAAGTGGAAATGGCCACCTGGAAAAATTCTCTGGGAAAATTATTTCATTTATTGGAAAACTTACCTGACCCTAAAGTTCCTGGAGAAGAGCTAGATGCTAAAACTAGGCTTGTGCAGAACACGAGGTCCATAAAAGAGGCCGTCGATACCAAAAATGTGAGTTATTTTGGTCTAAACACTAATCCCTAAGAGACATCAACCATGACTTTTTTTGAGGCCATCATCTACGGAATCATCCAAGGACTCTCTGAGTTTCTTCCCATCAGTTCAAGTGGTCACCTGGCCTTATTACCTTATGTGATGAAGATCAAAGACCCAGGAGTGGTGTTTGATCTCATGATGCATTTGGGGACGGCCCTCGCCGTGATGACCTACTTTCGAAATGATATTTTCAGGTACGCCAAAACCTTCACACCCTCCTTGGCCGATTTTAAGGTGGGAGGAGAGGATAGGTGGTTTGTCCGAAATTTTATTTTCTCTACCTTGGTGAGTGTGTTTTTTATCGTTTTACTCATCCCCTTTGCTAAGGAGGCAAGGTCCCCCTTCGTCATCATCTTTAATCTTTCTTTTTTTGGTGCCCTGTTGTGGCTCTCTGATTGGAAGAACTCAAGAAATGAACAGATTCTTAATTCTCCTCTCACAAGCTCTTTTCAACTCCGGATTGCGGGTCTTATAGGTTTATCTCAGTCTCTGGCCATTTTTCCAGGGGTGAGCCGTTCAGGGATCACACTCACGGTGGCACTTCTGTTGGGGATGCGAAGAAAAGAGGCCGGGAACTACTCCTTTCTCCTCTCACTCCCCATTATCTTTGCGGGAATTTTAAAGGAAGTCCCAGACTTAATGAAAAATCAAAATGATTCTTCACTTTTGATCCTCTTAACAGGTGTCATCGCTTCATTTATTGTGGGCTTTTTAACCATTCACTTTTTTATGAAGCTGATTGCACAAATAAAACTTGGATACTTTGCTGTTTACCGCTGGATGATTGCTCTCTTGATGGTCTGGGTTTTAACTTACTCATAGCCCTTAGGCACACAGTAAACGTGGTGATTCCACCTTACTCCCGCATCAAACTTGTAGCCAACGTAACCCGTTTCCGGGTTGTTATCTATTTCTCCCGTTAGATAATGAAAACGTCTTCTCCTCTTTGGAAGAATTTCTGGATCTTCAGGAACAGAGAGGTCAAAGGTACCATCCTTGAGAGGAATAGGTAATTCACTTATGGCCACACCTCTGGCAACTTGGCCTGAACAGCACATGTTATTTTGTATGGCGAGTCTTTCAACGGTATTTGGATTTTTTATGTATCCCGTGGTCTCATCATACTCTGATTTATCAAGTCCTCGACCCTCGGATGATACGTAACGATTAAGGTAGACCGTAAGATCCGTATAATCAGGAAGGCAGCAAATTTTGGTGGTGTTACTGATGGTATTACTAAATCCCGTACAGCACTGGCTGGCCGTGGTGGTGGAGGGGACAGCTTTACCAGAAGGGATACAGCAGTTGAATTCATGTTCGGAGAAGACTTTTTTTAGGGTGTTTGTGCCTAGATTAAGTTGAGTGTAGTTTGTTCCAGAATAATACTTATAGGTATCCTGAAAATCAAAAGTTGTATTGGGTTTAAAGATTTCTATGATATTCGAATTATTCGAATCTGTGAGAGGTAACTTTGAGGCAGCAATACCTTGTTGGCTATCATTAACAAGTTTAAAAATCTGATCATTTGTTTTAATCACAGCCTGAGGAATTCCAATGAGCTCAAGGCTAGCCGCCCAGGAGAGGTATTTTTTTTCTTCATCTCCACCTTCGGGAAAAGGTATTAATTCGCAGCTATCATTGTAAAAGTTTTCTTCGTCACACTCAAAAGAATTGCGATCTGGGTCATCATTTATAATATTATCTGGCTGCAAGGCAATTAATGTATCTGGTTTCCAGCTCACATGCTTAAACATGGCCTTATCTATGACCTGCATTTTGGATGGTGTAAAGGCATGACCACCTCCATTGTCTTCTGAAAAACTTCTCACCCAGTGCTTGGTGCAACAAGTTCTTTCGTTGAGTTTATCCAAAGTTTCATACTGGGCCTTAACTTGTTTTAATCTTGTCTCTTGGTCTTTTGACTCAAGGGAGAGAGCAAATTTTTTGGTTGGAGTTTTAGTTAAGTCATCAGTATCACAAGTCATCTGATCATACACAGAATGAACTCTTGAGTATCTTGTAGGATCATTGTAACTAAGGTTTATACCTGCAACGTTTTTGTCAGCAGGAGTAGCTTTGTTACACCATTTAAATGGAGATCTGGAAGTTTGAGTATAAACACTCAGCGTTTTTCCAACATCCCGGCAGCATTTATTATTTTTGATGTCATAAGCACTATTGACCACGCCTGGGAAATTGTATTTAAACTCTGGGTTTCCGCAAATAAGGTCTTCCTTCCAGAAATTGATCTCTGCTTCAGAAAGATATCCGGTAAGATCAGAAGCACTAACCATCTCTGAAATCACATCTGAGGGAGCGCACTCAAGGTCACTAAAACAAGATGCACCGGCTGCTCTTAAGCAGGTATTCCTTTGATATCCAAGAGTCAGTACTTCTGATCCATTAGTGGAGCTAAAGATGCCCACATCTTTTAAGGGAGTGAGGTCTAAAAGATTAGATGAAAGATTCTGTGAAATGGTTCGAAGGTTTAAATTTGGATCATTTAGAATTGTATTAGATAGATGGATTGATTTCCCTGTGCTGTCGGTAGCAGGGCAGGCGTTGAGGGAAAAAATTTCTTTTGTGGAAGTGGAAGTGGTTCTCCCCGTGCCGTAGAGTTTATCTGAAGAGTCTGTTTTTATGACGGGGGTTTTAGCATGAAGGTCCCAGGTTTTGGATGTTGATGTAATACCGGTAAAATCTTTTCCCGGTGTGCAAAGTCCACTAACTTTATTATCAGATTCTAGAGTTGAGCTCACAGAGCTTCGAATAGTTTTTGTTCCATAATAATCAAAGGGTCTTCCGATCACCCTTGCTCCAAAGCCTAGAAGATCAGATAACGTCGTCACATGGGAATTATTTTGATCCTCTGGAGATGCCCCAAAACGGGCGATCTGGTCATTAAACCGAGAGGAAGTCAAAGGTGTACAGGAATTATTCGGAGAGCACATGACTGTTCCAATTAAAGGTGAGCCGTTAAACTTTGGTGAACTACTAAATCTGTTTAAGTCAGGAAGGCAAGGAGCACCTCGCCCTCTATAAATACAGCGGTTGGTTTGCCCGTTGGTTCCTAAAATGAGGGAGGATAAGGTCCTAGAGGTTGAACCGATGAGCTCTGTTCCGTCGACGCTAAAGTTGGGCCAGTTGGTACTGATACTTGTCACATTCTGGCATGTGTAATCAAAACCCAGAAGCCTGTAGCAGTCATCATCTGTTTTACAAAAATGAGCACTCTGACATTCGGCCCCGTCGGTTTCGGAATCGTGATCTGCTATGTCGGAAGAGTAATCTGTTGATTCTGAAATGTTGACACTAAATTTATTGTCACTGTTTAAGTCCCCGAAGTAGGAATTTATCGCAAGGTAGAGTTTTGTTCCACTGGCCCTGACTCTTCTTTGGGTGCCGATGGAGAACCACTTTACTCCATCGAAGGAACCAATGAGAGAGCCGTAATCAAATCCGTACCAGTCTCTGTTGTAGCCGTTGGCAAAGAGAAAATGCTGGGCATTTAAGCGGGCCTGTCTTTGATCTTTGACTGTAGAACCTTGTGCATGGGTCCAGGGAATCATGGTGGCCGGAATAAAACAGGCCCTGCCAAAAAGAAGATCATCGGCCCGGTAGATGCCTTTATTTTTATGACGGCTACTCTCATAAAGATTTGGGGAATAGCCACCACCATAGGATTTAAAATTTTGTGGAAAAATTTTCTGATAACTTCCGTAATAATCACTACCACAGCTTTGGCAACCGGAGAAGGCTCCGTCTCTGGCCACAATGTCGTAGAACATGCCATTTTTTACTGAAACCACTTTGGCAGGTCTTGCTGGGTTTTTACTTTTTTCCTTAAGGCTTCCATAGATTTCATTGAAGCCTATGTATTTAGTAACATTATTGGGTAGGAGAAGATTATCCTCAGAGTATATAAACTCAGGGAGCTCCTGGGGCGGAGTGGAGGTTGTCAGATTATCGTAGCTCACACCATTTTCGTCATAATAACGATGTGGCACATTTTTTGAGGTCACATATACGGTTTGATTTACCGGAGGAGTGGTGGAGGTGGGGGGCAAAATGGAGCACTCATAATTAACCACCGCTTCTTTTTTTGAGTCAAAAATAGGGCTAAGGCCACAGGGATAATCACTGTGGCAGTGGCACATGGAGTTGATCTTTTCCTGGGCAGCTTTTTTAAGTTTCATTACGCTGAGAGAATCACTTTTAACAAAATAAGTAATCTCAATAGTTTGATTTTGGTAGAGGGAGTAGGCTGGCTTAAATTCTATCCCATTGGCACTTCTCCCCCAGGTCGTTAAGGACTCAGGCACAATCACACCACCAACTTTTACAACTAATTTTCCAGTGCCTGAATCAAGGTTTGCATAATTTGGAAGTCTAAAAGACTTAGAGGAATCATGGTAAGTTGTGAGCTTGTTATCAGAGGATTGTTGGATGTAGCTTTTCGTACAGCGCACACTGGATGAAGTCAGGGCTTCACAGGTGCCATCAATTTTGTAGGTAAGATAGAGGTTGTTGTCTTTTCTATTTGAGAGAGCAGGACTTTTTAGAGTCACTGTTTGAGAGTTCGTGAGGTTATCGTTTGAGGCTCCTAAGGTAAAATCATCCGTTTCTGTAAGAGACTTACCACCATAAAAAACTTTTACGATGTTTTTTGATTCTAAATTTGGATTTAGTGAAGTGAAGTTAATGTCATCATTAAAACCCTGACTACTTCCCGAATAAGAGGGAGTGGTGGATGTAACATTTTCAAATTTTAAACTGCAGTGAGAAAATTCTCCATCAACCTTATTGATACAATCATATAAATTTTTTAATTCCATGAGCCTGACACTTGCTTCGTAATCAGGATCACTGGTGGAGGGAGTGGTGGTCACTGCTGACTCAGGACGGGAGCCACACACAAAAAAGTATTGGGGATAAAGAGAGATTCTCGCGGGATGTGATTCCACATCTAATTTTGCTTCATTGTAACCAGAAAGTGAGGAAGCTCCTGGTTTGGTGGCGCCGTCTTTTACGCACTGGCCATTAAGGCAACAGGAAAAACCTTTCGCCTGACAGGAAGTGGATTCAGAACAGCTGTTGATAGTTGAGCTAGTGGCCCCTCCGATGGTGGGGATGAGTAGGTTTAATGATATGGAAGGAACCTCTTTTCCATCGGTAAAATAGAGCCTTAGACCTGAACCTGTTATGGGGGTGAGGCATGTTGGACAAATAGTGGAAAGAGCAAAAGAATAATTGGGAGTTGAAGGTGTGGAATGACTTGAAAGGGTAGTTTTTATAGCGGAAACATTACAATGATTCTCATTAAAATCATTATTTGCCGGTGAAACTTGAAGATAGTATTCCCTGGTTTTATTAATGAAATCCACATAAGAGCGGGGTGTGGCACTTAAGATCAGGTAAGTGTCTGGGGAAGTTGTTAAGGGTTTAAATTTTGTCACGAGACACAGTTTCGTTGATTCAGTAAGGTTTTTTAAATAGAGAGAGAGGGATTTTCCTCGAATAAGAAAGGTGTCACTGAAGTTTGAGGCGAGGGCAAAATGAGTGAGGGACTGATTTTCTCCTTCCTGAATGAAAATTCCATTCAATGGGTAATTGGGTTCAGGGTAGGATGAAGTCACAGAGCTTTTCGTATCTTCTGAACTACTACTTTCATTGAGACTTGGGGCCGTAGAGGAGGGCATGCAGGAGGAAATGAAAAAGAGCACAAATAAGATAAGTGCTGAGTTTATTTTGATGTGAAAATTTCTCTTAAAGTAAAACATCCCTGTTATTCCTCAAAGACTTTATCGGTTGAAGAGAGATTTTTTTTAGATCTGGAGTGTTCTCGTCTGTGATTCGAAGAGGTGAGCGATATTTTGACCAGATTTTCGATAAAAGAGGACGAATGAATCTTGATAGATTCAGACAACGAATTGACTAAAGACCTATTCGCTCACCGACTATAACCTACTGTTTTTATTTTTTTAAATTAAAGGGAATTTCGTGAATCGTTATTAAAAAATGGTTGCAGTTTGCTGATAGAATAAGGCGGATATAAATGAGTTTGGTCAAAGGGGGAAGGAATTGCATTACCTCTAAGACCTTTTCTTGTGTCAACAAACACAATATTTTTTTTCTTCATCATTTTTTATGGTAAATTTTACTGCTCCATTAGTAATAGTGATCCTTCTTCAAAAACAAAAACTCTTTCACTCTTTACCTCTCTTTAAATCATTATTTTGATTGGGCGAAAATTTTAAAGAGCGGATCACTCCCTCTAACGGTAACATTTCTCATTCTGAGAATTTTTCACGATACCAGCTCCGTCATAATCTTTAAGAAGCTGCCAGAGAATTAAAAGCTTAGTCCCAACAATAAAATATTGTCAGGCTCGTCCAGGAGAATTGGGCTTAATTTTTGATTAAGATGTCGTTTTCTTCAATGCTTATTTTTATTATTAAATCCTTCTCCTGTCATAAGCTCCACTGGATTCAGCATTTAGGGTGAAAGGACAATTGAGTGTTTATCATCAAGACGCTGAATGACTTCAGGCAGAAGAAAGACCTCAATTGAAATGTGGTAGCTCTTTTTTGGATCAGTAAAAAAGTGGATAATTTAGAGTTTTTATATATATGCCTAAATCATTAAGTATCACCCATCTTTTGCATGACTTTCCATCAAAAAAAGGATAAATCCTCTTCATGAAAAAAGAGCTTCAGTTTAATTTATTCAAAGGTAAGCGAGGCGGAAGACGCCCCGGTGCTGGACGGAAAAGAATTCACTCCAAAGGAGTGTCTCATCTTAAAAGAGAAACTGTTACAAAGAGAACTCCCCAGCACGTAAACTTTAAATTTCAATGCTCTATAAGAAATAAGGATTGCCTTAAGCTCCTAAAGCGCTCCATTCAAAATGCCCAAAAGATGGGTCTGAAGATCATTCACTTTTCGCTTCAATCCAATCATGTGCATCTTATTACCGAGGCAGATAATAATGAGGTTTTAACTAAGGGAATGCGGGCCCTTACCATCACTTTCTCTAAGGGATTAAACAGGGGGCGAGTTCAGCTGGAGCGTTATCACTTGCATGTTCTAAAGACTCTTAGGGAAGTTAAGCACGCGATTGTGTATGTTCTTTTTAATGAACAAAAACACACCAAGAAAAAAGCCTCAAAGATCGATGGGTACACATCGGTCTTGTATCTTGAAGAGGGGTTAAAGCTTGTGAGAAATTTTGCACAAAAGAATAAGGTGACTCTTAAGATAGACAAAATTTCGGAAGAGTTCACCCTTCCACAATCTTCGGGATACTTACTTTCAAAAAGTTTAAAAGATCTCGCCGTCATCTAGTTTATCACCTGCTGAGTTAACAAAAATAAGGGATCCCTGATGACATTATTTTTGGTGATGAAAGAACTTTTTTTGACTGAGAAGGGTAACTATTTCAAGCTGGCACTGGAGGGAGAGCATTTTAAGAAAGAGAGGAAGTAAATTTTTCCACTTCTTCTAAGAGTGTAAACAAGGCCACCTGGGAAAATCTTTGCTTTAAAATTTCCCTGTCTCCAAAAAGGTTAAGTTTTTGAACTTCGACTGGTTTACCTCGCTTTGCCTTTCCAATAAAAACAGTTCCTACGGGATTTTCTGATGTGCCTCCACCGGGACCAGCATAACCTGTGATGGAGAGGGCGATGTCTAGATGAAATTTTTCTAGTAAACCCATGGCCATTTCTGTGGCCGTTTCTGAACTTACGGCAGAGTGGTTTAAGAGGGTTTCTTTCTTGACTCCAAGAATATCTTCTTTAATTTTTTCATCATAACAAACCACTGATCCCATAAAAGATTGGCTACTACCAGGAACTCCGGTGATCCGGTGGGAGCACAGTCCCCCGGAGGCGGATTCGGCGAAACCAAATTTGATATTTCTAAGGTTGCAGAGCTTTATGATTTTTTCTTCGAGGGTCTCTCTACCCTGACCCCAGATGTTTTTATGGAGAGGGGATTTTTCAAAGATGGAATGAAGCTCTAAAACTTTTTTTTCTAACTCTTCTTCTGAAGAGGCCCTGACTTTTACTCCGATATCAACTCCCATAAGATTAGGAAGAGAGCTCACCTCACCATAATGGGAGAGTTTGTCCCACAAAAGAGTGTCCACCTCTTGGAAGATTTTTTCTTCCGGGATGTATTTTGTCCGCATGATCACGTGCTTTAAAAAAGTCGTTTTTTCTAATTTTTCTGAAATCACAGAAAAAAGATGATCTTCAATCATCCTTTTAAATTCTCTAGGAACTCCAGGGGCGCTAAAGAGGAACTTGTTTTGGTGTTTCGTATAAAAACCTGGAGCGAATCCCATGGTATTTGAGAGAGGGGAAAAATCTTCAGGAAGGTAGGAGTAGGTGTGATCTTTTCCAGGAAAAGTTCGATGAAAGCGTTTGTAATTATCCTCAGATGTTTTTAGAGCATCTGGATGAAAGAGGATTTTTTTTCCAAAAAAAGAGGCAATTGTTTCTTTGGTGATATCGTCTTTGGTGGGCCCAAGGCCCCCGGAGGTGATGACAACATCATGGGTGTGAAATAATTCTCTTAACCCATGCTCGATGTCGGATTTTGTGTCCCTTACCACCATGGATTCATGAATTTCCTCGTGATGGGACCTAAGATACTCTGACAAGATTTTTGTGTTGAGGTCTGTAATTTTTCCATCAAGTATTTCGCTTCCGATGATAAGAAATCCAATTTTCATATTTACCTCTATCCATAGGATAAAGAAGAAAACAGTCTGTGAAAATCTTTGATTTATGATTGTGCATAATGTAATAAAGAGCCACTATGCCAAAGAAATATGAATTTCAACTCCCTTTTGATGTGGATCTTGAGAACTATGTGGAGAAAACCTACCCAGAGATCTTAAGCTTTCGGACCATCTCGAAAAGCCTTGATGCCCGAGGGGCCCCAAGGGGAAAAAAACCGGTTTACCACTACATCTTAGATGCCTTAACTGGCCCACAAGATCTTTATCCCTCTCCAGAAGAATTTCCCAAATTTTCTCCCTTAAAAAAGAAACCTATCATTATCGGCGCTGGCCCTGGGGGACTTTTTTGTGCCGTAAGGCTCGCCGAATATGGGATCCCCTCCATTGTGATTGAAAGAGGAGATGAGGCCTCAAAACGCATGCTTCATATTGCAAAGTTTTGGCGCTACGGAGAGCTTGATCCTGAAACCAATGTGTGTTTTGGTGAGGGGGGAGCGGGGTTATTTTCTGACGGAAAACTCATCACGAGAATAAAATCCAATCTTGTTCAATATGTGATGGAGAAGTTTGTTGTGTTTGGGGCACCTCCCGAGACTGCGTACGTTTCAAATCCTCATCTTGGATCTAATAAAATCAGATCCATCATCACCCATATTTCAAACTGGTTAAGAAAAGAGGGATGTGAGATCCGCTACAATTCCAAGGTAGAGGAACTTCTGATTGAGGAAGACAAGGTTATCGGAGTGAAACTTTCCACTGGAGAGTGCCTTTATTCTGACCATGTGGTTCTTGCCACGGGACACTCTCCTGAGGATCTTTACCGCCATCTTGAGCATAAAAAGATTCATATGAAGGCAAAAGATTTTGCTGTTGGGGTAAGGGTCGAGCATCCGAGAAAATACATAGATGAGCTTCAACATGGAAAATTTTGTGAGGCCCCGGACATGGGGTCGGCCAGATACCGTTTAAGTTGGCATGATAAATGGAGTGATCACGGGGTTTACAGCTTTTGTATGTGCCCTGGAGGATATGTTCTCTCTTCTGGGACAGAGAAAAATGGAATTGTCGTCAACGGCATGAGTAACTACGCAAGAAACTCTCCCTGGTCCAATGCAGCTTTGGTGGTGTCGGTGAAATCCCAATCTGATCTTCAGGATAAAGACCTTATGGCGGGTCTACGCTTTCAGCATGAAATAGAACAAAAGGCCTATGCTCTTTCAAAAAAATACGCCACCGGGCGAGAGCTTCCCGCCATGACCATTAAAGAATTTATGACCGGGAAACTTACCAATAAGCCTCTTCCTAAAACCTCTTCTCCTTCTGGCATTTTTAAGGCAGACATCCGGAGTATTTTTCCTCAATTTATTGTGGATCACTTAAAAAAAGGACTAGAAGAATTTAATAAAGATCTTCCGGGGTTTATTTATGATGAAGGTCTTCTTATTGCTCCTGAAACCAGGACTTCTGCCCCTTTTACCATCTTAAGAAATAAAGAGACTCTCATCTCCACTTCTCATAAAGGACTTTATCCCTGTGGCGAAGGGGCCGGTTATGCCGGAGGGATTACTTCTGCGGCCGTGGATGGGGTGAAGTGTGCTCTCAGTATTCTTAAAGAAGAAGGGCTTTTAAGTTAAATAACCAAAAATAATGGGAATTTTTATAGGTTAACCCAACTTTGACTCGCCAAGTTTTGCCCCCTCAGGTAGACTTGGGCCCATCATTCTCCAAAAGCTAAGGATATTCATGAATTTGAAAAACATTGCCATTGTGGCCCACGTTGACCACGGTAAAACGACCCTCGTAGATGAACTATTAAAGCAGTCAGGTCTTTTTTCTGCCCACGAACAGGTGGCAGAAAGAGTCATGGATTCCGGGGAGCTTGAACGTGAGCGCGGGATTACCATTAAGGCAAAAAACTGCGCCATTAGATGGAAAGGAACAAAAATAAACCTCTTAGATACTCCGGGACACGCCGACTTTGGTGGAGAAGTGGAGCGCTCTCTTATGATGGTGGATGGAATTTTACTTTTGGTGGATGCCTCAGAAGGACCTCTTCCACAGACCCGTTTTGTTCTTTCAAAGGCCCTTGAAAGAGATATCCGTGTAGCGGTGTTTATTAATAAAGTGGACCGTCCGGATCAGCGTATTGATGAAGTGAAGTCTGAAGTTGAAGACCTTCTTCTTGAGCTTGCTTCTCAGTCTGGTCATGACATAGACCTTGATATTCCTTTTCTTTATGGTTCAGGAAGAAATGGTTATGCCTCTGATGATAAAAATAGAAGAGAGGGGAACCTTGAGCCGATGCTTGATTTTTTAATCTCTGATTATTATCCAGCTCCGAAGGTTGAAAAAGAAGGCCCTGCGCAGCTTCTTATCACGAATCTTTCCTACTCAAATTATTTGGGTGCTTTGATGGTTGGCCGGATTCAGCGCGGAGTTGTTCTAAACGGAAAACAGCTCGCCCATATTCCCCATGATGGGAAAGTAAAAAACTTTAAAGTCACCTCCCTTCAGATTTTTGATGGTCTTGGCATGGCGAACGTTGAGTCCGCTGAAGCTGGTGAGATTGTGATTATTTCTGGTCTTGAGAACGGTGATATCGGGGATACCCTTGCGGCCGTTGAAAAACCTGAGGCCCTTCCTCGTATTGAAGTTGAACCTCCTACAGTTTCTGTTCAGGTGTCAGTTTCCACTTCCCCTATGTCGGGTCGAGAAGGGGAGTACCTTACCTCAAGAAAGCTTGAAGAATTTCTTATTGATGCCATTAGAAAGAACGTTTCTTTAAAATACGAACCTACCAATGATCCCAAAGTCTTTATCCTTAAGGCCCGTGGGGAGCTTCAGGTAGCGGTGGTTTTTGAAGAAATCCGCCGAGCTGGTTATGAGCTTATGATTGCTCGTCCTCAAGTGATTACCAAAGAAATTGATGGTGAAGTCATGGAGCCTTTTGAGAGGCTAGTACTTGATGTTCCTAATGAATCTACAGGAGCGATTACAGAGAAGATGGCCTCCCGTAAGGGGCGCCTTGAGGCCATGCAGCCTTTTGGTGAAGGTCGGACGAGAATGGAATTTCATGTTCCTTCCCGTGGTCTTATTGGTTACCGCTCAACTTTCCTCACTGATACAAAAGGCCAGGGTTTAATGTCTTCTTATTTTGTGGGCTATGAGCCCCATGTAGGAAAGATGCTTGCCCGTCAAAATGGGGCCCTTATTTCTGACCGAGCTGGGAAGATCACTCCTTATGCTTTATTTAATCTCCTCGCTTCTGGTAAGCAGTTTGTCCTTCCTGGGGAGCAGGCCTATGAAGGTCAGGTGGTGGGGGAGCATACTCGTCCCAACGATCTAAACGTGAACGTTTGTCGTGAAAAGCACCTCTCTTCAGTTCGTACGGCCGGAAAGGATGAGAATATTATTCTCCCTCCTATTCCTTCGAGAACCCTGGATTGGGCCCTTGACTGGATTGATGATGATGAGTGGGTAGAGGTGACTCCAAAAAGTATCCGTATCCGTAAGAAAGAACTAAATCAAAATCAAAGATCTGTTGTTCGTTAATCTTTAACTCCTTGGGGTCCCTTAGGGGACCCTTAGGAGTTTTTATCATTCCCGATCATTTTTCCTTCATCACAAATCCGAACCGAAAGATCTTATGGCCACTCTTAAGAGTTGTTATAAATGAGCCCGCCAGAGAAAAAGAAAACTTATCACCCCAGTGATCATTTAAGAGGTTAAGAGTGTCTTCAACTGCACTTGTTTGGTTGATGGGAGAAACAAATTGAAGATACTTTTCACCGATTGGTATCTTGAGCCCTCCGATGGTTCCACTGGTGTTGTTGGTATTTAATCCTGCCAGATGAACTCCCTCAGGGGCGAGGGGAGTGAGAAAGTCAAAGATGCCCTTATCATTAAAAAGTTCACCACTAAAGCCTGTGTTAAAGACTCCCACAACTTCTTCGAGCTTAAGGCCCCCTGATACAGATGTGCCCTCAGGTTTTGTTACTCCACCCATCACTGCTTTGATCTCTTCGCAGTGACTTGAAACATGCGCCTCACAGAGATGAAGTTTTAATCCCTCTTTATTTCCCTCGTAACAAATTTTTGTGAAAACAATATCTTTTTCTTCCAAAGCGTTCATTGCTGAGACTGCGTTTTCAAATCTTACAACATTTCGCATATCTCCATAGACGGCACAGGACAGTGCCTGGAGGGCTTCACAATCCATGGCCCCTTGGCAAAAGTAGTCCACACCAGAGTTGTTAATTCTTCCTAGGCAGCGCTCCTTTAAATGAAGGCCCTCAATCCTGGCATTGAGCCTTTGAATATTTGACTCATCTTTATAGTGGCCACAAAACTTAATGGCTTCCAGGGCCCGGGCCCTGGCGAGGTTTGAGTTAAGGGAGAGGACAACGAAACTAAGAATAAAAAGATTTTTCATCACTAGACCCTTGGAGGTGGTTGTTGTTCCCAAGAGGGCTGAATTTTCAAAGGTTCAACATAGGGTGAAAATTCAACTGTGATGGGACTAGAAGCTATGATGAATCTGTTAATGATCTAAGGCCACCTCGGAGTAATCTCTACAGGGAGGTGTCAAAAAAATTTTCACCCTTGGGCTTTATTCCTCATCACCGCCGCGGCGGCGGTGGGTTTTAAAGGGACCACAAACCCTTGGCAATAACTCTCCCTTTGGTGGCAGTTGTAGCAGAGAAGCTTTAGGTTATTTTTCTCATGCACTCCTCCATAACTTTGAGGTTTTAGGTGGTGAATCTCTAACCGGTACTGGCTTTGGCACTTTTCGCATTTTCTTTGGGAGCGTTCATAAACTTCCCTTTTTACTTGGGTCGGAATAGTTTTCGTTTCATGATTTTTATGCGCTTTCGGTTTATCGGTTTGATGGTATTTCGTTTTTTCAAGAGACTTCTTTTTAAATCTTATGAGTTCCATGAAGAGGTCTTTGTCAGAAAGATGGAGTTCTCTTTTTAATGAATCTAACTCCTCTGC
>CANHIY010000015.1 GCA_947461175.1 Bacteriovoracaceae bacterium
GGATAGTGTGTATATAGGACTTAATAAGCTTAAAGAGCTTCTTAACCTTAAGGAGCGTCCACGAATCCTTGAATGTTATGACGTGGCCATTTGGCAGGGCTTATCTCCTACTGCTTCTCAAATTGTTTTTGAAGAGGGAAAGCCAGATAAAACTAAATACAGATACTATCATTTGGAAGTCAGACCAGAGGGAAATAATGACTTTGCCATGATGAAGGAGGTCATCTCTAGAAGATTGAGTCATGGTGACCTACCTGATGTTTTTGTCGTTGATGGAGGTGTGGCCCAGGTGAATACAGTTTCTGCTGTTTTAAGTGAAATGGAAATTTATCTTCCTGTCGTAGGGATCGCAAAGAGCAGAGAGGTTTCAGATTCATTCCAGTCAATTGAAGTGAAAAAAACCGAAGAGCGCTTAATTATACCGGGAAGATCAAACCCTTATATCTTAAGTAAATGTCCTTCGCTTTTTAAAATTATTGTTTCCATGAGGGATGAGGCCCACCGATTTTCGAGAAAACTTCACCATAAGGCTGAATCAAAAAGAGTGGTGTCTACGTGGTTAAATGAAGTGAAGGGTTTAAATGGGGAGACAAAGAAAAAAATTCTCTCCCAGTTATCTCTATCACAAAATGAACTCAAGAACCTATCCATGCAGGAATTGATGAATTATTTTAGCTTAAGGCCACCCGAGGCCAAGATCCTGTGGAAATTTTTAAATAAAAATGAAGAATTGCCTCAAAGTTAATTTAAAATGTGGATAACTCTTCTATTTCCACACCCACAATCCATACACCTTGCGGTTTCTTGAACGAGGAGGTTTTTATAATCTGGCATGTGGGAGAGAAGAAGTTTTGAGCCACAAACTTTGCATTCATCGATGGTTTTTTTGACCTGATTAATATCTCCGAAATATTCCTCAAAACTTTCAAATTTAAAATCTGTGTCAGACATTTTTAACTCCCTGTGCTTTGAGAGCCTTTCGGTACATGAAAGATTTAATTTAAAAAATTTTAAGGCTAGGAAATAAGGTTCACTCTGTGTTACAAAATCTCAAATGAAAGATGTATTTAAGCAAAAATTATTGGATCTCAGGTCCCCTCAGCCTCCAAGAACTTTCAGTGAGGCCCTCTTTGGTGTCTGTTTTTGGGCACAGAAAAAATCGAAGATTCAGGAATCCTCGGTACCTATGATTTCAATTAACGATGAGGCTTTTGATCCAGACTTTACCTTTAATGCACAACAGGCTGATCTTATTTTTAAAAATAAACAAACTAGTCAGGTAAAGGTTTTGTTTATCACTGAGAAGTTCAGAAATTGGGATGAGGCTTCCTTGGAGTTTAAATCCGGTTTTATTAATGAATTGATCATGGCATTTCCCCTACAGACGGCAGAACTTTTTGAGAGGATGATTAAGGCCATGAATCTGACAAGTGAGGAGGTGATAATCCTTCCTCTAATAGGGTTAGATGATAAGAACTGCTCATCTGATGTTTTTAAAGTTGCTGAAAGGTTTCGACCAGAAGTGGTCATAACCTTAGGTTCTAGTGCGACCACAGGAATACTTAAGTCTAGCGATCGACTTTCCTTAATCCATGGTCAGTTTTTTTCAAGAAAGCACTCCGATCAGTCAACTTTTCAGGTTGTTCCTCTTTTCCACCCAAGCATTATTGAGACAAATCAGAACATGAAAAAAACTGCATGGAGTGATATGCAGAAAATCATGAAATATTTAAAAAAACTTCCTTAGCTTTTCTGATTTTATGATTAAATAGTTTTTGAGTCGTATAATTTCCAAGGATAGGGAATTAGTGTTTAAAACAGGAAGTTTAACCTTAATTTTGCTTCATTCAGCATTTGCGGGCGCTGCTGTCCCGTCAGTAAAAGTTCTTATTGCAAAGTCTTTAAAAAATATCATTGTAGAGGGGATTGATCTCAAAAAAACAATCCATACCCAAAAAAAATCTCAACAATACGTTGGACGAAAAAAAATCTCATTTAAATGTGGTCCCTTTGGTAGCAAGGCAAAGAATTCTTTAAAAAATCCTCTGTTAGTGGCCTCTTTGAGTTCTCCAACTGGACTTATTTCTTGGGGAGATCAAAAATACAAAGGTGAACTTCACCTTTTAACGAGTCCCAATCAGCAAAGTTGTGATCTTGTAAACAATGTTTCTATGGAAACATACCTTATGACTTTGCTGTCGAAAGAAATGAATGGAACCTGGCCTATTGAAGCGTTAAAGGCCCAGGCCGTAGCTGCAAGAACCTATGCCTATGAAAGGCTTAATAAGGTTGGAAGCTTTGATGATGATAAGTTATATCATCTTGAGTCTTCAGAAAAAGATCAAGTCTCAGGTAATTATCATGACATTACAAAAAAAACTCTTAACGCCGCCAAAGAAACCCAAGGCATGATTTTAGTTGGTCCATCTGGAAAGATTTCTCCTGCATTTTTCCATTCAAAGTGTGGTGGTAAGACCCTGCGGCCTGACCAAGTCTGGGGAGGGGTGGAAGAAGGTTACCGGTCTGTGGATTGTCACTTTTGTCAAAGAACTGGGATGAAGGATTGGAATTACCAAATCAAGGGAAATAAGCTCACTCAGATGGTAGATCAGGTTTTGAGGCGCTATTATGCTGACGAAATGGAGGGAGATGATTTACGGCTCATGCCTGATTCTCCTCACAACTCGGAAATTCGTTTGTATGCCGGAGATAGGCTTCATATCATAAAAAAGTCTTACCTAAGGAATCTTGCCGGACGAGAACTTTTGCCATCAAATAATTTTGTGATTGAAACCAAAAAAAATGAATTTCATGTCCAAGGTCAAGGCTACGGTCACGGAGTTGGACTTTGTCAACTTGGTGCACTTGAATTAGCAAAACGTGGCTATAATTATCAGCAAATCCTTTCTTTTTATTTTCCCAAACATCGTTTAAGAAGAGCTTATTGATATGCAGAGTTTTTCTTTTTTGTTTTTTTTCATTCTTTTGAGCCTAAATTGTTTTGGAAAAACAGTGCTGATAGATCCTGGTCATGGTGGAGAGGAAATAGGAGCGATAGGTTATTTGGATAAAGGAAAAACCAAAAAGGTTTTTGAAAAAGACCTATCCTTGAGGCTTGCCCAGAAAGTCAAAGACCTTTTAAACAGAAGTACCACTGCCTACTTGACCAGAAGCTTAGATAGGGCCGTAACTTTACAGGAGCGGGCGGACCTGGCCGATATAGTAAAAGCAGATTTATTTCTTTCAATCCATTTTAACTCATCAACGAACCCCTCAAGTCATGGCTTTGAACTTTATTATTTGGACAATAATTCAGATGTGGCGGCAAGAAAAGTTGAGAAGGCTGAAAATCTTAATCTCAAGGGGGAAGAACTGATTATAAATCAGATACTCGTTGATCTGGTTGTTCAAAAAACAGTGGAACATTCAAAACAACTTGCTTCATTGGTGCATGAAAGTGTGAGTCCCTATGTGAAAATGCATGGGATAACAGACCGGGGAGTTAAATCGGGACTTTTTTATGTGCTTGCTTTATCTAAAAGACCTGGTCTTTTAATAGAAGCTGGATTTGTTTCAAATCAAACTGAATTAAAAAAAATTGGGGAAGAAAAATACCTCAATGATCTAGCAAAAGGCATCTCTGAAGGTGTTTTGAAGTTTATTAAAAATCAAAAGTAAGAATTCTTAAAAAACGCTAATTACATTCTTCTGCAGAATGAAAAAGGGGCGCCTAGGGATGTACCACCATCCATCCAGCGGAATTCAGCACTCCCTCCGCCAGGGAATAGCATGGTAGCGGCAGTCATAGGTTTAAATAGACAATTTGAATAAGCTCCGATTTTTACTCCCATTAATTGCCCTTGTCCGGTTGGTGCAAAGGATCTTGGACACATGTATCCAACAAAAAGTGGTGGACGACCAACTGGCTGACCCACTAAAACTGAGACGTCTCCGAAGGAGGTAACTCCAACATAGATATCATTTGGTGGAATGACGGTGGGAAAATTAACCAAGGGAATTTGAATCGGAATTCTTTGTCCAGCGTAGGGACTATTGAATCCGGTCATGCCGTTGAATCCACTTCGGCAAGGATTTTGTTGCATGACTTGATTTATGCTCATTCCTCCATAGCTATATGGGGAGTTGATATTATTTACAGGAAGCATTCCGTTGGTGTAAGGATTGTTGTAGCCCCAATTTGTTCTTTTTCCTGATTCATTATTTTTACCACATGAAAAAAGAAAAAATAGAAGAGTAAGATACCAAAAGCTTGGGCCTACGGATTTCATGCTAAGACTCCTTCGTCTTAAAATTTCTCCCTTACTCATCGGAGCAAACTGGTAGGAGACTTTAGTTTTTTTTTTGATGAACAAAATCTGCCTAGTTTTAAGTATTTAGAATCAAGATTAAAATATTTACCATGGTACTTACTAAAATTGTTCATGAGTTTCGAGGGGTTTTTAAGACCGAAAATAGCCGTTTTGTGGCCTCTGTTGGGCTTAAGGTCTCAGGAATTTCTTTAATCATCACCTTTGCTATTTATTGGTTTTTATTTCAAGTCTTGAGACTAAATTACGCTTTTTTTAGGGCCCACGGATTTCCTGAAGTACGGGATGACAGTTCTTTTTTTGATCTGGTTATTGTTGAAACTCTTGATACATTACCTGGCCTTTTTGTATTTCATATTTGTCTTTTTTTCATTGGATCCTATGTTGGTTGGTTGATGCTAAGACCTTTTAAAACAATGGGAGACTATTGTGAAAATGTTTTAGAAAATCTTAATTATGCCTATAAAGTTGAAGAATTTAGCTCATACACTTTATTTACTCGTTTTTCAGAATTTTTCTTTGAATACCTTAGAGAATCCAGAAGAAAGAAGGAAATTCTATCAAATAGCATACCTCCCCAATATTCTAAAATTCACAAACCTGTGATTGATTATATATTCCTTTTGCATTTTGGTTTGCTTCTGATCATTGTCTCCATAGTAAGTGCTATCTTTATTATTGAAAATACCGGGACTGTTTATGCTTCGATGGTAGAGTTAGCGACCAAGACCTTAAAGGATCAAGCCTCAGTGAGTAAGTACTTCACGGAGCAAATGTTTATCATGGATAGTATTTTTAAATTAACGATTGTTCTTTTGACTTTCTTTTATACGCTCCTGGGGCTTCACTTGTATTCAAAAATTTCTGGCGCATCATTTGCCATTTTTTCTACCATGCGGACTTACATGAAAGGTAACTATTCTAGTCGGGT
This sequence comes from Bacteriovoracaceae bacterium, assembly GCA_947461175.1. Taxonomy (GTDB): domain Bacteria; phylum Bdellovibrionota; class Bacteriovoracia; order Bacteriovoracales; family Bacteriovoracaceae; genus Peredibacter. Next base: position 5,260 of record CANHIY010000015.1, read on the forward strand.
ACATCTGGTTGGGTATACCCATATGAGAGAATACACAAGAAAATTAAATAAGTACCTTGATTACGTTCAAAAAAATTTTTCCAATGAACAGTCCAAGAATTAAAACTTTGTGGTAATTTATTAGATATATTTATCCACGCATACAAAGGAATAACATGAAAAGAATTTCTTTCCTTGCAGTTGTCTTATTGGCATCTGCTTGTACAACAAAAGATGATTTAAAAAAAATGATTAAGGAAAATCCAGAAATCATCACAGAAGCGATCGAAGCAAATCCTTCTCAGTTTATCGAAGCTCTAAATAAAGCAGTTAAGGTAGCACAAGAGGGTGAAGGTAAAAGACGTCAGGATGAGGAGAAAAAGGCCCTAGAAGATTCCTATAATAACCCCATCCTTCCGAACCTACGAGCCGATGAAAGTTTCCGTGGCAACAAAGATGCCCCTATTACTCTTGTTGAATACTCAGATTTTGAGTGCCCATTTTGCTCCAGAGGATTTAACACTGTCATGGAGTTAATGAGTAAGTATGAAGGGAAGATCCGCTTTGTTTACAAGCATCTTCCATTAAGTTTCCATCCTCAGGCCATGCCTGCTTCTCAGTACTTTGAGGCAATTCGCCTTCAGAGTCCTGCTAAAGCTTGGGAATTTCATGATAGAATTTATAAGGATCAGCGTCAGCTTCAAAATGGAGAAGCTTGGTTAAAATCAATTGCAAAGGAATTAAGGGTTGACCTTGCAAGACTTGCATTAGATGTGAAATCTGAGACAGTTAAGAAAAGAATTGATGAAGATATGGCAGAAGCGGCAAAATTTGGTTTTCAGGGTACACCTGGTTTTGTGATTAATGGTATTCCTGTAAAGGGAGCATATCCTATTAATCATTTTGAAGGAATTGTTGAGGAGCTAAAGAAAAGAGGAAAACTCTCCCTCTAATTATTTTACATACTCTTTATCAAAGGGCCCTGTGTTTTCACTGGGCCCTTTGTTTTTTATACACTATTCTCATTTATATTCATCACACTTGAATTTCCTGGATTAAAGTATTTTAAAAGAGACGAGAAAATTTTGCCTAGGGGAAAATTCTTTCTATCTGTCCTCCTTCACCTTGATTCAAATGCTATTGGAAGTTATAATTTTAGATGACTCAAGGAATGGGTCATCTTTTGAAAGGTATTTATGGCCGAAGACAATAAACAAGCTCCTCCTGCTCAAATAAGCCCTTCTAATAAAAATCCTCTCATGATTCTGTTGATGATCGTTAATATTGCGGCCTTAGGAATGATCGCTTTTTTTCAGTGGAAATTCATGGAAATGGAGGCGAAAAGACCAGATCTCACTCAGTTATTAAAAGAAAAACCATCTGGAACACCCGCAGAAGGCTCAGAAGAAGCCCAGGCAGAACAAAAACCAGCGGAAGTGGTCAAGAAGGAAAATTTACTGGCATTGGATAGTTTCACGGTCAATCTTGCACAAGGTGAAGGACCCAGAAGGTATGTCAGGTTAGATGCAGTTTTAAAAATGAGTGAGGATGCAAAAACTCCTGAATTTGAGGCAAGGAAACCACAAATACGGGATACCATCATCAGTATTTTGAATACGAAAAGAGCAGATGATCTTTTGAAAAAAGAAGGAAAAAGTTACTTAAAGGAAGAAATTAAATCTGCTGTGAATTCCTTTCTCGTAGATGGGAAAGTGGAAGATATATATTATATAAGTTTTCAAATCAACTAGTGAACAGGATGTTCAGTTGGTGTTAAATCCCAGGAGGGGATAGCATGGCCCAGGTCTTGAGCCAAGATGAAGTAGACGCATTACTTAATGCTGTAAATGATGACCCTGAGTCATCAGGAGAGGCTGAGAATGGTGCGGATGGTTCAGGTGAAAATGGTCAAAGTGATGCCAATATCCAGCCTTATGATCTTACTAACCAGGACAGGGTTATCCGCGGAAGGATGCCCATTCTGGAAATTATTTATGAAAGATTTATTCGTCAGTTTCGTGTTTCCCTTTCAAATTCTTTAAGAAAAATTTCTACTATATCTATGATATCAACCGATCTGTTAAAGTTCGGTGAGTTTGTGAATACGCTTCCTATCCCATCCTGCATGTGTATTATGCGGTTCAATGAATTACGCGGACCTGCTCTTATTGTTTTTGAATCAAAGCTTGCCTACGCCATTATTGATTCTTACTTTGGGGGAACAGACAGGCCTTTTACTAAAATAGAGGGAAAAGAGTTTACATCAATAGAGCTATCATTCATGAGACGAGTTATGGATATGGCGATAAATGACCTTGAGGAGGCATGGGCCCCTGTTCATAGGATTGATGCTCAGTACGTAAGGACTGAGATTAACCCTCAATTCGTGGGAGTGGTTCCTCCTTCAGATGTTATCATCACCACCACCTTTGAAGTTGAGTTCGAGTCTGCGTCGGGAACCATCATGGTGGTCATTCCTTACTCAACGATTGAACCCATAAAGCAAAAACTCTCATCAAGTTACCAAACAGATAATGATGTCGTAGATACACTCTGGACCAGATCAATGCAGGAACATATTCAACACGCGCAAGCAACTGCAGTGGTGAAATTGGGTGAAACTGAGATGACTATTGGAGATCTGGTGGGGCTTCAAGTGGGAGATATTATTCCTCTTTCTCAAGAAGTTTCGGGGGAGCTGGATTTAGAAATTGAAGATGCAAAAAAATTAAAATGCCTGATTGGCGTATATAAGGGCAGTCGAGCTGTACAAATTACCCGTAGGATTACATAAAAGGAACTTATTATGAATTCACCAGAAATGTCTGAAAATAGCAGGGATGCAATCCGGGAGTTAGCGGATCAAATAAAGGCTGGAGATGATGCTCTCAATAAGCTAAAAGTACAAAACCTCGATTTTATCCTGGATATTCCGTTAAAAGTCAGCGTGGAACTCGGAAGAGCAAAGGTCATTATTAAAGATCTGTTACAACTTGGACAGGGTTCAGTATTGGAACTTGATAAACTTGCTGGTGAACCATTAGAGGTTCTTGTGAATGGAAAGTTGGTTGCCAGAGGAGAGGTCGTTGTTGTGAACGAGAAGTTTGGAATAAGGCTTACTGATATCATAAGTCCACTAGAGCGTATTGAATCATTGAAATAGATTAATATTTTTTGGCGAAAACCAGGAAGGAAAGCCACTATGTTCAGGAAGATTGCGATTCTTATAGTCATGATTCTCGTTTCACTTAGCATAAATGCTGATGCGGGAGTAAAAATTACTTCCATGGACCTTCAGCTTAGAGGGGCAAATGGTTATATCGACATTAATTTAGATGGTCGCCACCAGGAACTGCCGGATCTAAAAGTAAATGGAAACATGATACAAATTATTCTTACTGGTGCTGATCAGTTCAAACCAATCAGACAAAAAGTGAGTGGAGCAATTCTGTCTGCCAATATCTTTAATAATAAGGCGATTGTAGGGGTTGAACTTCCCTACGAAGTAAAAGCGGAGAGCGTGGATGTCGGTTGGAAAAATAAGAATATTCAAATAGTTTTTCCTCGAGGTAAGGTCGGAAATAAAGGATCGTTGACAAATAATACTCCTGAAGATTTAAGAAAAGTCGCCATTCCCTTAGAAGAAATTGAAAAGAAAGAAAGTTCTTTGTCTAAAGAAAATCTTAATGAAGATTATTTAAACAAGTTAGTTGAGGAAGAAAAAACAAAATCTACTATTACAAAAAATACTAACGAAAAAAGTGATGATGTTAAAACAGATGATGTGCGAACTCAGCAATCTGCTTTTAATAAGTCACCGGAATCTCTAAAGTCATCTTCTGGCCCAGAGGGGGGAGACAGCTTTTCTCTTGCTGGTTATGCTTTGAAATTTTTTATTTTCCTCGCTCTTGTTTTAGGGCTTTTTTATGGTGTTGTTCAATTGCTGAAAAAAGGTTTGTTCAATAAAGGTAAACTCGGTTTTTTAAATAATTCTCAAATGATTCAAGTTTTGTCCACCACCTATGTAGGGCCTAAAAGATCTTTAATGATCGTAAGAGCACATAAACAAATTTTTCTCGTTGCTAATTCTGAAAGTGGAATTCAATTCCTTTCTGAAATGAGTGATACTGCCGGACTAATAAAAGAGGGCGAGAAAGTAGTAAGTGGGACAAACTTTGACATGAATCTTGAAACAGCGGATGTTTCTACAAATGAATCTTCTTTTAAAATAAAGGAAAACATCAACGAGTCCACTCCACTTCCTGAAGAGAGGGGTATTCAAAGCCTTAGTGCTAAAGACATCGTAAAATTTTCAGATGAGTTGAAAAAGAAGGCAAGAAAACTAAAACCAATCGAGTTTAACTGACATGATTTTTTTTAAAAAAATGACTTTCTTTTTTTTATTACTCATGTCAAGTCTTGCTTCAGCTCAGCAGGCAAATCTACCCGGAGTATCAGTAAATTTTGGACAGGGAACTAACCTGGTTGATACCCTAGAAGTGCTTCTTCTTTTTACGATACTTACCCTTGCTCCAGCAATTGTTATTCTTTGTACATCTTTCACTCGTATAGTGATCGTTCTTTCATTTATGCGACAAGCCTTGGGGACACAAAACATGCCCCCTAACCAACTTCTTATCGGTTTTGCTTTATTTCTTTCGATTTTCGTCATGATGCCAACTGGTAAATCTATTTATGAAAATGCCATAAGGCCCTATCAAGAAAAACAAATTGATGGCACCAAAGCATTTTCTGTTCTAGAAAAAGATTTACGTTTATTTATGGAAAAGCATGTCAGGAAGAATGACATTGGTCTTTTTTACGATGTTACTAATGCAAAAGCACCTTCCGATATAAAAGAAGTACCCACTCACTATCTCATACCTGCTTTTATTATCTCTGAATTAAAAACGGCTTTCCAGATTGGTTTTCTTCTTTATATTCCGTTCATTGTTCTTGATATGGTTGTGGCATCTGTTCTTATGGCCATGGGGATGATGATGTTACCTCCTATGCTTGTGTCTATGCCATTTAAGCTACTTTTATTTGTTCTGGTTGATGGATGGCAGCTGGTTACAGGAGCAATCCTCAGGTCCTTTAATACTTAAGGAGTTATTCGATGGAGAATGAATTTGCTATTGAGGTCATAAGTCAGGCAATGAAGGTGACCTTGATGTTAGCGGCACCAATGCTTCTTAGTGCTCTCGTCGTTGGTATCCTGGTTTCAATTTTTCAGGCAGTAACTCAGATCAATGAACAGACCCTTTCTTTCATCCCCAAAATTCTTGTCATCATAGCCGCTTTGGTGATTTTTAGTCCCTGGATGATGGAGACCATGGTGAGTTACACGCAAGATCTTTTTGCAAGTATTCCTGAATTAATAAGACGATCATGAATGTTACGATCTCAGATCAGACACTCTTTCTTGCTTTTTGGTTAAGCTTTTCAAGATGGCTTGCCGTCCTCATGCAGCTTCCTTTGTTTGACAATGTGGCGGTACCTTCTTTGATTAAACTTCTTGCATCTTTCCTTATTTCATTTGCTTTTTTTCCAAATCTTTCAGGCACGCTTGTTGCAGAGATTAATTCTGTAGGAATGAATAATGTGTGGGTGCTTACAATGTTTCATACCACAATCGGGTTAATTATAGGATTTTTGGTTAAAAGCATAATGAGTTTATTTGTTTCCACTGGTAGCATTTTGACCCAGCAAATAGGTTTCAATTCTGTGAGCTATTTTGACCCCACTCAAGGACAACAGGTTGGTCCTTTTGAAAGGTTAATTGAATGGACTCTACTCATTCTTATCCTTTCATCAGGTGCGCTTGTTCCTATGTTTAAGGGTGTCTTTCAATCTTTTTCAGTGATTAGTTTCTTAAATTCTACAAAGATGATGAAATCTCCTGAATATTTTGTGCTTTTTTTTAAATCGGCATTTAGTGCATCGATACTTTTGGCCGGACCACTCATCTTTGCTAACTTACTCATGAACCTTGTTATGGGGATTATATCCCGTGCCGTTCCTCAGATGAATGTCTTGATGGTGAGTTTTGTTTTAAATATTGGATTAGGATTACTGCTTTTCCTTGGGATAGTGGAAGAATTTTTTCAGGTTAGTTTTGATTTATACATTGAGAAGCTTGGCAATTGGTACCAATTTCTTTCTAACTAGAAAGGATATAAACGAGGGAGGGTCATTCACGTTTTTTTTGAAACGACTAAACTAGTCATTTTGTTTAAAACAAACTCTGAATACCTATTTCATAATGGCCGAAGAAAACGACAACGAAAAAACCGAAGAACCATCCCAGTATAGGATGGATGAGGCAAGGAAGAAGGGAGACGTTGCTTCTTCGAAAGAACTTTCTTCAGTTCTCTTATTGTCCGGATCACTTCTGACGTTAATTATTTGTGGTGTTTACATCTTCGAATGTTTTTCTGATTTTCTGGACTGGATTTACCGACAGGATTTTCAAAATATTTACACTAAAGAGAGAGTAAACGATGTCATCTCTCAAACTGCATGGACTTTGGTCAAATGCGTGGCGCCTTCTTTTGGTGCTTCCATTTGTCTTGGAGTTTTATCGCAATTTGTTCAAGTAGGATTTCTTTATTCGCCTGAAATCATTAATGCTGACTTAGAACGTATTAATCCAATGAAGGGGTTTTCTCGTTTATTTTCTAAGAAGGCCCTTGTTGAAGCAATAAAAAGTGTTTTTAAATTTACGGTTGTTATTTTTATTACTTACACAGTTATTAAGAATAACATTAATTCCTTCCTTGGTTTTCTTCACTCTGATGCCGGTGCCTCTTTGTCCTTTGGTAAATACCTGATGGTAAAACTTGGATTTTCTATTTTATTAGGACTCGCCATTATTGCACTGGCAGATTTTGCCTGGGAGAAATGGTCCTATCGTCAAAAGATGATGATGACAAAGCAGGAGGCCAAGGAAGAAGCAAAAGAAAAAGATGGTAATCCAGAGGTAAAAAATAGAATACGGCAGATTCAACGTCAGATGGCACAAAAAAGAATGATGGATGATGTAAAGAAGGCAGACGTAATTGTTACAAATCCAACCCATATTAGTGTAGCATTGAAGTATGATGGGGAAACGATGGTTGCTCCCTCTGTCATGGCAAAGGGGGCCGATCATCTTGCACTTAGGATAAGAGAGATTGCGAAAGAAAATGATATTCCAATTGTTGAAAACATTACCTTAGCTAGGACTCTCTATAAAACAGTGAAAGTAGGACATGGAGTCCCACGAACACTTTATAAGGCAGTTGCTGAAATTCTTGCTTTTGTTTACAAGATTAAACGAAAGAAGAAAGCGTTAAAATAAAAGCTCAGGATGAGCGCAAGAGGTAAAACCATGGATAGGTTTTTAGAAAAATTAAAAATATTTTCAAAAAATTCAGAACTTGTAGTCGCTTTGGGTCTCATCCTGATCTTAGGGATTATGGTCGTTCCTCTACCTCCGATGATCCTGGATTTATTCCTAGCTCTCTCAATTGCAGTTTCAATAGCCGTGCTTCTTATGTCTGTTTACGCCAGAAAGCCTCTGGATTTTTCAACTTTTCCATCTGTTATTTTGATTACAACTCTTCTACGACTTTCACTCAACGTGGCTTCTACTAGAAACATTCTTATTCATGGAGCAACAGACGGAACCAAAGCCGCGGGACACATAATTGAAGCATTTGGAGAGTTTGTTGTTGGAGGTAATTATGCCGTAGGTATCATTATCTTTCTCATCCTTGTCGTTATCAATTTTATCGTTATTACTAAGGGTGCTGGAAGAGTTGCTGAAGTAAGTGCAAGATTCACATTAGATGCTATGCCTGGTAAACAAATGGCGATTGATGCAGATTTGAACGCCGGATTAATTGATGATAAAGAGGCGAAACGTCGCAGAGCAGAGGTTGCCCAAGAAGCAGACTTCTATGGATCGATGGATGGTGCTTCTAAATTTGTTCGCGGAGATGCTATTGCAGGTATTTTAATCACGGCGATTAACATTGTGGGTGGAATTATAGTTGGAGTTGCACAAAATGATATGGCCTTTTCTGATGCTGCCAGAACATTTACTCTATTAACGGTTGGTGATGGTCTCATTGCTCAAATTCCTGCACTTATTATTTCAACTGCCGCCGGTATTATTACCACACGTAACTCCAATTCCGAGGCACTTGGAACTCAGGTTAATGAAGAATTCAAAGCACATCCTAAAGCTTTTTACATTACAGCAGCTGCTATTAGTTTTTTCGGTATCATTCCTGGATTTCCGGCGCTTCCATTTTTTGTCATAGGTTCTTTAATTGGATTCGCTGGATTTAAAATTGAAAAATCTAAAGAGTTGGATAAAGTAGCTGCATCTTCATCAGCAATCCAGGAATCCAAATCAAAAAGTGAAACACTTGAGTCCTTACTCCCTGTTGAGTTGGTTCAGTTGGAAGTAGGATATGGGATAGTCAATATTGTAGACGCGGAACAAAATGGTGATCTTCTTGAGAGAATTTCACATATAAGAAAACAGTTTGCCATGGATTGGGGGGTCATTGTTCCCTCAGTTCGCATTAAAGATAATTTGGAATTAAAGCCTTGTGCCTACTCAATAAAGCTAAAGGGGATTGAAATCGCAAAAGGCGAATTGATGGCCGATCATATGATGGCGATGGATCCCGGTACTGTCATTGAGCAAATGGAGGGCATTGAAACTAAAGAGCCTGTATTTGGTTTGCCGGCAATATGGATCAATGAAGAGCGTAAAGATGAGGCACAATATAACGGTTACACTGTTGTTGACTTGTCCACGATCGTAGCCACTCATTTAACGGAAGTCTTAAAGACTAATTTATCTGAACTTTTTGGTCGGCAGGAATTAGTCAGGTTGCTTGATAACTTTAAGGAAGAGAATCCTAAAGTAGTTTCCGATCTTATTCCTGATATTGTTCCTTTAGGTATAGTTCTTAAGGTTCTTCAGTGTCTTCTTCGAGAAGGAGTGTCCATTCGAGATCTAAGAACTATTCTTGAAACTTTAGCTGAATTTGGTACCACTTCAAAAGACCCCGAAGCTCTCACTGAATATGTAAGACAATCCCTTTATCGAACAATTACTGAAAAGATCAGGGATTCTCAGGGAGATGTTCCTCTCTTTACTTTAGATAAGTCTCTTGAGGAAACTGTTGCCCGATCAATACTTCAAACAGATCAAGGCACTCAATTAAATATGGATCCAAAAGTTACCCAGACGATTCTTGCTTCTTTACATGATAAAATTGAGGAAGCAACTTCTCAAGGGGAAAAAATGGTGGTTCTTTGTTCTCCAGTGATAAGGCGGCATTTTAAAAAGTTGACGGAAAAATTCATTCCCAACATGACAGTGGTAAGTCATAATGAATTAAGTCCGGAAGTTAATATACGATCTCTTGGAACCGTGAGGTTATAAACCATGCTAGTCAAGAAGTTCGAAGCTGACAATCTGGAAGAAGCACTTAAGGCAGTAAAAGTAGAGCTAGGGCCTGATGCCATAATTCTAAAAACTGTCACAAACAATGGAATAAAGGGTGCTTTCAAGAAAAAAAGAATTGAAATTACAGCAGCTATATCTGAGAAGAGTTACGAGAAAAAAGCAAAGGTGGATAAAGTTTTGAACAAGGATCAAAAAGAAGCTTTTTATCAAAAGCCCGCAGGAATGATTAAAGACTCGATTACAAAGTATAATGGCCCCGAAACAACTTCCGGCTACGGTTCCATGGGTTTAAATAAGGTCGTAAATACACTAGCAAGAGGTTCAGCTGGTTTATCTGATATTACTTCAAAGACTTCAAGTTTGATTAAAAATAGTCTGGATGATTTTCTTTCAGATCATGAGGATTCTGGTTTTGATATTGATTCCGCTGATGACATTTCAATTCAATCCAAAAGTGTAGGAAGAGGAAAGTATGCTGAGCCGCCTTTGGGTGATTCACGGATTTTAAATTCTCAATTTGAAAATAAACAATCTTCTAGGGCTGGAGGAGATCATTCTAGGAACATCTCACGTGAGCAAAACGCACCTTCACAGAACCAAATTCCAAGCGTTGTGAGTAGAGAAGCTTATAATGAGCTTAAACAGGAGCTAAAAACTACTCAAAATAGAATGGAATTGCTGGAACAAAAATTATTGGAGTTAAGTCAAAACTATCAGATAAATCCAAAGCATTTAAATGAGGCTAAAGGAGTTTTTCAGCTCAGAACTACTCTGAAAACTCTTGACGTCGATGAAATACACATCATTGATCTTATAAAAAAAGCAAGTTATGAGCTCTCTAAAGAGGAACTAGATAATCCTGATGTTATTTTTGAATTTGCACTTCAGAAAATGGCAAGCTCCGTAAATACGGATATCCCCCTCTTCTCAAAGACAGAAAATAATACCCCAGTCATTACAGTTCTCATTTCTGAGGCTGCTTCAGGTCAGTCTTCGATGGGTACTAAAATTGCTGTATTGAAAAAAGACGTCATTCTCGTTCAATTATCACAAGACTCTCAAGATATCAGTTCCCATGACTTTGCCACTCAAGCTTTTGGGATAAAGGTTGAAAAAGTTAAGAACTTTTCTGAGGTTGTTGGAATTTGTCGAAAGGCAATGGATGCTAATAAATCTGTTTTGTTGGATCTCAGGTTAAGTAGTAAGTACACAGACGAGACAAAAAAATTCATCGAAACATTGAGACGTGGTTTCTCTCATGTGGAAGTACTTTGCACCTTGTCTGCCATACATTCAGAACTCTACAACAGAAAAATTATTGCCCGTTACAAAGAAATCACGGATGGTGTTATCATTTCACATATAGACCTATGTATGAACTTTGGGGCAATTTTTAATGTGCATTTAACACAAAATAAAATTCCCTTGAAGTTCTTTGGTACCGGACCGGTTGTTCCGGATGATATCGAAGGAGCAACTGCCGAAAGACTTATGGCAGGTCTTTTTCAGTTTTAATTAATTATTTTTTCTCATGAGATCAGGCAGGATGCTGGATCTTTTTCCAGAGAAACTAGGTGCACTAACAGGAGGTTTATGCACGAGAACAAAAACAGGCATTTGTCGTCATCAAATTCCTCAAGTGTTAAAATTTCTTTCACTGCTGGATCTCCAGGTTCAGGCAAGACCTTAATTGCTCTTAAGACCGCCTTGGAATATTCGAGAAGTGGAAAAAAGACATTGTTTATAGATTGTGATGTTAATTCGAACAACTCTTCAATTAAACTTGGATTAGGGAAAAATAGTGAATTTCAAAAAATTATCTCAGGTGAGGGATCATTAGGTGAAACTGTCTTTAAACAAGGAAACTTTCATTTACTAGTGGCTGATGGAAGCTTCATTCCTAATGAAGAAAAAAATTTTGAGCAAATAGTTATTGATATCATTCATTCACATGAGGATGAATACGATTTTATCATTGTAGAATGTCCCCCTCTTGGTAAAAATTATTTCTTAAATCTCAACGCATTTTGTGATCATAGAGTGATCGTGATTACCCCGGACCGAAAGTCACTCACTGATTCCTACTCTTTCATAAAGATGATAACCCAGAGGTTCGGAAAAATTGAGAGCCATATTTTTGTCAATAAGTATTCAAACCATAATCAATTTCAAAAAGTTTCATCAAGCTTGACTGAAACAATTGAGAACTTTATAGGTGCCAAAACTCACCTCATAGGTGGAATGCCCAAATTTAATTTTGATGATAATGGATTTGATACTTTTTTCCTCTCCGGATCAAAGAATGAAATAAATCATAACTTCGTTAAACTTTTATATGGATTTACCGAAAAAGCTGTAGGTTCGAGGATTTCCCAAAGCAAGGGAGTGACTCAACGGACCAATGAACAGGAAGTTCATTAAATCAAACAGCAGGAGAGCTAAAAGATGTCATCACTTACAGCAAAATTAAAAAACTTAAAAGACTATCGCTCAACAGTTGATCCCAAGGTAAAAGATGAAATCATTCTTGAATATGCACCTCTCGTTCGTTATATAGCCCAGAAGATTGCCTCAAGACTACCACCAAATATTGAGCTTGATGACATGGTTTCATGTGGGGTTATTGGTTTGATGGATGCCATTGAAAAATTTGATCCTTCTCGTGATAATAAATTTAAGACATATGCTGAATTCAGGATTCGTGGAGCTATTTTGGACGAACTTCGGTCCCAGGACTGGGTTCCTCGTTCTGTTCGGGAGAAAGCAAAAGTCGTTGAAAAAGCCTATGCGCAGCTGGAAAAAGATCTAGGTCGTTCAGCGACTGATGAGGAAATGTGCGAGCATTTACATTGTTCAATGGAAGAGTTTCATCAACTCATAGATAAATCAAAATCTGTTTCTCTGATGAATATTGATGATGCTGCCACCATGAGTAAGGGTGATAAGCGTCTTATGGTTTCTTTGATGGAGAAGTCTCGTGGGGCAAATCCACAAACAGCTGTTGGTTACAAAAAAGCCCAGGAAATAATCAAAGATGGGATTAAAACACTACCTGAAAAACAGCGTCTGGTTCTTTCGCTTTACTACTTTGAGGATTTAAATTTAAAAGAAATAGGGCAGGTTTTAGACGTTACAGAGTCTAGGGTCTCACAACTCCATACTCAAGCGATTTTAAAGCTTAAAGCAAAACTTCGAAACCAATTCGAATCTTATGAGGATCTTGCCAGTTAGTAGCTCAAATTAAAAAAAATTGTCTATAAATCGGTATTTTTTGATTTAAATCATCAAAAAATGCCGATTTATCTAATTCATACTATTCAATTCACTTCTTTTTATCAGAGAATTATAAACATCACTCTTGATTTCTCTGTGTTAAATATTTTAAAGACGATTTCTGAGAACTCAAGTACCAATGTGAAGTGTAGTAATTTTTATTAAGTCTAATTTAGGTGAATTCAATGGAATGGAAAAAAACCTTCAATCGTGGCCAATGGTTTATTCACGGCATCTTTTTTACATCAATCATCATAGCTATCAGTACGCTGATTTTTTCCCTTAGGCTCCATCAGTTACAGGCAACAGAAGAAGAAAGAAGTCATAAAATTAATTTATTAGTAGATTTTTTTAAAAACGATCAGAGTTTTGAAAAAATCGGTAAATTTTTGTCCTGGGCAGAATCTGATAAGGCGAATGACAAGATCAGAGAAGCCTCTCAGAAAATTGCTGAAACAGAGGAGCTTCTAGAGATTAAGGCTTCCAGTGACTTATCTCTTTCTTTGCGAACTTTTCATCGCCTTATAAATAATAATTCTGAGGTGTCTGATCCTTCAGATGCTCTAAAAGTTTTAAAGACTAAAGTGAAAAGCCTCCTTGATTACTCTGGACAAAAAAAATACTCAAAAATCATGATGGTCTCTACTCGGATGAGTCAGAGGGTTGAGCGGTTGAACTCAAAAAATGTTGGAAGGTCAGCAGAGGTTAGAAATCTTCAAGCTGATGTTAATAGGCTTAATGAGATAGTTATGAATTCATCTCTGGATGATGAAGAAAAAAACTCTCTAAAATCACGTTTTAGCTCTCTTAATAATGAAATTCTTCTTCTCTCAAGTCTAAATTCACAGTCAAGAGACATAAAGTCCCATGTGACCCAGGCTTCACTTGCGCTCTCAGAGTGGATGATTGATGTGGAAAAGAGTGCATCTGATTTACAGGGAACTCGTTTAGAGAAACAAAATAAAGTCGTAATAATGCTGGCAGGTATGGTGGCGTTTTTTGTACTTTCTTGGATTAGTCTGGCGTATTTATTTAGATGGCAAAAACTTCGCATGAGTGAACAGGTTGAAACAGAGGTTAAAAGTGTTATTGAGAAAGGCATTCTTGGTGATCAGCGCTTTATGATAGATCATTACTCTGATCTCACTCGGGATGATATCATACATCTTTTAGACGAGTTAAAATTAAAGCTTAATCTCGGGACAATGTTGCACACAGGCCTTCCGTTTGCTGGTTGTTTGATTGACATGAATTTTAAACTTACCTGGTTTAATCATCTTTTCCTAGAACAGTTTTATCTTTCTGAAGAGGAGGTTAGATCGGAGGCGTTTAATTGGGATTATTTGCGTGATTATCTTAATCTTGATGAGGACCCCATTTATCAGGCCCTTGCCAATAAAATTGCTGGGATTTACCCCATTAAAGTTAAGCAAGATGAATTCACTCCCTCTCAACCTTATGAAATGTACGTCACGCCAATAACCGTCAACAGAGAAGACCGGGTTATGGTTTTCTTTTACCCTTTGGTTTCGGTTAAAGAGGCCATCAATGATCAGGTGAATCTTGCTCGTTTTAGCATCAATCGATTCCTGGAAAACTGGAATCTAGACGCAATAGATGAGAGTCAACTTAAAATCATGGAGAAGGATTTTAAGAGCAATGATTTAGATGATGTTTTTCAAAATCTTTCTCAGATATTTGAAAGAATAAATGCAGAGAAGAAAGAATTTTTATTAAATATTAATGAACTAGAAAAACAAAACAGTCATTTTCAGAACACGATTTCAGAAATGAATTTACTTGAGGATGAAAAAAAAGAACTAGTTCGTCAGGAACTTCACTTGGTTCAGGAATTGAGAAATTTATTTATTGCCTCATTTCAAAGAATTGAATCGATGAATCAGATAAATCGAAGTATTCTTCAGTATAATGATGATTTAAAACTTGATGGTCAAAAAGTTCAGCAAACATTTGTTGATCTTATGAGAAAAGTGAAGGAAACCAAAGATATTCTTGATCACCTGGATGCTATAAAAGCTGATTATAAAAAACTCAAGTTTGAGCTTCTAGAAGTAAAGACTAAGCTTATATCAATTAATAACTCCCTTTTTTCTCAGCTTCCCCCATTTGATGAAAATCAACAGAAACTTGCCAATAGATATAAAGATGAATTAGCAAGACTAGATTTTAATGTTGTCACATTGGATAAAAAATTATCTCAACTGGATGTTCTTCTGAATAAAATGAAAATGATGCATGAAAAAAATTCTAATGAGCAGATTGTTTTTAATTTCTCAACCACTCAAAAAGACCATGAAATAAAAGAGGCTGTATTCAATTTATACAAGAGTCAGGGTGTCGATGAGTTAAAGGTCTTTGATTATTTTAAATCACTACATTCACTTATGAAAAAAGAGTTGAACAAAAATCAGGATTTAAAAAATAATTCGAGAGAAATTCAAGAGAATACAATCACTCAATGAAAATTTTTAAATCAACAGTTCGTAAAAAGTCATCTGATAAAATCAGCTTAGGTGATTTCCTCCTAAAGCTAACACCCTTGACTCCTTTGCAGTTAGGTGAGGTAGCAAAAAAAGGTGGCGTTTGGATTCAACGTAAAGGTAAGGGGAAAATCTTAAGAATCCGCTCCCTTAAGGAAGTGCTGGATCCCGATGATGTGATTGAATGCGTTTTTGATGTAAATGTCCTAAAAATTCCTGAAATTATTTCACTTCGATGCCTTTATGAGGATTCAAATTATGGGGTATGGGTAAAGCCCTCAGGAGTCGTTGCCCAAGGTTCTAAAGCTTCAGATCATGCCTCCCTTCTAAGGTATGTTGAAAAATACAAAAAAAGAGAAGTTTTTCTAGTTCACCGACTTGATCGTGAAACATACGGTATTATGCTTGTGGCCTATCATCGTAAAGCTGCCGCCGTTTTAAGTGATTTATTTCTGAAAAATAAAATTAAAAAGATTTACGAAGCTGTTATCTTTGGAGAGCTTCCTGTTGGTCACAAACAAACTATTGAGCTTCCTCTGGATGAAAAAGAGGCAATCACTCATTTTGAGGTTACCTCGTCGGCCAATGGGTATTCGTCCGTGCAGGTTTGTATTGAAACTGGACGCCTTCATCAGATCCGAAGGCATTTTAATTTAATAGGTTATCCTGTTGTTGGCGATCCTAAGTACGGCGTTGGTAATAAAAATAAAGAAGGTCTTAGGTTGATTGCGGCCAAGCTTTCTTTCTGGGACCCTTGGTTGAATGAGGATAAGATCTTTAGTTTTCATTCTTCAGAAGCGTAGTCTTGGCCTCAGAATTTTAATTTAAGCCCTTAAAACCTTGTAATTTTTACCAAATATTTTTTTTCTAAGTTTTTTCTCATCATTCTCCATTAGGATACCTTCATTATTTATGGGGAGTGAAAATGTTAAAGTTGAAATGGATACTACCATCTACTCTGTCTTTTTTTTGTATGCTACCTACCGTTTTTGCGGAGGTAAATTTTCAGAAAAAAATAGAAAGAGTGAAGTATTTGGAAAAAATTAGCACCGATAATCCTTACATAAATTTAGACTCCTACAGACGTGAGTTAGAGTACGAAAAGAAAAATCTACCAATTGAGAAAAGGGCACAGATAGAGGCCAATCTCCTTGCCGAAAAAATAAAAATTCAGGTTCAGAAAGCTTATGATCTTGCCTTGGAAAATAGTGGGGAAAAGGAAGCTTTAAAAGAGGTTCGTTCTGGTATAGAGAGAGATTTGGATTTAATTGCATCTGAGTTTAAAGATGAAATAAGTTTGATTTCATCCTCAGCGCTTGAATCTGCGAGAAATGGTGGATTGAATACTTCATCCGACCTCTCCAACCTAGAGCGCCTCATGTTTAAGGGTAGTTCTGAGCGTTCAAATTATCTAAATAAGGAAGATGAGGTTGAAGGTGATTTTCAGGGGAAGCCACCTTTATCAAACGGTGCTGGTATTAAAAGCTTTGAAAATTCCAGCTATCTCTCTAAAAGCGATGTTATAAATTCTTTAGTCTCAGATTTTGAAAGTTCACCATGGGTTTCCACTTCTAGCCTTAACTTCAGGTCTGATACTCTTACCAAAATCGAATCAAAAATAAATTTACAGCTTAAAGTAGAGTTTCTAGGAACGACTATTGAGGCAGGACCCACAATTGCGTTTAAGCGAGAACTTAAGACGAGTGTACTTATCATGGCAGAAGATCTTAATCCAGTTCTTTTGCCGGATGGCCGTTTTGAAAATGTTCGAAGAGACGCTAATGGAAAAGTTTTACTGGAAAATGGTAGACCTAAAAAGCGTTATGTAAGTTTTAGTTGTGACGCCTCTCTGGATTTTGAAACTGAGTACGTTGGTGCCGGAGGATTTTCAATTGTCGGCTCAGGAATAGACCATTCCATTATGAAAAAGTACCTCAATTCAGTGGATCTAAGTTCTAGGCGCATAGTTGTTCCTGATGTGATCGAAGACAAAATTGTGACACTCGGTTACTTAAATCAAATTTGTCACCATGATTTTTTAAATGCAAAAGTTTCAAGCAACATAACAATATCCAAATCATTAAATATTATGATGAAAAATGTTGTAAGTAGTTTACGGTTCTCTCACCCTAAAACTTCCTGTGTATATGATAGTGACTGCCATAATTGGTTCTATGACCAAAATATTGCTCTCATGAGATTAAACAATGCTCCAAGGTGTGTGACTGATTCTAAGGAGAAGTATCAGTATTGTAGTTTAAGAGGTCTAAAAGGTCAGAACTGTACTGTATATAATTCAAAAGGTGTTAGAGTCTCCAATGGATCTTTTGAGTTTGCCTGTGACAAGGGTCTAAAATGTCTAAAGGTTAGAGAAGAAGGTTGGTTCCAGGGGTGGGAGTTGTATCAGTTCGCAAAAGGAGAGTGTTCTCCCTAAGACCGATCAGCGTAGATGATGGTGTCCAACAGTGAAGTAACATTCTGGTAAAGTTCTTTTTGAGATCCTTCGTTGAGGATTAAAAAATCTGCTTTATCTCTTTTCATTTCAATACCCATCTGTTGAGAAATTATTTTTTTTGCATCTTCTGTTGAACAACCATCTCTTTTTGTAAGCCTTTGTGTCTGAACTTCCTCCGGTGCGTAGATCAGCACAGAGACATCGACTTTCTTATCGATTTCTTTTTCAAAGAGAAGAGGGACATCATAGATGCAAAAATCTTGATTCGTAATTTTTAAGACCTCCTGTTTGAATGAGTAAGGTAGTTTTGAATAGATGAAATTTTCAATTAATTCTTTTCTTTTGTTGTCAGAGAAAAATATGCTTCTTAATTTTTTAAAATTTATTTCTGAATTCATCCAAGCTTCTGGAAAGTGATCCTGAATAAATTTTTTTGCCTCATCGGTTTGATAAATCATTTTAACAAGATGGTCTGCATCTATAACAAACAAACCTTTCTGTTTTAATATACTGGTAACAGTGCTCTTCCCGGTTGCGATTCCGCCGGTAATGGCAACAATAGGAATATTGAGCCCATATAGCCTTTGACTCTGGGTCAGTTTTTCATATTTTTTATTAAATTCATTCTTCATTTTTAATCATCATCCAATAACTTTCCAACTCCTCCTGGGAGGTGTCTTCTATCTTTTTACCAGAATCTTTAACTTTATCTTCAACTTTATTAAATCGGTTGATGAATTTTTTGTTTGCCTGTCTTAAGGCCATTTCCGGATTAATGTGGAGGTGTCTTGCAAGTTGAGCAATACTGAAAAGAAGATCTCCAATCTCCTCTGTGAGTCTTTTATGGTCGAACTGACCAACTGAAGGAAGCTCTTCTTTGACTTCCTGCCACTCTTCTTCAACTTTGGTAAGGACTTCTTCATAATTTTTCCAGTCAAAATTTAAACTGGTGGATTTTCTTCCAATTTGAAAAGATGATTCCAGGGCGGGTGCGTGTAGGAATTTTTCTGTAATTTTATATTTTTTTAAACCCTTTTCTGTCTCTTTAATCTTTTGCCAGTTCTCTATAATCTGATCAGAGTTAAGTTCTTCTTTAGATTCACCAAAGACATGGGGGTGTCGACGGATAAGTTTATCTGAAAGAACTTTTGCCGTTGATTCTAGGTTAAAAGTATTTTTTTCCTCCCCCATTGTTGTGTGGAGGAGTACTTGAAGAAGAACATCCCCAATTTCTTCTTCCATCAATTTTGAGTTGTTTTTTTCCACTGCCTCAATGAATTCATAGCTTTCTTCAATCAGGTACTTGAGTAGACTTTCATGAGTTTGTTCTAGATCCCAAGGGCAGCCAGTCTTTGGGTGTCGCAAGGCCTTCACAACCTCGATACATTTTTTTAATTCGGGGTAAGACATAAAACCTCTCATCTCTTGCACTAAATCCCTCAAAAGGATAACATGGCAAGAATGAAGAAACATCCTTTCATTGACATTGATTTTAATTCTACGGTTTCACTGACCTCAACTGAAAAACGCTTGTTAAGTCAGTGGTTGTATCTTTCTTGCGACGTTATAAAATATCTCATTTCTAAACAGATTATTTCTGTAAAAAAAAATACTCGGGTCCATATTTCTCTCCTTATCTGTGGAGATAAAAAAATCCGAGGATTAAATAAAGATTTTAGGAATAAGGACAAGGTAACTGATGTCCTCTCATTCCCTCATTATGATCATTTAAGATTTTCACCATCATTTGAAAAAGAAATCATACTGGGTGATCTCGCTATTTGTTTGCCACAGGCAAAAAGGCAGTCAAAAAAGTTTAAAATTCACTTTATGGATGAATTTATTCATCTATTTTTTCATGGAGTGATTCACCTCATGGGATTTGATCATGAAATTTCTCTAAAAGAAGAAGAAATCATGGAAGCCTGGGAAGAAATGGCACTGAAAAAATTTGGTGATTTAAAACGAAAATCTAGCTGATCGTTAACTTTTGTCCCCGATCAGCTGATTGAATTTTTATTACGACCAAATAAACTTTGGTCGTAACGTTTATTTCTTAGGCTTTGATCGATTCATAGCGAGATTAAGGGCTGATTTCAAATTCACTCTACCGCCAGTAAGAATTTTCCCTAAATAATTCTCATCCCTGTTTGTTGAGTCCATGATAATTTTTTTGACTGTAGTGTTGGTGAACTCTGGAAAGTATCCCATCACCATGGCAACGACACCCGAAGCATTAGGAGCGGCCATTGAAGTCCCTGAGGCCATACCGTATTTGTTTCCATTTAGTGTGGAGTAGATGCTCGAGCCAGGGGAGGCAATATCTACTGTGACTGGACCAATGTTTGAAAATCCTGAAAGAGATCCAGTTGAAGTTGTTGAAGCAATAACGATCATGTTTTGGCTGTCGAAAGAAGCAGGATATTTTGGAGAAATGTCGTTGTTGTGCCAACTGAAAGGTCCCATGGAGTCATTGCCTGCAGAAACGACAACAAGGACACCTTTTTTTGAAATCTGGTTCATAGTATCTCTTACAACCATCCCACCTTCGTTGACTGTTTTTCCAAAAGAACAGTTGATCACCTTAGCTCCCATTTTTGCGGCATAAAGAAAGCCTTCAACGATATCAGAATCTAATTCATCAGCGTTGTCAGGGACTGTTCTAATGGCCATGATCTTCACATTACTTGCAACTCCAGCTATTCCAAGACCATTGTTTTGAGAAGCGGCTATAGTCCCTGCTACGTGTGTTCCGTGCCAGTGTGAGGCCATGGTATTCATGGTAGCAAGTCCCTGAGCATCTCTTACAAGTGTATTGATTCCATGAATGTCATCGATGTAACCATTGTTGTCATCATCAATTTTATTTCCCGGGATTTCTTTTTCATTTACCCACATTACATCTTTTAAGTCCTCATGATTGTGATCAACTCCAGTGTCTACGACTGCCACAATGACTTCCTCAGGTGAATAGTTGGGAAGGCTCTCATAAGCACTTAAGACGCTCATTCCGCTCGTAGAATTGAATGCCCAAAGACGGCCAACTTCAGGATCATTGAAGCCGTTAGAAAAATCATTCATTATTTTTTTAAAGGAGGTGTGTGCTTCATTTTCTAAGACTTCATGCTTTGGCATATCTCTTTTGCCGGCGAAAAAGTCTTTCTGAACATACTCAATCCCCTTATCTTGTTGAAGTTGGCTGGACAATTGATCAGCACTTGAAGTCTTAACGAGGTAAAGATCACCAAAAAGTCGCTTGGATTTGGTGATAAGGCTTGATTCCGCGAGGGGGGTGCCTGGTTTCATTTTGATAAAGAGATGGTTTGGGTGGTAGCGCAGTTCCGAGGCTTGGGACATCCCAAAAGAACACAGAAAAATCGTTAAAATTCCAGTAGTTAGTTTCAACATAGGTCTTTTCCTTTCAACAGAGTGAGGTAAGAGAGGTGAAAATCCTACCCCATAAAAAGAAATCAGGGCAATAGAAAGTTCTCATCGGGTGAGACTTTATAGGCATTTTGAGTCATCAGAGGTATGTAACCTTTTCAAAATGCCTCGTAGGGGATACATTTGCCTTGGTACGATGCGTAAACATGATTTGTGTTTTTTTGAGATAATTATTATTGAACTAACTATTTCTGAAGGATCCTTGGTGGATATGATGTCGAGAAGATACATATATGCAATCTGGCTCTTAGGGGTCTCATCCGCTGTTTCATCTAATTCTGGTTTAATTCAGGGTCATATCGGAGGAATCAGTAATCAGGTCTCAGACCGAGTTGGGAATGTTCCTGGAAATAGATATAATACAGATTTTGAGTTTGATTATTACCGTCCCATCCGCACCAATTATACCAGAAGTCTTGAAAGCCGATTCACATTTGCAGCTCTTGTTAACGATCAAAATCTTACGATGTATTCCCTAAAGGAAGCCTATGCAGGAATCAACCTGACCTCAAAAGATCATCTGCGTTTTGGTCGTCAAATTCTTTCCTGGTCAAAAGTTGATGAAATGTGGGGCTTTGGAAAGGTCAATAATCGAAGGAATTTTGATTACTTTACTCCAGAGCAGGAAGGACTTCTCGGATTATTATATGAAAGAAAATCTTCTAATGGAATGAGATATAAAATTTTTGGTTCAGCTCTTTATGTACCAGAGATGAATCCTTCATTAGATATAGATAAAAAAAATCAAACCATCACATCACGCCACCCGTGGTCAGATGCCCCCGCTCAGACAGCTGAAGTAGAAGGGGTGTTGATGAATATTAATTACGATGTTGAATATCCCGAAATTTCGGAGGTCATTTATCGTTATTCTGTTGGTGGGAATGTCGGTTGGGAGTCAAAACATTTTGTTTTTGACAATTTTTACATGAGGAAACCAGAGAACACCACGACTCCGGACGTAGAAGTTAACGTAGATTTTGTACAGAGTGCTGTGAATGCAAATATCACCCCCAGGTTTTATTACCATGACATTTTCGGCTCAAGTTTAAAATACCGTAACAGTGACATAGAGGTGTATGTTTCGGGAATAGGGATCAGACCCAATGAGTATCCGGATGTTGATGAGAAAGTCAGGTATACAGAAATTAAAAATAAAAAAAGAAGAGAAGATTATCTTGGTGGTGGTATTTCAAAGTCGAATGACCTTTATAGTTTGAGTTTTAATTATGTGGCCCGACTTTCTCCCTTTGACAGAAATAAAGATGAGTTAACTCCTGACCCACGTTGGAATCAGGCCCTGAATTTTAGTGGTTCTCGTCATTTTGGTAAGTCTTTGAGCCTCTCCGGTGACCTGAAGTACGACATGTTAACCACCGACAGGCTTTTGATGCTGAGGGGATCCTACAAAGTTTCGAAAGAGTTAATCCTTAGTGCAGGGGTTAATATGATTGGAACACCTGTTGACGGTAAGTCCTTCTGGTCAACTTATACAAATAACGATGCTATTTATGGTGGGTTAAGATATGTTTTCTAATTTGAAGCGAGTTTTCTTTATTCTCGTCATGATTTTAACTCTTACTGGTTGCGGTGATCTCGTAAACAAGGAAGTCGTCAAGAAAGGTCTTGATGGTTCACAGTTTTCTGTCCAGTGTGAGATGGATATGGACAGTTTCTCACAAATCATGGAAGAGAACATAAGCTCTCAAATTCGCTGTTTAGGTGAAAATCTTAATTTATTTATTAAAATTGTTAAATCTGATAAGTTTGGCTATTTATCCCGATTTCAGCTAGAAAAGTACCTTGCCACACACCGACCTGATGTAAAGCCAGAGGCTGTGAAGGGACTTAAATCTATTTTTGATTTAGGACATTTGATCACTGGAGAGGATCCTAACTACATTTCAAAAGAAACAATTGATAAAGTTATAAATTTTGCCATTATCTTTAATCAGGAAGCGGCTCTTAATTTTGCCCCAATCTTCAAAAATGAGTCACCGGTTACCTATGCCCTTCACCAAAACCACAGGGATAGAGTGTCTGCGGCTAATAAGGCCATTATACAGGCCTTGAGAACAATTTTTAAACCAAACCGAAATGGTGAAGTTCATAAACTTAATATCATTTCTCTCTTAGAAAGTTTTACCAATGAGGAAAATAGGGACAGCATTGAAACCGCTAAGAAAGTTCTCTTCTTAAAAAAGATTCTTCTCGGCGGTGATGATGAAATCATTACTCATCAAGAACTTGAGAAATTAATTTTTAATTTTGACCAGTTACTTTTGATTGGACTCGATATTATTCGCTACAAGTACATCATTTTAAAACAAGACTCACTTCTGCAGCTTCTTAAGAGGGACGTAAACGATTTGTATGATATTGTTCATCAGGGAAATCTTAATAACCGTGATGAAGAGATTCTTTTTACTCTAAATGAGGCAATTGATGCAGGGAAATTGTTCATCGAAAAAGAAACCTTTGATTTGGATAAATTCAGAAACATTATCGCTGAAGCAAAAAAGATATTTCTAAAAGGCAACAGCACTGAAGTAAAAGGTTCTGAATTAAAAAATCTTTTTACCCATGCTAAATCTCTTTTGAAGACTGGCACTGTTTTTCATCGTATTTATGATAAATTCAAGGTTCAACTTGAAAACCCTAAACCAGTTGAAGAAACTATAAATTTTGATGAGTACCGACATACCTATCCTGAGCACCAAGCCGAGTTAAATCAATTTGAAAGAATTACTAAAAAGTATCGTTTCATGAAAGGGGAGTTCCTTGCACCCTACTATACTACCGGATCCAGACGGAATGCTGACGCAATTTTTGAAATAGCGATGCTTGAATACGCCATCAAAGAGCTTTTTGCGACTTTTGGTGTAAAGAGTCCCAATGCTGATGCTGTGGGAGGATACTCCATCAATCAAGTTCTCATGCGTAAGCTGCTCAGAAAGTTTGAAACAGAACTTATTGAATTGAACCTCATCCTTCCTGGGCGAGTCACAAATACGGCCGATAATATCTCCCTTCTCGGCACCCTTTTTCAGTACCAGTCTGATAACAATAAATTCATGGATGTGAATGAAGGGACTGAGTTCGCGGTAAGCTTAATCGGGGCCTTAAATATTTCACAAGACCTGTTCATTTACATGAAAGATCAAAATTGCTCGATTGATGAGTTCGATCGTGTGGATCCAGCTTGTTTTAAAAATCACTTCTGGAAGGGACTTTGTTCCTATTACAAAAATTATTTTCCTCTAATGTTTCAATCCCTGAATGCTCCAAAGAAGTGTGAGGACTTTGTTAATACACCAGAGGCAAAAATATTTTTAGATAAATCTATTTCTGCGGCGAGGACTTGTAATTACTATTCAAATGGTCAAAGAGAGGAGATTCCTTATTCAGAAGGAGACCTCATGACTATCATGTTGGCCCTCATGCACGCAGAGACAACGATCCTTCGTTGGGATATAAATAATACCAATATTATGGAACCGACCGAAGTTGACAAGGCCTATGATATTTATTCTCCCGCCCTCGACGGCTTTATGGAAAATATGAGCCCGGTTATTAAAAAGTTTAAAAAACAAATTTATAAGTTCCTTATTAAGCATGAACGAGTACCTGATCCAAAAGACTTTGGAAGTATTTGGAAGTTTGTAAAATTCCTGGCGAGTTTTAATAAAGATGTACCGGCGAATCGTAAAACGATTGTATCTATTCTTTATGAAGTCGGTGAGCAAAATAAAAAAGCACCTGACAGTCCAAGGTTTGACTGTAACCTATTGAGAGATCCTGAAAATATCCCAAGTGAGTTTGAGAACATGCCTCCGGATGAGGACTTCCCTCCAGCACCAGTTTCTGATTCTGAAATAATCAACTCACTCAGAAATATAAAAGAAGTTGTAAACTCTCACTATTCAGGGAGTCAGCTTGATCTTAATTTAGAGATCCGCAGTTTTTCAGACGATATGGAAAAAAAACTCGTAACAAGAATTTCTGAAGTTCGTCAAAAAAACCTCAAAAGAGTATTTGAGGTCATATCAAGGGACCAATATCAAATTAAAGATATTCATCGATTAGTTAATCAGGGAAGTGAACTAGAAAAGATTGGTTTTGCCGTCTCTCTGGCTGTGACCACTCCTCTTTGATGATACCCGCCACATTTGAATTTAAACCCTGAAATTTCAATTACCATGGGTATTTTTTGCTTTTTTAAAACTCTTTTCAAAGCTTTACAGTCTTTGTTAAAGTGTTTTCTTCAAAAGGTTTAATGATGGATGAGTCACTCTTTTTAAAACTTTCAGATTATAAGTCTCAATTCGTAGAGATCAAAACGACTTTAGAAACGATCCGGAGGTCGCTTTGACGTTGATCGTAGAGAAAATCGACTAAAAGAAATTTCTGAACTCGAATCCCTAGATGGTTTCTGGAACGATTCCGCAAACGCAACCAAAATTCAAAAAGAACGATCAATTATTGAGGAAATCCTTAAGCTTTATTTTAGTGTAAAAAATCTGTCTGATGATTTTGAAGTACTTTGCGAGATGAGTGCTGAAGGTGATGAGGCTTCAGCTAGAGAGGCTATTGAGATTTTTCCAAGGCTTCAAACAGCTCTTCATGAAGCTGAAAAGAAGGCCCTCTTATCGGGAGAAACTGATTCAAATAATGCCATTGTAACCATAAATGCTGGAGCTGGAGGAACAGAGTCTTGTGATTGGGCAGGTATGCTTTTAAGGATGATTCAGCGCTGGTGTGAAGCCAGGGGATTTAAGGCCCAGGTAATGGATTTTCAGTATGGGGATTCGGCTGGTATTAAGTCTGCTACCCTATTGGTTCAGGGTAATTATTCTTATGGTCTACTTAAATCAGAATCAGGAGTTCATCGTTTAGTTCGTATCTCACCCTTTGATTCAAATGCCAGAAGACATACCTCCTTTGCTTCAATCTTTGTGAGCCCAGAGGTGGACGATACGATTGAAATTGAAATTAATGATAAGGATCTTCGTGTCGATGTTTATCGCTCCGGTGGTGCCGGTGGACAATCGGTGAATACGGCGGACTCGGCTGTGAGGCTTACTCACTTTCCTTCTGGGATTGTGGTGGCCTGTCAAAATGAGCGCTCTCAGATTCAGAACCGGGCCATGGCCATGAAAATATTAAAATCACGGTTGTATGATCTTGAAATGCAGAAACGAAAAGAAGCCCAGGATAAAGTTGAGGCCGGTAAGAAGGATATAGCCTGGGGCTCTCAGATACGTTCCTACGTTCTTCACCCTTATAAATTAGTTAAAGATCATAGAACAGGTTTTACCTCCTCTCAGGCCGAAACAGTGCTTGATGGAGATTTAGATGAATTTATGAAAGCTTTTCTTCAATGGAAGTCCCTTGGAGGAGTGGTTCAGGATGCAGGAGATGAAGATTTATGAACAATGAACATTTAACGACTTCGGGGAAAATTATGAAGGATAAACACATAAGAAGATGGACTGAAAAGTATTCTGAACAAATTGAAGTTCGTCTTGAAAAACGAAAGAAACTAGAAGAAATGGGTTCAAGTCCCTATAAAAACGGTTTAAAGCCGAATACCACTTTTAAATATCTGGTCACTCATTACGGGCATCTGACTAAAGAACAGATTGGAGAAACGCCTCGCTATCACATTGCCGCCCGAGTTTTAATGGTTCGTGACTTTGGTAAAGCTGCATTTTTACAATGTGACGACGGAACAGAGAGATTTCAGCTGTATGTAAATAAGCAAGTCACCTCAGAAAAAGGATTTTCAGAGTATAAGCTTCTGGATTACGGAGATATTGTTTATGCCGAGGGAGATGTATTTAAGACTATGAAGGGAGAGCTCGCTCTTAACGCCCGTGAACTAACGATTGTAACAAAGTCTATTCGTCCATTACCTGAAAAATTTCATGGACTAACAGATCAGGAATTGAAGTACCGTATGCGGTATGTGGATATGATCATGAATCCTGAAACTCGGGAGAAATTGAAAAAACGCTCTGAAATTATCCGCTACATCAGAGAGCATTTTTATAAAGCGGATTTTTTGGAAGTGGAAACACCCATGATGCATTCGATTGCCGGTGGGGCCGCAGCGAAGCCATTTAAAACTCACCATAATGCTTTAAATATGGAGCTCTTCATGCGGATTGCGCCTGAACTTCATTTAAAGCGTTTGATTGTCGGAGGCTATAATAAGGTTTTTGAAATGAACCGCTGTTTCCGTAATGAGGGTCTTTCACTAAAGCACAATCCCGAATTTACTTCCATAGAGTTTTACTGGGCCTATGCCACTTATCATGACCTGATGGATTTTACCGAGAATCTTTTGACTGGGATTGCACGCGACGTGATTAAATCCGATATCGTGAGATTTGGCGAAAATGATATTAATCTTAAGGGGCCCTATGCTCGTTACACCATGAGGGAAGCCGTTGCTAAGTTTACTGATTCTTCATTGGATCAGGTGAGCGAGCGCTCTTATTTATTAGAACTTCTAAAAGAGACAGACCTTGATCAGAAAAAACTTCAAAAGACTTCCTGGGGAAAATTACTAGTTCATTGCTTTGAGGAACTGGTGGAGTCAAAACTTATTCAGCCAACTTTTATTACTGAATATCCTACGGAAGTTTCTCCTCTTTCCCGTCGTAATGATGAGAATCCTGATTTCGTAGATCGGTTCGAATTTTTTATGAATGGATGGGAAGTGGCAAATGCTTTTTCTGAGTTGAATAATCCCACAGATCAGCTGGACCGTTTTGCTGATCAGGCCATGGCCAAAGAAGCAGGGGACGATGAAGCAACCGATGTTGATTATGATTTCGTCAGGGCACTTGAATACGGAATGCCTCCTACAGCTGGTCAGGGAATTGGAATTGATCGTTTGGTGATGATCTTGACTGACAGTCATACTATCCGAGATGTGATTCTGTTTCCTCTTCTTAAAAAAGAACATTACTTCTCCGAAGAAGAGTAATGCATTCCTATCTTTCTGTTCTTAAAATAGCTCTCCATGGTCGCTCAGCAAGTAAAATTTTGCTTGCGACCATTTTTAGCTTCACTTTCTCCATAGCTGTTATTTTATGTACTTTTGGTTTAATGGATGGATTTGATTATCTTCTTAAATCAGGTCTTAGGCACTCTTCTGGTGATATTCTGGTCACAAACCGTAGAGGCTTTTTTTCAGTGACCCCCGAAATTCTCAAAAAAATTTCCACCTTAAAACCATTATCAATTGCACCTGTTATTCAGTCGGAGGCTTTTTTGCTTTCTCATGATGTGAGTAAAGGAGTTGTTGTAAGGGGAATTGAGAGCCAGAATTTTTCGGACTCAACCGGGTTAAGAGTTTCTATTCCTGCAGGTGGAATCGCCTTAGGAAAAGAGCTTTCAGAACAACTTAAAATTAAGGTCAATGATACAGTTGCTCTCACTTTTGGAAGTGGTGGTGAAACCGCCTCAACCTTGCCCTTGATTCAAACCTTTTTGGTAAGTTCTA
>CANHIY010000016.1 GCA_947461175.1 Bacteriovoracaceae bacterium
CCTGATGATTCAAACCTCTGGCATTGAGTTCTTTTTCAAGAGAGACCTTAAGTTCATCTTTGTTGGTGGCCTTAAAAAAGGATGTTTGAACAGCTTCGTAAAGTTCTTCACGTTTTGCATTTGGATTTATTTGAATTAATTTGTGGAGAACGTAGCTTGAATAAATTTTTTCATTTGATTCTACTTTGGCCTCGATGCGTTTTCTTTCAATCACAAGATTTTCTACAACGTTTTTCATTCGCCGAGCCGAATAAGACAGAAGTCCAAAATGATCTGGTAGCATCATTCGTTCTACACTCGAGTGGGAGATATCTCTTTCATGCCACAAGGCACAGTTTTCAAGAGCAGGAATAATATGAGATCGAAGCAATCTGGACATCCCAGTGATATTCTCCGATGAGATAGGGTTCTTTTTATGAGGCATGGTGGAGGAGCCTTTCTGTCCTTTAGAAAATCCCTCATGAACCTCGGCAATATCAGAGTGCTGAAGAAGACGGAACTCAATCGCCATCCTCTCAAACAATGATCCAATGAGAGATCCGATTGAAATAATTGTTGCGTAATGATCTCTCGGCACAACTTGAGAAGAGACGGTCTCAACTTTAAGACCCAGGCGTTTGAGGGTTTTTTCTTCTTGCTCCGGAGTAATAACTGTATAGTTTCCAACGGCACCGGAAAACTGGCCGGTTAATTTATCCGAAGCTTGTCTCCAATCAGTGAGTCTTCTCTCTAATTCTGCTTCAAAGGAAAGAAATTTTTGTCCAAACACCATGGCCTCGGCACTTATTCCATGGCTTCTGCCGATACAAAGAAGATCACTGGTCTCAAGAGTTTTTATTCTTAAAGCTGATTTAAGTTCCAAAAGATCTTTCTCAATAACAGACATGCTGTCTTTTATAAGAAGAGCATGGGCCGTATCAATAACGTCTGAGGACGTAATACCAAAATGAAAAAAACGCCCGAAGTCAGCCGGGAACTGCTCCGTGATACTGGTGCAAAAAGCGATAATGTCATGATTGGTGATTTTCTCAATTTCAAGGATCCTCTGGACATCAATTTGGGCTTTTTTAATGATCTCAACAGTTCCTTTTTCTGCAATCCCTTCCTCTTCAAGAGTTTCTAAATGGGCAAGTTCAACTTTGAGGTAATATTTGAACTTTTCTTCTTCTGTCCATATTGAGCTGATCTCTTTTACGTCATAACGATTAATCATAAATTTCTCTTAAGTAAAAATAATTTGATCTTTTAATTCAGAAGGATTGATGTCACTCACCTTGCCACAGAAATCCTTAAGGATTTTTTGTTCCAGGCCCTCAATACTTTGAATAAAACCTAGACCCATATTCCCTACCCTGAAGTTTTTCTGCATGATCACGACCAATTCGTCTAACTCAGAGTTTGATATCCTGGATTTTAATTTTTCATCAACAAGAACGATGATTTTTCTCTCAAGTACTGAAACCATAATCATGGCAGTAACTTTGTGAGAAACCTTAGAGGTTCCCATGGAATGAAAGTATTCAATGGCCTTTTCCATGCACTCTCTTTGAACTTCAAGATCACTTAAAGCTAATCTTTTCGCCCAAGAAAAATGGCCAATCCATACCATGAAGATGATGAGTAACAAGGTTGATAAAGGCCATAGATAGGCATGGTGGAATTCAAAAAAAAGGGAAAATATGAAGGTCATAATAAAACTTGAAAGAACTCCAAACCTCCAGGTTGCTCCGGGATATTCATCAGAACTCTTTGCAAGTATCAGGAGAAGCTCGCAACCTGTGTTCAGCTCAAATTGCTTAAGTTTTTCTTCTACTAACTTGATTTCATCTTGAGTGAGTATTTCTTTCATCACCAGCTCCCCGATGAGCCACCTCCGGAGAATCCACCTCCGCCGCCGCTCCAGCCACCACCTCCGCCGGAGAATCCTCCTCCGCCTCTTCCACCGTAATACCCTCCACCATGTCCGCTAGACAAACCATAGAGGAGATTATCTGTTCCGATCATCCCAAAAATGAATCCGAAGATGGAAACAAAGATGAGAAAAAGGATTGAAATGCCCAGAAAAAAACCGATGCTTGAAAAAGCTAGGGCCGTAAAGAAACCTCTGTAAACGGGTCTATTTTTAAAAATGAGGTTACCTATTATCAAAGTCACCATGACTCCGATGATGAGAGAATTTGGTATATTGCTTCTGGTGGCCTTCTTGGTTCTTCTAATATATCTACTTTTTTGACCCTTAAGTTGAATATTAAATTTGGCCCCTACATCTACGAGAAACACCTTTAATCCATCATAGAACTGGCCCTGTCTAAAATAACTTGGAAAGATGTCTTTGGTGTATTCTGAAGTGTAGTAATCAGTGATTTCACCTTCTATCCCATTTCCTACTTCTATTCTTACGGCCCGCTCAGCTTTTGAAATAATAATAAGAAGACCATCGTCTTTTTCTTTTGATCCCAACTGCCATTTTTCTGCCAATCTAATAGAAAATTCTTCTATGGGGTATCCCTGCAAGTCTTGGACTGTGAGGATGACAATTTGTGGACCATTTTGAGCGCGGATCTCTGTGATAGTTTCACTGAGATTCTCAGACTCTTGTGCATTTAAAAAGTTTCCAAGATCCATCACTGGCGAACTCAGATCCGGAAGTGTTAGATCTTTCGCCAGTAGATTAAAGCTTAGAAAAAAGATGATCGAAATTAAGTAGCGCACTAAAATTTTACTTCCGGTGTCTTACTTTCAGACTCAGAGATTGTGAACTGGGGTTTTTTATCCAGATGATGTATAAGTGAGTTCGTTAGACTTGTGGGAAAAACAGTCACAAGATTATTAAATTCTTGAACAGCTTCGATATAACGCCTACGAGCAATTGCAATTCTATTTTCAGTGCCTTCTAGTTGGGTTTGGAGACCTTGAAAATTTTGATTTGCCTTAAGATCTGGGTATCTTTCAGAAACAACCATGAGTTTACCCAAGGCTTGAGAGACTCCCGTTTGTGCTTCCTGGAATTCTTTTAATTTTTCTGGAGTAAGTTTAGTGGGATCTATGGTGACAGCAGTTGCCTTTGCTCGTGCTTCCATCACTCCCTCGAGAGTGTCTTTTTCATGGGAAGCATATCCTTTAACCGTATTCACAAGATTTGGGATCAGGTCAGTTCTTCTTTTGTACTGATTTTCAACTTCGGCCCAAGCTGCATCAACACTATTGTTTGCTCGTGGAATGGACTGAAGACCACAAGACGCTAAAAAAAATGATCCGATGAGAAGAGTGATTAGTGACTTCATATAGCTCCTGATTGAAACGACTTAAAATAAAAAGCCCAAAGTATGTTCATACTTTGGGCTTAATTTTGTTTTAATCAAGTGCTTATGGCAAATTATTTATTTATCCCGGCTACGAGCTTAGTAAGACGAGAAGTCTTACGGGCCGCAGTTTGTTTTTTCATAGCAGGTGATTTGGCCAGTTTAGCAAGAAGAGACTGAGCTTTAATAAGAAGGCCCTTTGCAGTCGTTGCATCACCCTTGGCCACAGCTTCACGAAGTGCTTTTACAGCAGTTCTTGATGCAGCAGTTTTAGTTTTGTTTGTCATACGACGTTTTTTTTCTTGTTTTGCTCTTTTTTCAGATGATTTGTGATTCGCCACAGTGGTTCTCCTAAGTGTACATTCTTTTTCAAAAATACTGCGATGTTATAAACCAAATACCACCTTCATGCAATAGTGAATCCATAAAGGTCTTTGGCAAAATCCTCTTCCTTTGGTAATTTTTCATGACTTTATCTCATTTAACACAAGGAATAGTCCTCCATGAAAAACATTCAAGTTATTGGAATTGTTGGATCTGGTCAAATGGGTCGGGGAATTGCTCAAGTGGCGGCCCAGACAGGATTTGATGTCATTCTTTATGATGCTTTTAAAAATTCTCTCGATTTTGGTCATAACTTTATAAAAACGCAGTTGGCCAAGGGAGTTGAAAAGGCAAAGTGGACAGAAAAGAATGCTGAGGACGCTTTTAGAAAAATCAAGCCCACTTTGGATTTGAGTGATTTTAAAAATTGTGACCTTATCATTGAGGCGGCGACGGAGAAAAAAGAATTAAAATTTGAAATTTTTAAGAAGCTCGATGAGTTGGCAAAGCCTGATGCTATCCTGGCCTCTAACACTTCATCTATTTCTATCACTGAAATTGGAGCTGTGACTAAAAGACCAGACAAAGTGGTGGGCATGCACTTTATGAACCCAGTACCAGTTATGAAACTAGTAGAGGGAATAAGAGGGCTTGAAACTTCGGATGAAACTTTCCTTACAGTTTCAGAGATTGCAGAAAAAATGGGTAAGACTTTTGTCAGGGCAAAAGATTTTCCTGGTTTTGCTGTGAATAGAATACTCATGCCCATGATTAATGAAGCTGTTTATGCTCTGTATGAGGGCGTTGCAGATGTGAAGGACATCGATACGGCCATGAAGCTTGGTACCAACCAACCTATGGGACCACTGGAGCTTGCGGATTTTATTGGTCTGGATACGTGTCTAGCCATTATGAATGTCCTCTTTGAGGGATTAAGTGACACCAAATACCGCCCATGTCCTCTTCTTAAACAGTATGTAGCCGCAGGTCGATTCGGTCGCAAAAATGGAAAAGGATTTTACTCTTATGATAAATAAATTTGAAACTCTCAATTATGAGGAGTCAGGTGGCCTTGGAATTCTTTCGATCAACCGTCCTCAGAAGTTAAATGCTTTAAACATCCAAGTACTAAGAGAGTTAAAAGAAGTTTTGACTGAGCTTCACCTAAATCCTATCAAGGGACTCATTTTTACGGGCGAGGGTGAGAAGGCTTTTATAGCTGGCGCAGATATTGCTGAAATGAGGCCAATGAGTCATGGAGAAGCAAATGCTTTTTCTGAGCTCGGTCAAAAAGTTACAGTTCTTTTTGAATCCCTTCCTTTCCCTACCATTGCTGCCGTTAATGGTTTTGCACTTGGAGGAGGATTTGAAATGGCCTTAAGCTCTGATTTCATCTTCGCATCAGCACAAGCTGTTTTTGGGCTTCCAGAAGTTAAACTAGGTCTTATTCCTGGCTTTGGCGGGACAGTACGGCTTATGAGGATTGTGGGAGAGAGAAGGGCGAGAGAGATTATCTTTTCGGGAAGAAATCTAAACAGTGAGGAAGCACAGAAACTTGGAATTGTTTTGGAATTGTTTCCATCCAAAAAAGAGTTAATGGAAGGATGTCATAAGTGGTTTGGACAAACCTTTCAGAATTCATCTCATGCTATATCGAGAGCTAAGTACTCCATGAAAACTTGCTCGAAGGAATTGATTGAGGACGCCCTAATGATTGAAAGAGAGGAGTTTGGAAATATTTTTCAGACCCCTCAAATGGAAGAGGGAACGAAAGCATTTGTTGAAAAAAGAAAAGCAAATTTTAATTAAAGGATTTTTAAAATGATACTTCATGAGCAATACAATGAAATACGAAACATGGTTAAGAAATTTTCAGACTCAGAAGTGGCCCCTCTGGCTTCAAAGATTGATCATGAAGGCCATATCCCAAAGGAGCTTATTTCTAAACTTGGTGAAAATGGGTTCCTAGGCTCTTATGTTCCGGAGGAGTATGGGGGAGCTGGAATGGACTACATGTCCTATTCCCTCATTGTAGAAGAAATCTCACGTCAGTGTGCCTCTACCGGTGTGTTTGTCTCTGCCCATACTTCCCTTGGCATCTGGCCTATCTTAAATTTTGGAACTGAAGAACAAAAAAAGAAGTATCTTCCCAAAATGGCCTCAGGAGAGTGGATCGGTTGTTTTTGTCTATCTGAACCAAATGCTGGCTCAGATGCGGGATCTCTCACAACTTTTGCTGAGGACAAGGGAGATCATTGGGAAATTAATGGGGTAAAAAACTGGATTACTAATGGTAAGGAAGCCAACATATGTATCGTTTTTGCAAAAACCAAAAAGACTCCTGACTACAAGGGAATCTCTGCTTTTATCGTAGAAACCACAACTCCGGGTTACTCCATCATTAAAGAGGAAGATAAACTCGGAATCAGAGGTTCATCAACCTGTCAGTTGGCCTTTGATAAGGTAAAAGTTCCCAAAAGTGCTTTACTTGGAGAACCAGAAAAGGGATTTAGAGTGGCCATGGCCACTTTGGATGGTGGACGGATTGGTATTGCCTCCCAGGCCCTTGGTATTGCCCAGGGAGCTTTTGATTATGCTATTCGTTATACGAAACAGCGAGTTCAATTTGGAGCACCTCTTTCTGACCTTCAAGGAATCCAATTTATGCTGGCCGATATGAGCACAAAGATTGGCGCGTCACGTCTTTTGATTTATCATGCATCTGCCCTAAAAGATACAGGCCTTCCTTACTCCAAAGAATCTGCTCAGGCAAAACTCATGGCCTCTGAGTCGGCCATGTGGATCACGACTAAAGCAATTCAGTTGTGTGGAGGAAATGGATATACTAAGGAATATCCTGTAGAGAGGTATTTCAGGGATGCCAAAATTACTGAAATTTATGAAGGCACATCTGAGGTTCAGCGGATGGTCATTGCGGCGAATGAATTAAAAGCAATTCAATAACTTTTAACTCGTCAAAACACAGTACTGTTTGTTAGATTGTCCATTAATTTTATTTTATAGACGTAGTATCTACGTCTGATATTCATTTTTGAGGAGAAAATCATGGCGAAAAAAAAGCCTGCTGCTAAAATGCCAGTTAAAAAACCTGTGGTCAAAACTGCGGGAAAAAAACCGGTAGCGAAAGCTCCTCCAAAAAAAGCAGCCCAAATGTCAAAAAAAACTCCAGTGAAGAAACCTGCTCCTCCAGCAAAAAAAGTTGCCCCTAAAAAAGTGGAAAAAAAACCTGAGCCTAAATCCTTAAAGGCAACTGTTCTAAAAGCAGCTTCGAAGCTTCTTCCAAAGCCCAAGGCTTTGACCAAAGAACAGGAAAAGAAGAATAAAGAAAAGGAAAAGGCTCGTCTTGCCAAGGAAAAGGAGCTAGCCATCAAGGAGGCTCAAAAGCTAAAAGAAAAAGAGCTCAAAGAGAAGGCAAAGCTTAAGGAGCAGGAAAAGAAAAAGAAAGATCAAGAGAAGAAGGAGCAAGAAAAATTTAAGGCTAAAGCCCAAAAAGATACTCAAACTACTCCTAAAAAATCTAAAAAATATACGGATGAAGAAGAAGATCTTGATGATGAGGACATAGAATTAGGTCCAGATGATGAACCTCTTTTCGGAGAAGAAGAGCGTAAATCTAAAAGAAATGAAGATGATGACTTCGATGAATTCGAAGAAGAATATAAAAAGTCGAAGGCCACGAAGAAAACTGGCAAAAAAGCCTATGAAGAGGATGTTGCGATCGAAGAATTCCCCGTAAAACAGGGTAAGAAATACAACAATGTTGTTCTTGCTGATCTTCAGTCTACTATTGCTGATGAAATAGCGCAGCTCAGAGAGCACTTTAATTGGAAGGAAATTGCCGAGGCAATTGGTTCCATGGATTTCTTTATTGATCCAAAAAATGATGAATGTATTGAAAAAGGTTGTGATAATTTAAGGACGACTCAGAGTTATTGTCGCCTCCACTATTTACGTAATTGGAAAACGGTTCAAAAGAAGCGTGAAATTTTGAAAGAAGGTAAACTTCAGGAGTATATTGAGGAGCTCATATCAAAGTATCCTCCCAAATATATTGAGGCTCTTCTTTCTGACCTCTCTGATGATAAAGAGTTTTACCGTGTTCTTAATGAACTTAATATCACCTCAGAGTTTGATTTCGAGGAAGACGAATTTGAAAATGCGGTGGATGATGATGATTCAGATGATGACATTGGAATTGAAACAATTTCTTCAACTCTTCGCTACGAAGACGAATAAAAAAAGCCCCTCATAGAGGGGCTTTTTTTATTTATAAACTTCAATCCAGAAATTTTAAGAGTCATGGGTACATATCAATGAATATCTTCTTCGGTCTCCACGTCATCATATTCAGGACCAAGTAGTCGACTAGCCTCAAGAGTAAGATTAATGTTTTCGCGGCTAATTTTGTAATAACAATTCTGATTTTTGTGGGTCACTTCTTGCCAGTTGGGCTCAAATCCATTCCATTCTGAGTCAGAAAAGATTTCATCAAAAAATAGCCCTACAATGTCGATGAGGTTTTTTTGAGTTTCCTTAATTTTTTCCTCATTCATCTCCTTATTACGGTCGGAGCTTAAAAATAGGGTCATAGGAGACTCGTATTCGTCTTTTTCAGAAAGATAGGAAACGATCAGGAGGAGTTCTTCTTCAAAAATTTGGCCATAAACATCAAAATACCTACCACTTTGTTTTGTTTCAATTTTGTAGGTTTCATTTAGGATTCTATTAAAACCCTCAGTCCAATCAGTAGGGAAGGGTTTTGCCAACTTTGAGTTTTTTATTCGTCCTAACATGACAACCTGCCTTATTGAAAATTAGTGGTCATTTATCAGGCCCTTAATTAAGATAATTCCCGAAGAAAGACAACATTCATTCTTAAAAAAGGGTTTAATTATGTCCGTTTATATCCTCGGTGGTGCTCGTACAGCAATTGGAAGTTTTATGGGAAATCTATCAACAATACAGGCTCCTAAACTTGGAGCAGTGGCCATTGATGGGGCCCTTCAGAAAGCGAATATTGATAAGGCACTGGTGGATGAAGTATTTATGGGAAATGTTATTACTTCTGGGGTAGGCCAGGCCCCGGCCAGACAGGCCCTCTTGGCCGCTGGTCTCCCTGAATCTGTGCCTGCAACGACGGTGGGAAAAGTTTGTGGCTCTGGTCTAAAGGCAGTTATTTTGGGAGCACAATCTATTTTAGCTGGAGATAACCAGGTGGTGGTTGCCGGGGGGATGGAAAATATGTCCCTTGCTCCCCATATTCTTCTGAATTCAAGAAATGGTTTTAAATTTGGCCCCACTGAAATGAAGGACTCCATGCAATGGGATGGCCTTTGGGATGTCTATTCCAATCGTGCCATGGGAAATTGTGCAGAAGAGTGTGCCAAAAAATACAACATGTCCCGGGAAGAACAGGATGCATTTGCGATTGAATCATTTAAGCGTGCTCAGTCATCGACGAAGGAAGGTCTTTTTAAAGATGAAATAGTAGCTGTTAAGGTTCCTTCCAAGGGGGGAGCTGTTGATGTTGTGGAAGATGAGGGACCATTTAAGGCCAACTTTGAAAAAATGCCTGCCCTTAAACCGGCCTTTGAGAAAGATGGAACAATTACTGCTGCAAATGCTTCAACTATTAATGATGGAGCGGCAGCCGTAGTTCTGGCCGGTGAAGAGTATGCTCACAAAGCTGAGTTTAAAATCCTGGGTTATGCTTCTCATGCTCAGGGGCCAACTTGGTTCTCTACCGCACCTATCATGGCCATGACGAAATCATTCAAAAAGGCTGGGTTAACAGTTGATCAAATTGATCTTTTTGAAATCAATGAAGCATTTGCTGCCGTTACTTTAGCCTCTATGAAAGAATTAAAAATTCCGCATAATAAAGTAAATGTCTTTGGAGGAGCAGTTGCTCTTGGTCACCCTATAGGTGCTTCTGGAGCAAGAATTTTGGTAACTCTTATGAACGCGATGAAAAAGAAAAACGCAAAATATGGCTGTGCTGCTATCTGTATTGGTGGTGGAGAGGCCCTTAGTCTTATTTTGGAGAAGATAAAATAATGGCAGGTACCACCGGTTCTCAAGCAAAGTCTGGAATGAAAACTCTTAAAGCGGGTGAAGTGCTTTTTAATGACTCTGATCCCGCTGATTCTCTCTATATTATCCAGAAGGGCCAGATACGTCTGTTCAAGCCAAAAGGAAAAGGATTTATAGAACTTGCAGTTCTAAGATCTGGAGAGGTTATTGGTGAAATGGCCTACTTTGACGAAGATGGTTCTGGAAGAAAACGCTCCTGCTCTGCTGCTGCAATCACTCCAGTTGAGGTCATTGAAATATCTTTTGTTGCCTTTGGAAAAACCATGCAGTCCCTGAATCCATGGTTTAAAACTATTATCAACACCCTAGTCACAAGACTTAGAAAATCTAACATAAGGATTAAAGAACTTGAGGGCAATCAGGCCTCGGTGACTTATGCAGGAAAACATAGTGAATATGAATTCATGAAACCCATTGAGGTTATGAGAATTCTTGCCACCCTTTTTCTTGTATTTAAGGCCCATGGTGAAGTAAAGCATCAGGCCTTAGCGGTTCATAGGAAAATTCTTAATTTGTATTCACAGGAGATGTATCAAATTATTGAGGTTAAACTGGAGTCAATTATTAATCTCCTCGTGGAGCTTGGCTGGATGGAAGTAAGAGAGGATGATGATGGATTACCCTTTCTCCTCCTTTTAAAAAACATGGAAATCATCAGACAAATCTTTATTTTCTATAACAGTGAAAGACATCTTGTTGATGAGAAGAAAATGAAGATTGGTGAGAAGTGTGAAATGCTTATAGCCAAAATGATCGAAAGAGCACCGGTTTTACCACTTCTAGACATTCCAAATCTCCGGGTCATTGAGGGAATTCCTCCGAAGTTTACAAAATGCTACAACATAACAACTCTCATTGCTGAATTTAAAACCCAGGGAATTGCTCTCAATCCTGATCACATTGACGACGGAAAGGGGATTGGAATTTTTGGTGAAGTTATCATGCAGGATGGTCAGGTTTTGGTAGAAACTGATTTTCCTAAACTACAAAAGATGTATCCCATAATCCGATTCATGAATGCAGTTAAAAAATCTAATGTTGAGAAAATACCAGCTGGTGCTGTTTAGATACCTGCTGGAATAAAGTTGACGTCTACTTTATCACCGGATTTGAAATAATTAGCACTCCCATTCAGTTTAAGCATAAAACCTGTCCTGATGATGGGTGGATTCTCATCACCGGGGGAGGGATACGGTGCTTTAATATTTCTGGTCATTACACTAGAAGTTTGATCACTCCAGCCATTAGTCATACTTTTTGGTATCACAGATCCGTTTATGCGGACACTTATTGTTTCAACTTTCGGTTTCTGAGGAAGAACAATATAATTAAAATATTCAGTCCTTGAAACAGACGTTACAAGAATACAATCGGGATGAGTAACTAAATTATTAAACCGAATAAAATGTCGCCCTGTCACTGGCTCACCGGGAGTAGGAAGTTCTCTGGTCTGGACAGTTTGAGAAGAACCCTTATCTTCATAAAACCAATCAACATCTCTGGTGAGGGTTACGCTTGAACCATTAGACGAAATTTTTCTAACCCTGATCTCATCGATAGAAACCATTTCGTTATTTTCAGCAAAAGTAATGGGCCAATACCTGTACTTATGAGGAAGAACCACTTGTTTGATAGAACTATTGATGGCACCAAAAATTGAACTGACTCCGTTTGTACTACATAGATCATAACTGTCCATGTTCGAGTTATTATCTTGGGCCATGGAGTCAGTATAGAGATCCTGAGACATTTTTACATATGACTTTAGAGCAGTCCTGAACCCTTGAGAGCAAACAGTTTTTGCAGTGACTGAAATCATTCTTAGTTGAAGGGAGTTAAGATTTGATTTTAAGTTCCTAAAACTTGTTAGTCGGGTAGTGTAATTTAGTTGATTGAATCTGGTTTCTCCATTTAGAAAGCCTGAGTCCTCTTCAATTTCAAGATCCCGTCCATTGGAAACAAGAACAACGATTAAATGGGAGTTGTTTCTGATTAATAAGTTTTTGTGAAAATCGATGAAACCGACGATCCGGCCAAGTCCTTTTTCTACACCATTTACTGGGGCATTATTAAAAAAAGAAAACTCCGAAGCACTAGAAACTCTTCTAGAGTCAGAGGGGATACCAGTAAGTTCAGAAGAATTGGTAATGACCTGAAAGTCATTATTTCCCCCAGAGGTCTCTATTAGGGGTGTGCCAACAACTCTGTAATCGAATTCATTGGAGAGGCTATTAATGGTAGCACTGATTGCATTTTTTAGGTCGTTTGCGATGTAGTATGAACTTGATGAATTATCTATGACATAAACTACGTCAACTTTTGGTTTAATCAGCGTATAAGCTGAGCAAGAACTGTGGGTAAAGTTTGAGAGTGGGCTTGCACTTTCTGAAGTGGACTTTGGAACTGTTCCAAACTGTTCGTCTCCACAACCTATTAAGGCGGTTAAACAAAGAAGAGCAATAAAACCTGACCACTTAATTTTCATTTTTATACCTTCACACTACTCATGCTTCCTATCGGGATGAATGGAGTAAAACTTTAGACAATTAGTTGATAAGAATTATTAGTTTTTAGGCAAGATTTTCCCTCTGAGTTCAATTTCAGATAGGTCAGGTTAAAATGGGATTAATAATTATTTCAATGATTTGAGGATTGTATGGCGGATAAATGGTACTACGTTCAAAAAGGTAATCGTCATGGGCCCGTTTCTTTTGAAGTTATCCTTGAACTAATTGATAACAAAGATTTAGGCACAGAGGAATTTGTCTGGAAAAAAGGTTTTGAAACCTGGAAAAAAATCAAAGAGGTTGAAGAGCTTCAGAGGACAAACAAAATTGAAGCAGAGGAAGTTCTTCCTCCGGAAATCAATGTTTCCTTTAACGAATTTTCTCTAAAAGAGCTTACTCCTGAGGAGAGAAATCTTTATGTGAGAATTGGGGCTGATAGAGGTTCTTCAACAACCGAATATGGTCCTTTTTCACTAAATCAAGTTCAAAAGTTGTTCAAAGAAAATAGAATTAATGGGAAAACATATCTTTTTATCAAAGGAACAAATAATTGGAAAATGCTTGCAGATTTTAAAGATTATGAAGCAGTTTTCGAAGAAGTTCCACCAGTTATCAAAGAATCTGAGAGAAGAATGACAGTGAGAAAGCCATTTATTGCTAGGATTTTCTTCAATAATGACAAAAAATTCTATGAGGGAATTTGCCGCGACATTTCTGTGGGAGGAATGCAGATTTTAGTTGATGGTTTTAACGGAAATGTTGGAGATAAAATTTCTATGAATGTTCATCCCGAAAATAGTGATTATCATTTTGCCGCGTCTGGAGTTGTTTTACGCCTTTTGGAGGGGCAATCTGGGTTATCCTTTAGATTTCAGAATTTATCTGGTGAAGCAAGACTGGCGATTGAAAAGTACATACAAGAAAATTAACAGTGGTTTCAAAAATTGTGCCTTTTGAAAATAAAGATTTCTCAATACCTTCTTCTGATGGAGGATCAGAGATTTTTGTCCGCCATTTTTTTCGAGGACAACCATCTGTACATTTCTTTATCGTCCATGGCGCCCTGGAGCATTCAGGTCGTCATATGGAGCTCATTCATTTTTTGCTTAAAAATTATAATCATGTTGCTGTAACAACTTTTGACAGCATCGGACATGGAAGGAGTGGGGGAGTACGGGCCCACGTGGAAAATTTTAGTCATTATCTCGATGATTTTTTTAAAGTTGGTGAGTTTGTTCATTCTAGAAATACGGACCATACAAAGACTTTTATTCTGGCACATAGTCTTGGAGGGCTGGTAACTCTTACTAAACTTCTTGATCCCTCTCATGGTTATCCATTTCCAGTTAAGGGAGTAGTGTTTTCAAGTCCCTGTATCAGGCCAAACACGATTCTTGCCCCGTTTTCTTTAAAACTTCTTGATAAATTAAATACTATTCTTCCTAAATTCCACATTCCTATGATCTATTCGGGTAAAGATCTAACGAGAGACGCTGAAAGGGCCAACGATTTTGATACAGATTCATTAATTCCAAAGTTTATGAGCGTTAGGATGGCAAAAGAGATCATCGATGCCAGTAATAATCTCATAGGACAGTCTTATTATCTTAAATTACCATGTTTATTTCTTATTTCTGGCACCGATAAAATTGTAGACCCTCATAGCACTCTTCTTTTTGCTCATGGGATTGATAAAGAACTGGTTAAAATTATAGAGTATCCTGATCACTTCCACGAATTATGGAATGAAGTTGATCGTCTGGAAATTTTCCAAACCATGAAGTCATGGATAGATAAGCAGCTTAAGGAGTCTAGATGAAGTTCATTTTTACCCTTCTAGTTTTAGTGATTTCTGGATGTGCCGCTTATAAGAGTTATAATCAAACCACTCTCGGACAGGTTGTTTTGAGGGGAGGAGTTTATGAAAAAGATTCCTGGAACGAGGCGCTGGTTTTCAGAAGAATGAGTTGGTATCACGGGATGACTCTATACTTTGATGCGCTCATTTGGGAGGCAAGAGTGGACTCACCTTTTACTCAGTGGTTTTCCCCTCATGAAAAAGAATTTTTTACCAAGTGTGAAAGATTTTTAGTTACTGCTGGCTACAGTGCTGACCCCTCAAAAATTTCACATGTAAATTTTCGAGAACAAATGAAGTTAAATGGTTTCGATGATGTCGTCATTAATAGTTTTGCCTCAGCATTAAAAAGCCATCCTTCTGCTCAGGATTGGCGCCTTCAAAATTATAAAAT
Source organism: Bacteriovoracaceae bacterium (assembly GCA_947461175.1). Classification (GTDB taxonomy): domain Bacteria; phylum Bdellovibrionota; class Bacteriovoracia; order Bacteriovoracales; family Bacteriovoracaceae; genus Peredibacter. The sequence goes on from CANHIY010000016.1 coordinate 14,500, forward strand.
GATGGGGTACTGTAAAAGGTCTCCAACGAGACTAGGGACTGAAAATTTGGCGATTAATTTTCCAAGTTTCAGGCAGTTAGAGGTTGACCTCTAAGTCATTTTACCAAAAAAGAAATGTTATTATTCTTAAGTTTATCTTCTAGAAACCGAAAAGATGTTGAGGTTCTATGAGCGACAACAAATATCAGCGGTTCGGAAAATATCTGATACTTGATCATCTGATTGATGGTGGTATGGCAAAAATTTGTCGCGCACGTTATTTGGGTGAGCAGGCAAAAAAGATGGTTGCCATTAAAATGGTTCAGCCTCAATTCTCTAGTGATGAAGCCTTTGTTCGAATGTTTCATGATGAGTTAAATATTACATTTGGTATGGTTCATCCAAACATCATGCAGGTTTATGATTATGGTAAAGTTAATGGTCAACTTTATACTGCAATGGAGTACATTCATGGTGCGAATTTAAAGCAGTTTCTTGATCGTATTAAAGAGAAGAAAAAAGTATTTCCCGTAGAAACCTGTTGTTTTATTATTTCTCAAGTTTGTCTTGGTCTTCATTATGCTCATACCTTTACTGATAAATTAACTGGAAAACCTTGTAAGATTGTTCATCGTGACATCTCTCCACATAATATAATGCTTACTTATGACGGCGCTGTGAAAGTCATTGATTTTGGTATAGCCAAGGCCAATACCAATTCTGAGGCTACTCAAGCTGGAACGATTAAAGGAAAACTTACTTACCTCGCCCCTGAATATCTGGATGGATTAGTTTTGGATGCCAGATATGATGAGTTTGCAGTTGGTATTACTCTTTGGGAAATGTTGTGCTCCAGAAAGCTTTTTCAAGCAAACAATGATCTTGCGGTTTTAAAACAAATACAAGCTTGTAAAATTGCTCCTCCATCTCAGATTAATCCTCTCGTTCCAAAAGAATTAGATGAAATAGTTCTGAAGGCACTATCTAAAGATCGCTCACAACGATACGAGAATTTAGATCAAATGAATCGTGCCTTGGTTCGCTTCCTTTACTCAACCTATCCAAATTTTAACCCTTCAGATCTAAAGGAGTTTTCAACTGATCTTTTTAAAAATGAAATATCAAGTGATGATGTGAAATTTGTTAAGTATGGAAATATTGATATTCTTCCATACATTCAAGAAATGAAGGAAGAAGAGAACCGGTCGGGAAAATTTAAAAAGTCAGATGTTCTTATTTCCCGTGAATCTTCTCCTAAAGCACCTACGAGAGAAAAAATCCGCGAAATTGAAATGGAAATTCAGCCGATCCAGGTTGAAATAGGAAATGATGTACCTCCTGTTCCTGTAGAAAAAAGCACCACAAAGAAATTAAATAAAACCTCTCTTCAACCAAAACCCTCTCAAAAAAATACCAATATTCATTCTGTTGCCTCATCCACTCGAGTTGGTCAAAGGGATAGGGGCATTGACTCAAACGACGAGAAAGATTCTTTTAATTACGAACATGAAAAAAATCGGTCCGCATCAATTGTTGTGTTATTTTTTGCGGCATCTTTTGCAGGTGTATTTTATTTTAATGGAGATTTAACGGAAGAACTTTTTGGCTTTAACCTATCCAAAATGCTAAACAGTGAATCGGGTAGGACCATTACCACGGTTTCTCCTCCTCCAGTTATAACTACGAAACCCGTTGTTGAAAAACCTGATGAATCAGTTCCTCTTGTTCAACCGCCTCCCCCAGGATCTGGGAAAGAGGGAAAAATCATACTTGGTGGAATTGATATTGAAATGATTATTACGATCAATGGCGAGAGAGTTGAGTACTATGGAAGACCACTATCACTCCATCTCAATAAAGAGAATAATATTACCATTAAAAAGAATGGTTATCTTCCTTATACTACATATGTAACCCTCACTAATGAAAAGAATTCACAAGTCGTGATGATTCCTCCACTAGAAAAGGCGAGAAAAGGGTTTTTAACAACTTCTCAAAGTTATACTCCAGGTTCAAAACTCATTTATATTGAGGCAGGGGAAAAGGTTGAAAGAGAGCTTCCTTTTAAAGATATAGAAGTGACGGTTGGAATTTATGAGGGAACAGTATTCAACCCGATCATAGGAACTGAAAAGAAAGTTGAGTTCATCATCGATGAGAATAAAAAACACATTCTTGAATAGGCTCTAGGATGTAGGCCCCTGGAACCTTTGTGATTGTTTGAAGCGATTAACCTTTCTCATGTTTAAAAGTTTAATAATTTCAGCCGCCGTTTCTTCTAATGCCTTCCCAGTAACATTAAAGACAGGCCATCTCTTATTCTCAGAAAAAATCCTGTTTGCCCATTCAATTTCAATACTTACTTTTGAGAGGTCAGCGTAATCTCCTTCGTCATTGGAGAGTCCAAGTCTCGATAGACGATTCTTACGAATTTTAAAAAGTTCATCAGCGTCAATAGTTAGTCCAAAAATTTTTCTTTGATCAATTTCAAAAAGTTTTTCAGGAAGTGGAACATTCATCACAATAGGTACATTGACAGTTTTTATCCCTTCCAAAGACAGGTACATAGAAAGAGGTGTTTTAGATGTTCTAGATATGCCTACAAGAATGACATCGGCTTCCTCTAAAGAATTTATGTTTCTTCCATCATCATGATTGAGAGTGAATTCAATAGCAGCAACACGTTTAAAATACTGATCATTAACGGCATGTAAAAGACCAGGTTGATAATTGGGCTCTGCTTCAAAAAAATTTGAGAAAGTTGTCAGGAGTGGGCCCATCACATCTACGGCCCTAACATGGTCTCTCTTAGATAAATCTGCAATATAATTCCTGAGTTCCACGGATACGATGGTATAAATGACGATATCGTGATGAAGGGCCGCTTCCTGAAAAATAGCATCAACTTGTTCCTTCATCCGGATGTTTTTGTAGCGAGTAAAGAATATTTCTTTATCCTGAAATTGTGTCATCGCCGCTCTGGTGATGGCGGACGCCGTCTCTCCGGTGCCATCAGAAATCACGATAACTTTTAGTTTGTCATGAGAAGGAATCATCATATTTTGTCTAGTTGCTCTAATCTAAAATAGGATTAGAATATTATTTATAATTGTTAAGTTAATTTTACATAATGAGGAGGTCAAATGCACCTGAGAAAATTTTTATTGTTTGTGCTGAGTTTAGGGTCATTTTCCGCTTACGCTGAATTTAAGACCCTGCCAGCTGAGGCGCCAGTACCGACTGATAATCCTCAAAGTCCTTCAAAAATAGAATTGGGTAAAATGTTATATTTTGATCCTCGTCTCTCTGTGGATGGAACTGTTTCCTGTAACTCCTGTCATAACGTGATGCTTGATGGGGGTGATGGACGCCCCGTGGGAGTAGGTGTAAGGGGCCAAAGGGGAGGGAGAGGATCTCCGACAGTTTGGAACTCTGCTTTTCATACAGTTCAATTTTGGGATGGACGAGCAGCCTCTCTTGAGGAGCAGGCCCTGGGACCACTAACCAATCCTATTGAGATGGGGATGCCCTCTCATGATGCAGTTATGGAAAGGATTAATAAAATTCCTGGCTATGTACAAGCCTTTAAGAAAGCTTTTCCCAAAGATGTTTCTCCAACAATTCAAAATCTTGGAAAGGCCATTGCAGCGTATGAACGCACACTCATTACTCCTAATTCCCCGTTTGATAAATATATGAAGGGCAATAAAAAAGCGATGACGGTCCAGCAAATCAGAGGGATGAAACTGGTTCAAGAGATAGGCTGTACGTCCTGTCACACGGGAGTAAATTTTGCAGGAGATGGTTTTAAAATGGGAGAAGGTCATTACCAGCCATTTCCACAAATCCCGGGTTCAAAATATGATCGTCAGTATGATTTAACATCCGATAAAGGCCGTTACGAGGTGACTAAAAAAGATGAAGACAAAAACCACTGGCGTGTTCCGACTTGGAGGAATGTGGCCATAACAGCTCCTTACTTTCATAATGGAAAAGTAAAAACCTTAGATGAGGCTGTTAGAGTTATGGCAAAAACTCAGTTGGACATGGATCTTAAAGATGATCAGGTTGAGGACATCGTTTCTTTCCTAAATGCCTTGACCGGAGAATTTCCTAAACAAACAATTCCCCAGCTACCAAAGACTTCTAATTTTTCTCTTACACCAGAGCCTTAGTCTCCTTTAATAAACCTTTCCACTTGAAGAAAGATTTCTGATCTTTCTTCAAGTGGATGATATTCATGTTTGGATTTGTCCCTTTTAAACCAAGTTCTTTGAGATTTTGCCAGTTGCCTGGTCGAAGTGATGATTTGGTTTTGACATTCCTCAATCGTTTTGTGGATGCCCTTTAAGTATTGTAAACACTCTTTATATCCAATGCTTTGAAGAGGTTTTTCTTCACCAGAATATCCATGATTTAAGAGATTTTGGACCTCTTCGATGAGACCATCCTTAATCATTTTTGCTGTTCTGTTTTCAATGATTTTGAGATGTTCCTCTTTAGGCATATCAAGGTAAAGATGAAGTATGTTCCAGTCATGTACAGAAGGTTTATCAAGTTTGTTATTTGCTTCATCCTTATTTTTTCTTGCCTCTGAAAGAGGGAAACCAGTGGTCCACCAATGTTCAACCGCTCTTCGAATACGATAATGATCATTCGAGTGATAGCGTTTGAAGCTTTCAAGGTCATGAGTTCTTAAAATATCAATAAAGGGAGTTATTCCACCTTGAGAATATAGGTCTTCTGATTGTTTTATAATACCTTCAGGGGTCGTTGGTGAGTCAAACATACCTCTAAGGAGGGCTTGAAGATAAAAACCACTCCCTCCGACAAGGTAAACCGGGATTTTTTTTTGTAAAATATTTTCAACCTCTACAAATGCCTCCCTTGCATAATCGGCAGCATTCATGGGAGATGAAATACTTCTCACATCGATCATATGATGGGGAATTGATTTTCTTTCTAAGATGGAAGGCTTAGCTGTTCCCAGTGTTATTTCTTTATAAAGAAGGAGAGAATCAAAGTTAACAATTTCTCCACCAAACTTTAAGGCAAGCTCAACGGAGAGACTTGTTTTTCCACAAGCAGTGGGGCCAGAGATGATGATGACTTTCATTTGAATCGTTCTTTAAGTAAATTGGGAAGATCCAAAATAATCTTTTTAGAAATCAGCTCCTCCCAATTAAACGATGATAACATTTCATCCCATGTTGCCTGAGACCAGTCGGATGGATTGAGGATAAGTTCATTGAAAGATTTTTCATGCAGAAGACAATGGATAAGCTCTTTTAATGGAAAACCGTTCATCCAGTCAGGAATGCCTCTGACAACCAGAGTGTCCGGGCCTAAATGCTCTATTTCCATTCCTGAGGCCTGAAGCCGATGGATCGTTTCCTGTTTTATTTTTTTACTTACAAATGGTTCACTCACGAGTAGTGGAATTGTAGGGGAGTGGAGTTGGATTTTTAAAGAGCAATAAAGCTCTAATAATTTTGAAGGTGTCAGAGCAATCCAGGTTGATCCATTCCTCTTGATAATAAATGGTCCGATCCACAGGTCATTCTCAATATCAGGTCGAGATAAATGATGAGGAGAAAACAACCCATCCATATTATACTGATGTCTTTCCTGCTGAAGACCAGAATGAAGTTGGATTTCAGGAAGGCTGGGTTGTTGATAAGGGGCATCGGTTCTGCTCCCGGATGTCATAGATATATTGGGATTTGATTTTTTAGTTGCCAGGCTTTTAATTGAAGATGAAAGAACTCCCATCATTTTAGAATGATCCATAATTTTGATAATTGTTTTATTGGGATGAACATTCACATCGATGGTATCCGGAGGCAGATTGAATTGCGCCATGTAGTGATACTCATCGTCTCCAAAAGCCGCTGCCAATGAATGAGAGAGTACTCTATGAAGCTGTTTATCTAAGATGAATCTGTCATTAATATGAATATTTTGAATTTTTATTGGTGACTTAAAAGTTCCAGGAATAAGAAATAAATCAAGTTCGATATTTTCATAAAATCTCTGAAGATGAAGAATGGAATCCTTGGCCTTGGGAAAGATATCATGAATTCTCTCTCGAAGATGAGGCTTTGCTACAAAAATGTCTTTCTCTCCATCATCAAATTTAATTTGAAATTCAATGTCAGGTCGTGAAAGTATAAAAGAAAAAATAATTTTTTTTATGAAATTTTTTTCAGATTGTTGAGATTGGATAAATTTTAATCTGGCAGGAGTATTAAAAAACAGGTCTTGAATGATCAGTTCAGTACCATGTTGAAAAGAAGGAGTTTTTCTCTCTCCGTGATAGAGAGTGTGACCTCCTTCAATCCGAAGTTCTCCTGCAAAATCATCAGCAATAGTTTTGGAAATACACTGCAATCTTGAAATAGCGGCAATTGAGGCCAGGGCCTCTCCTCTAAACCCAAAAGAAGTTAAACGGTAAAGATCTTCGAAACGGGAAATTTTTGAGGTTGCATGTCTTGAGAATGCAATAGGTAAATCACTATTGCGCATACCATGACCATTGTCTTTCAGGCTTATGAGTGCAAGCCCATTCTCTTTAACCGTTAATTCAAGCTTGGTCGCCTTGGCATCAATTGCGTTCTCAAGGATCTCTTTAATAAGATTTCCCGGTCGTTCGATGACCTCTCCCGCTTTAATCTGATCGATGAGGTGTTCAGGTAATAAATCAATTCTCGGAGGTGAGTGAAGCATTTAACCCTTAAAAAAGTTAACCTGATTTCTTCCACCCTCTTTTGATTTATAAACTGCGGAATCGGCTCTTTTAAAAAGATCTGTACCGTTGTTCACGCCCTGTCGGTAATCTGCAACTCCAATGGAGGCGGTAACAGGAAGACGCTTATCTTCATAAGTGAAGGAATGTTTTTCGATGAGTTTTCTTAATCGTTCTGCAATCTCGAAGCCTTGTTTGAGATTTGTATTTGGAAGAAGGATGCAAAATTCTTCTCCTCCATAGCGGGCAAAGATGTCACCCTGCCTGATGCCATTTTCTCGGATGATTTTTGATTTTTCTTTTAAAACGAAATCTCCGGCATCATGACCAAAGTTGTCGTTAAGTTTTTTAAAGTAATCAAGATCAAAAATTAAAAGTGTCAGAGGATTGCCGGTGATTTTTGATTTCTTAACTTCAAGTTCTAACTGATTATTAAAATAAGTTTTATTATAGCATTTGGTGAGACCATCTGTATTGGCCTCTTCGTGAAGCTTATCATAGGTCAGGCGTTCAGGATCCCCCTTAGGGAGATACTTCATAGCAATAGAACCAATCTTTATCAGATCACCCCTGTTAAGAATAGAAGGCGCCTCTAATTTTAAATTATTAAGATAGGTGCCATTTGCCGAGGATAAATCATTCAGCACGACTTCTGTCTCGTTAACATTAATAGTAAAGTGACGTCTGGAAATTCCATGAAAATCCAGAGGTATGGAACAATCAGGATTTCTGCCAACTACAGTTTCTCCTGTGGGCAGATTAAAAATCGAACCATTTAATTCTCCACCAACGACTACCAGGCAAGCAGGTCTTTGTTTGGCCTCTTCTTCCAGAGAATCGAGTGCCTTTCTTATATCAGTAATGACAATGGTGGCATTAGTGTCATTGTTGTCATCGCTCATGGTTACTCCAGATATCAGTGAACAGTTGTCTTTTGTTATTCATTTTAGGCTTACCCTTAATTAAGAGCAAGGACCACATGATTCATTTCGGTTATTTGATAATGTTTATTTACAATTAGCTTTTAACCACGAGTTGGCGTACTTCTTCCCAGCCTCTACTCCTGGCTGATTAAAAGGATTCACCTTAAGAAATTCACCAACGATAACTGTCAAGCACTCTGCGAATAAAATTAACTGGCCCAGAGAGTCTTCATTTAAGATTGGAAGCTTGATGTGGACAACATGCCTTTTATTTTCCTTAAGCGCGGTAAGGGTGCCCTCTAATTCCGCCTTCATAAGATCGGATAATTTGAAAGGTGAGAGATTTTTAAAACTCTCGCTTTCAACATCATTTTTTAAACTAAAGTCAGAATGAAATTTTTCGACTTCTAGAATCATTAAAATTTTATCTTGAGGCCCTTCCATAAACAGTTGCATTTGGGAATGTTGATCCGTGGCCCCAAACGCTGGGATCGGTGTCAATCCTTTGCCGTCTTTACCTAAACTTTCTGCCCAGAGCTGAACAAACCATGAGGAGTACTCTCTAAGAAGTGATGAATAAGGCATCATGACTGTTTGTTGAACTCCCTGATCATGAAGAGCCTTAATCCATTGAGCAAGTTCAAAGAATTTTTGGGCCTTATCCTTATTAAAAAGGTTTTGTTTTATTTTTTCTGCGCCTTCTAGGAGGCCTTGGATATTGATTCCAGCAAAAAGCGAGGGAAATAATCCAACAGGGGTAAGGACTGAAAATCTACCGCCCACATTGGCCGGAATTTCTAATGTTTCAATATCCCATTGGCGTGAAATATTTTTTAATTCACCTTTTTGAGGATCAGTACAGAAAACAAAGTAATCCTTATATTTACTCTCAGTAATCCCTAGGTTTTTGAATTTTTGGATAATAATCGACATAGCAGCAACTGTTTCAGCTGTTGTGCCAGATTTTGAAACAACATAAATAAGGGCCTCGTGAAGATTTATATCTTCTAATTTACGGGAGAGGTCATCAGGATCAATGTTGTTAATAAAGGTAAACTTAACGTTACTTGATTGACTCAGGGCCGACAACAACATCTCTGTGCCAAGGGCACTTCCCCCGATACCAACGTGGATAAAATATTTTTTATGATGAAATTTACTAAAAAGGCTCTCACATCTTGCAATTAGGCTTCTGTCTTGAGACAAACGAAAAAATCCAATGTCCTCAGATTCAAGGGTTCTCTGGTAGGAATTAATTGTTTCCGTAAGAGTTTGTGAGTCAACAGTGGATTTAAAATGGGACCTTATCTGCCAATTAAGCATGGGATTCATACTCTCTTTTAAGGTGGCGAGCGATCACCACACGTTGTATTTGATTTGTGCCTTCTACAATCTGAAGTACCTTAGCATCTCTCATGAACCTTTCAACTGGATATTCTGAGGTGTAACCTACTCCTCCTAGGACCTGGACAGCATCTGTGGTCACTGACATGGCAGTATCTGTTGCCTTGAGTTTAGCCATAGAACATAGTTTAGAGTTTGGTGAGCCATTATCAATGGAAGCTGCAGCAGAGTGGACTAAAAGCCTTGAGGCTTCAGTCTCTGTGGCCATGTCCGATAACATGAATTGAAGTCCCTGAAAGTCAAAGATGGCCTGCTTAAATTGCTGACGTGTTAATGAATATTTAATCGCCTCATCAAGGGCCCTTTGCGAACACCCAACCGCAATAGCTCCTATGGCAACTCTACCCTTATCAAGTCCACCAAACGCTACTTTAAGTCCCTGACCCTCTTCAAGTAGTCTATTCTCGTCTGGTATGAAGCAGTTCTCAAACACGAGTTCTCTTGTTGGAGATGTTTTCCATCCCATCTTTTTTTCCGCTTTGCCGTAGGAAAAACCTTGAGAACCGTCTCTAACAATAAATGCAGAAACTCCTTTCGGGCCTTCACCACCAGTACGGGCCATGACTATGTAAGTTTTGGCAATGCCACCGGAGGTAATCCACATTTTTGTGCCATTAAGTAGGTACCCTCCCTCAACTTTTTTTGCGGTTGTTTTGAGGTTTGCTGCATCCGATCCAGCATGAGACTCAGAAAGAGCAAAAGCGCCAATTTCCTGACCACTGGTTAGTTCAAAGAGGTATTTTTGTTTTTGATCCTCATTTCCAAATTCATTGAGGATAGATTGAACCATTCCTGAAACAGATAAGGTAACGGCATAGGGGACTGATGTTTTTGCAATTTCTTCGAGGATGAGTGAGTATTCTAAGTAAGAAAGACCAGCTCCTCCATACATTTCAGGCAGGGTAATACCTGTGACGCCAAATTCACCCAGGCCACGGTAAATATCCATGCGAAATTTACCATCTGAATCATCATGCTCCATTAGAGGATCAATTGAATTTTGACAAAATTTTCTAAGATTAAGAATTAGTTCTTTTTGAAAGTCATTCATGTTTTAGTCTCTTAAAGCTTCTTTGAGTAAATTTTTTGCAATGATCATGATCATGACTTCATTTGTGCCTGCACCAATTTCATTGAGTTTATTATCCCTCATCATCCGTTCAACTGGGAATTCCCGAGAGTAGCCATACCCACCGTGGAGTTGAATCGCATCAAGAGCAATTTTAGTGGCCATTTTAGGGAGTTGAAGCTTAACGGCTGAAGCAAGGTTGTTAGATTTATTGCCGTTATCGTACTCATAGCAAACCGTATAAAGCATTCTTCTCATGGCCTCTGTTTCAGAGTACATTTCAGCAATCATTTTTTGAATCATCTGAAAGTGGGCAAGATTTTTTCCGAACTGCTTTCTTTCCCCAGCGTACTTAAGACATTGATCTAAGCATGCTTGTGCAATTCCCAGAGAGATACCCGCAATAGTAATCCTCTCAATTTCCAGATTTTTCATCATATGAATGACCGAATCTCCCTCAGCTCCAATTCTATTTGATACAGGAACCTTAGCTTTCTCAAAAGATAATTCTCCGGTGGGCGAGGACCTCATTCCCATTTTATGGATTTCTTTTGAAACGCTAAAGCCAGGAGTGCCCTTTTCAACAATAAACGTTGTAAGATCTTTCTTGCCGGGGCCTGTTCTTGTGTATAGATAAACAACATCGGCATATTGGGCATTTGTGATCCACATTTTGTTTCCAGTAATCTCATAAAAATCACCGTTTAATACCGCCTTGGTTTGCATTCCAACGGCATCTGATCCAAATTCAGGTTCAGACATTCCCATGCATCCCACATGCTCTCCTGAAATAAGCTTGGGAAGATACTTTCGTTTTTGTTCAGTGGATCCATTGTTGTTTAAATTATTCACACACAAAATGGTGTGGGCGAGATAAGAAAGTGTTGAGCCAGCACAGGCTTTACCAAATTCTTCCATAACAATAGTTGCTGCTGTTGCACCCATTCCGGAACCTCCGAACTCTGGATCAACAGTAATACCCAGGAGACCTAGCTCACCCATGTGCTTAAAGGCCTTAAGATTAAAACTTTCCTCATTGTCGTGTTTTTCAGCAAAGGGGGCCAACTCATTTTTAGCAAAATCACGGCAGACCTTTTGAATTTCTTTTTCCTCTGGAGTAAAAAACCACATAAATGAATCCTTGTTTAATGTTCGTATCCTAAAATTTCAGGTGAGATGCCTATAGTTTAGCGGAAGAATCGGTTTTTTGAAAAGGAAATGCAGACCATTATTTTATACACTTCTCATTCAATAGTGGGATAAAATGAGTTGTGACCTATTTAGAAAATTCCAAAACATTTGATCCTTTAAGACCAGGTGAGCAGTGGTTTTATTATTGGAGAACTTCAGCTGTTCTCTGGGAAAGCCAAATTTTGCAGTTTCCCAAGGATGAGTTTGTGTTTTTGCCACTCTATTGGGGGTTGCACGCCGAGTCAGTAGCCAATTGGGATTTTGGACAAACCCTACCTGAAAGGGATCTCTTACGGTTGCATGAGATATTAACGCAGCATGGTCGCAAATATTGCTGGATTATTCCTCTCTCTCCGGCCCCATTTTTTCCGAATGGAGGAATTCCAGCCTCTGCAGCAAGATCGCTCTCTCTAGATAAAAATGGAGTTCAATTAGCAGTTCTTGATCACGAAATGAACCTGAATAAGATATTCTCTTTTTTTGAGCCCAAAGTTTTTGGCTCCTACACAGGTTTTTTAAAAGAGTTTGGACATTTTTTGAGAAAAAATAAAATGAAATCTCCAGTTTGGGGAACAGAACTTTTTTATTATCAAGATGGAAAAAATCATTCATTTTTTGATGACCAATCCCTAGCTTTTGAGCAAGGTTTTTCTAGGTTTCTTAAGGCCCTTCATTCAGAAAACTTAGAGATTTCTGATGCCAAATCGGAAAAACACTTAAAACAAAAATACACCGATGAGGTTAAGAAACTCTTCACGAGCACTGCTGAAGAAGCCTTGGGTTCCATATGGATGGGAGTTCAAAAGATAGTTATATTAGGGTCAAGCCCTAAAGATACCATCCTACGTTCAATCCCAAGCGGGAAATCCCAGTTGGAGTACGCAAAAGATCTCTTTTATCAATTAACCAACTCATTTTTTATCTCCAGTGCTCTTTTGACAGCTGAAGAAAAAAAAGATCTTTTAAATTCCATGATTGTAGAAAATTTTGGTCATAAGGAAATTCAACAAAAATATAATTTAGAGCCACCTCATTCTTATAACCAGGGGTTGAGTCAGGAGTTTGTCCCTTATAGCGTTATTGACTTATTTGGATCTACAAGCAGGGGCAGTTTTAGCTCCACAAAGTTACTGAGTTATCTTCATTCAAACTTTAAATCTCTTTACACGGTACAGGCTGAATTCCCTTTTCACCAGGAGTGGATAGATGCAAACCAAGCAAGGATAAAGTTGTTTAATGGAGCGGAACTTAATCGAGGAACCTTTTCTCAGCTTTTAAAACTTTTTATGATGGGACAGCGGATTCTACTGGATAGAACTGGGCTGTCAGAAGATCTAGAAAAGAAACTACAAATATTTTTAGTAGAGAATAATATTAAAATACAGTCAGTAAACTTCATCACTTCTATTGAAATTTGTGAATTAGGTGAGGGAGTGCTTATTATTTTTCAGGGCGATAGGCTTAATGAAAATCCCCAAGCAGAACTATTCTGGCCTCAAATTTTCAAGTTTTTTGATCTCTCCCAGCCAGAAGTCACTATGGATCCTGATGTTTTTAGTGTCTGGAAAATACGTGCCACTTCTCCTCATGAACTCTCATATCTTAATGTTCGTAGGCTGAATTTGTATAATCCCACTAGTTATAAAAAAATAGTGACCATCAGGACACATAAACATTTTGCTTTCATGAAAATGATCGATCCATCCAGAGCAAATGCCAAATCTACTCCATCTGGAGTTGATGTCGAAATTTTACCTCAAGGAAAAATTGCACTGGATTTTGGACACTATGAGGACACCTGATGGCACTTAAGTTGATTTATCACTTTCAAACTTCTCAAAACCATGAGGACGAATTTGTTCCCGCCAGTTACGGAGTTGTTTATTTCTTTTCAGATGAAGGATTTTTAGACAAAGATTTTCTCAGAGAACTTGCGAGATCTGTTAACCCCGGTACTAGTGATGAGCACCTGACTTTTCCTAATCTCGATGACCTGAAAGGATTTGCTCTGCGTGCTTGTCAGGAATTATCTGAAAGAGATGTCCGTCTTATTTCAGTTCAGGATTACAACATAGGTATTGACAGCGCCAAGGATCTGGTTTCACTACAAGGCATATTCAACAAGTATGGTGAACTCATTCAAAATGAATCTGCTAAGAAAAAAGGAATTATGGCGAAATTCTTCAAAGCCTGATTCTTCTGCTGTCCATTATCCTGAAAATTCAATTTTGATGTATATAATAATCACCCGTTAAAGGGCATTTCCCTTGCAAATCCGGACTCCTTCCCTTACAAATATGCCATATGAAACCATCTTTTTTTGACCTAACTTATGATGAGTTAAAAACTCTATTAAAAGAGAAAGGATTTTCTCCCTTTGGAGCGACTCAAATATTCGATTGGGTTTACAAGAAGGGTGTCTATGATCCCTTTAAATGGACTAATGTCTCAAAGGCGAGTCAGCAGTATTTTTCTGAAACTTATGACTTATCACTTCTAAAAGTTGTCTGGAATGGGTTGTCTAAAGACGGTACCAGGAAATTTCTTGTTAAAATGAGTGACGGACAAACTGTTGAGAGTGTTGCCATCCCAGCGAGGGATCGTCTTACCCTTTGCATTTCCTCCCAAGTCGGGTGTGCTGTTGGATGCACTTTTTGTCATACAGCGACTCAAGGATTAAAACGACATCTTAAGACCAGTGAAGTTGTGCTCCAATTTGTTACAATCCAAAATTGGCTCAAGGAGACGGTGGGAGTAGAGGAAAAAATCACCAATATCGTTTACATGGGACAAGGAGAACCTCTTCATAACTTTGAAAATATGAAAAAAGCAACACTTGTTTTTATGAATGAAAAGGGATTGGGATTAGGACAAAGAAGAATCACTCTTTCGACCTCTGGGCTTGTCCCGGCGATTGAAAAAATGGCCCAAGATTTTCCTCCGGTTAATATTGCACTCTCTCTTCACTCCGCTAGAAATGACGTTCGGACTGAACTCATGCCTATTAACAAAGTCTATGATCTAGAAAGGCTATTTAAAGCGATTAAGATGATTCCCTTAAAGGCACACCGCCGTATCACATATGAGTATCTTCTTATTGAAGGCATGAATGATTCAATGGATGATGTGATCGCTTTGTCGGGTCTCTTAAATTCAAAAGAATCAAAAATCAATCTCATACCATTTAATGAGTTTCCTGGCTCTAAGTACAAAAGACCTTCTGAGCAAAAAATCATGTGGTTTTTAGATCAGATGATTAAGAGAGGATTTACTTGTACAATTAGAACGACCAAAGGCAGTGATATATTAGCCGCCTGTGGGCAGTTGAAGTCAGAGTTCGAAAAGCTAAATCTTTGGGATGGCAATTCTCAGGTGATTATTCCGAGTATTGCCAGTACCGTACTTCAGAACCAGGCTCTATAGGAATCTCTTTTGCTGGTTCATCTCCAGTTTTTTCAGATCCTTTTTTCTTGATTTTTGCTCCGGCCACTGAACGTTGAGCATCTGATTCTTCAACTGGTTTTTCGACCTTAAATCCCTCAGCATCTGACATGGAATCATGGGCGATCGAAAGATCTCTTTTTGCAAAAGCTGCAGATGATACCAACAAAAGCCCTAAGATGAGTGTCTTTTTCATTATGACAATCCTTTCTTTTCTCTCTTTTTTAAGAGACTTAAAACTCTCATCGGCTCCTTCCCGAAAAAATTGAAAACCTTTATACCCATCACACTAAACTCCTTCAGATAAATGTCCGTAGGGCAATATTTTGAATTTTTAACATCATTTTAAGGACTTAAGTTTTCATAAATTAAAAAGTTTTCACCCAAAATGGATTCACGAGGGGGAGGTAAATAGATTTTAATTACAAGGATGTAAGCATTTTTTGGGTGACTTTTAAGCTGGTTATAAGGAAAGTTTAACTCAAGTATTAGAAGGACTGATACATCGTTCATTCAGCTGGCGTCGGAGAGCACATGAAGTCTTGGCTACTTGGGGCCTTAATTTTTTTTGTCACTTTTGAAGCTCGGGGAAATATCACGACATATTTTAATCAAAGAGGGGAAGTATCTTACACTGACCCTTATCGTCACATATCTCGCTCGGGAGATAATTTAGAGGAAGTTTTACTTACTGAAATCCATTCAGCGAAAAAGTCTATTTTTATTGCCGTTCAGGAGTTTCGATTGCCTTTCGTGGCAAAGGCATTGATTGAAAAAAGCTTGGAAGGGGTAGATGTTAGGTTGGTCATTGAACATGATTATAACTTCAACGTCCTGTCTCAAAAAGATTCTACAATTGAAGGTGAATATGAGGCTTCTAAATTAAGGGAATTGAGGGCCTTTATCGATGTCAACAAAGATGGAAGGATTCAGATAGAGGAGCTTCAAAACCGAGACGCTATTTACATGATCCAAAAATCGAGCATTAAAATTCTTGATGATACTTCAGATTCGTCTCAAGGTTCAGGTTTGATGCACCATAAATTTATGGTTATTGATGGTAAAACCACCATAGTAAGCACAGCAAACTTCACCATGAGTTGCATTCATGGTGATGTCTTATCTTTTCAGTCTCGGGGAAATTCTAACTCCATGACTGTTATTCATTCAGGGAGTGTGGCAAAAATTTTTACAGAAGAGTTTATGCAAATCTGGGGAAATGGTAAAAGAGGAAATTTTGGTCAAAATAAGTCCTACCGGGGTCCTATGACCACCACTGTAAAAGGGAAAAAAATCACTATTCAATTTTCACCTACCTCGGAGCGTTTTAAGTGGGAGGAATCAGTAAACGGATTGATTGCTCAACAAATCAAAAAGGCAAAATCAACCATCAAAGGAGCTCTCTTTGTCTTTTCTGATCAAAAATTAGCAGATGCAATGCTGGAAAAAAAAATTAACGGAGTAAAGATAGGGATTCTGGGTGAACCTAAATTTGCTTATAGAGATTATTCAGAGTTTCTAGATCTCATGGGAATAAAACTACTCAGTACAAAATGTGTATATGAGCCATTTAACAATCCTTGGGAAGCGCCCGCAGAAGAAGTTGGGGTCACCCTCCTTGCATCCGGAGATGTTCTTCATCATAAATTTGGAGTGATTGATCATAAAACAGTCATAGTCGGTTCACAAAACTGGTCTTCCGCCGCAAATTATGTCAATGATGAAACTCTTTTGGTTATTGAAGACGAGGAGACAGCCAATTATTTTACTCAGGAATACTCTCGGCTTAAAATGAAGGCGAGGTTAGGCCCCACAAAGTGGCTTTATGATCAGGTAAGAAACTCAGAGGAATCTTGTTCCTACTACTCAAGCTATTAATTTCTTTTTCCTTTAAATTAGAGTTATAATTAAAATTCCACAAACCTATGGAAGGAGTGTTACTTTGAGTCGCGAAAGGTCTAAAGGAATTGTAGGAATTTTTATTCTGGTCACCGTCTTGTTTTTTATTTTCATCATTTTTGCATTCTACACAGTCTCCCAATTAAAGGAGTCTTCCTCAATGGGTAAGAGTTTACTGGATCAGTCCAAAAATTCTCCTATTGCAGTTATTTCCATTGAGAATGAAATCATGGAATCCAGAAAAATTATTGAAATGCTTTTGAGTGCAGAAAAAGAAAAAAGTATAAAAGCAATCATTCTGAGGATTGATTCTCCGGGAGGTGCAGTGGCACCGACTCAGGAAATTTATGAAGAAGTAAAGCGTATCGATCAGAAAGTTAAACCTGTTTATGCCTCTTTTGGGACTGTTGCGGCATCGGGTGGGTATTATATTGGTGCCGCTTGCAGAAAGATTTGGGCAAATGCAGGGACTCTCACTGGATCCATCGGGGTTATCATGCAGATGGCAGACCTGTCAGAAATTTTTAAATGGGCCAAGTTTAAGCAGGAAACAATTAAGGCGGGACGATTTAAAGATATCGGAAATCCATCGAGACCCATGACTGATGAGGAGCGCATGTTTTTGACAGAACTCTTGGCCGGGACTCATAAGCAATTTATTTCGGATATAAGTTCCGTAAGAAAAGACAGATTGAAAAAGGATATAAACGAACTTGCTCAGGGACAAATTTTTCACGGATCTGAGGCGAAGGAAGTTGGACTTGTGGATGAGGTAGGAAGCCTCTGGCAAGCCGGTCGGGCCATTCATAAAGAACTAAAAATTAAGGAAGAATTCTCCCTTCGTTTCCTAAAGCCTCAAAAAACTAAGTTTTCACTCTCAGAATTTATGCAGGAGACTGAGGACACGATTTCATTTATTAAAAGTAAACTTGAAACGAAATCAGCCCCAGCCTACTTGTTTCAGTTATAGAGGAGATCAGTGGATTACACCTTCTTATTGGAATGGGGAAAGGATCACATATTAACGGTTGTCGCAGTTGTGATAACAGTTGTCCTTATCTATCATTATGTCATTGAGAGGGATAGAGGAGTTAAATTATCAAAAAGATATAGAAACAGTATTTTTGAGGCCCAGTCCAGAATTTTTTTAAATGCTACCCAGTACCTCATTGAAGGGAATAAAGATCTAGCGATTAAAGAATTTCTTAATGCTGTTGATTTAAATCGAGAAACTATAGACACCTACTTTGCCTTGGGTGGGTTATTTCGTTCAAATGGAGAAATAGAAAAAGCTATTTCCATACACCGCTCACTGATTGCCCGTGAAAATATTTCTGAATCTACCAGAGTTCAGGCATTGAAAGAGCTGGCCCTGGATTTTGACAAGGGAGGCTTTGTTGATAAGGCAATTGAAACCTACAAGGATGTGCTGAAAATTAACCGTGATCAACAGGACGTAATCCACTCCTTGTGCAGAATATTTGAAGATACGGAAGATTGGGATCAAGCTTACAATTACAGGATCATGCTCTCCAAAGTAGGACATGAAAATCAGTCAGAAACCATTTCCCATATTCTGGTGCAAAAGGCTAAAGCACTTTTTGATAAGGGACAATTTAAGGCATGTTCTGAGGAATTAGAAGATGCCTTTAGGTTTGCTCCCTCGGTCTCTGCAAAAATTTTACGTCTCCGCTTATATCTGGTCCTGGGAAATATGGAAGATGCAAACGGTTTACTGCTTGAGCTACTAAAAGAGCATCCTATGTATGCAACCTTTATTTTCGTTTCTCTGGACCATTTTAATGAAAAACTTCAACAATCACTTGATTATAAAGACAGGCTTTCTCAACTTAAGAATTATTTTCTCTCAATAGATGATGTCGATCTTATGACCTCACCCTCTGTGATATTGTCTAAAATTCGATTGTTAAAAGATTTAAAAAAATCAAATGATGCTTTCCTGCTTCTGGATAGTTGGATGAAAAATCATGGCCAATCAGATGTACTTAATGTGGAATACATAAAAATTTTAATTGAGGTAGGACAAGTCGAAGAGGCCCTAAACCATACTAAATCTCTACTTACTAACCTTCATAGTTCTCTTACCAGACATTATTGTTCTCAGTGCGGTTATAATTCGGATGAAATCTTTTGGCGTTGTCCACAATGTCATAACTGGGAAACTATTCAGTTCCGATGGAAGGTTTAAAATGATATGGATTTTTTTTCTTCCGACATTATTGTTTGCAAGTGTTAAGTCACCAGATGAAAAACTTGTGGGTATTTTTTATTTTACACCCATGTTTGGTCATGTTCATCAATCTCCCTCGGTGAATTCAGGCAGTTTGACAACCATTCAATGCTCACACCCTCTTAAAGTTTTTGAGAGCTCAAAAGTTTCTATTGGTAAGGAATGGGCCTATATTCATGTGGCAGATTTTAAAGGATTTGTTCTAAAAAAATTTTTATCTGAAAAACGACCTTCATGTTTTCAAGGGAAATATCCAAAGTTTTTTGATTCATTAAATTTGGACTTATCTGAGCTTTACTATTGGGGACGTTTAAGTGATCAACTCATACAAGGGGAAACAAGAGTC
>CANHIY010000017.1 GCA_947461175.1 Bacteriovoracaceae bacterium
TCAGATTCTTTAAAGGAGAGTGAGAGCTTTAATATTTTTTCCCTAAGATGATTGAAGCCTCGGTTATGTTCCGCAGAAACTCGTAACATATCCTCTTCATCTAGACCAAAAGTGTAAAAGTCATACTGGTCTCCCTCCTGCTTTTCGGTATCAAATTTGTTCATCAGTAACCAGAAAGGCTTACGGGTCGACTTGATGTAATCGCAAATCCCTTTATCAAAAGGAAGAAGCCCTTCTCTCACATCAACCACAAATAACACGAGATCCGATTCATCAATAGCAAGTTTTGCATGATCGGCCATGATGTTAAAAAAAGGATCCACATTATTTTTTTTACGGGGATCAATTTCAATTTTCTCGGGATAAAACCCACCGGTATCCACAAGAATAACTTCATCACTTAACAACTCATTATCAATCACTTCTTCAATTTTCATGATCCCATAGTGACGGTCACGGGTAACACCGGGCCGGTCATGGGTCATAGCGAGGTGCTGTTTTTTCATCAAGCGGTTAAAAATGGTACTTTTTCCTACATTTGGTCTACCGATAATGGAGACGACTAAAGATCTTTGATTCATTTTTTCCTCCATACCCGGGCAGAATTCTGTGTCCGGGGTAGTCCAATTTCATCCAGAACATAATTATTATTCATCCATTTAGGAGACACTTTTACATGAAGATTCAGGTGAACTTTACCACCAGTCATAGCCTCAATTTTTTTACGGGCACTGACTCCAATTTCTTTAATGACAGATCCACCACGGCCAACCACGATGGCCCTTTGTGAAGGACGGTTCACAAGAATAGAAGCCGAGATATGGGCCTCGGGCATTTCTTCCTCATCTTTTTTTCTCACATCTTTGTACTCATCAATAATCACCGCAATCTCATAAGGAAGTTCTTCCTTCAAAAGCCGGAAGGCCTGCTCTCTGATGTACTCAGTGGCAAAAAACCTCTCGTTCATATTTGAGGCATCTCCCCCTGGATAGAGGTGAGGAGCATTCACAGACGCATCCTGGATAGCACCAGTAAGAGTGTGAATGTTATCACCATCCTTTGAAGAAATAACAAAATGTTTTTCAATAGTGGGACATAATTCCTTAAGCTTTATCATTGTGGAAGAAAGGTTTAGCTCCTCTTTGTTCACAAGATCCGACTTCGTAAATAAAACCCAGGTTCTTCCAAGAGGCATGTCAAAGTTTTTTAAGAAATCTTTAAATTCTAAAACCAAGTCTGTGGTTAAATCCAGAAGAACAAAACTTATTTCAACACCCTCGGCTCCCATTTGTGCCTGACCATTCATCCTCTTATTAAGTTCTTGTGTAGAGGAATGAATCCCCGGAGTATCTACGAGTACGACTTCGGTCCGGTCAATAGTGAAAGCACAGTGAAATTGATTCCGAGTGGTCTGAGGTCTTGGACTCACAATAGTAAGATCAAATCCCAGGAGCTGATTAATGAATGAACTCTTCCCCACATTAGGTTTACCTAGGACAGCAATCATAATTGATTTATTAAGCGGATGTTGGTTTTCAAAAAGCATATGATCTCCTTAGATGAATCCTATTAAATATGTCCCTGACTTAAAAATTGATGAGCAAGCTCTTTTTCCCCTTTCTTTTTTGATGAAAAGAGTCCTGTTAAAACCGCCTCATCATTTACAACCAAAGTAATAAAAAACTGATCCCCTTGAACTTTTGATTCATACTTAGGAAGTTTTTTATACTTAGCGAGAACCCTTTCCTGAAGTTTTGATTTCGCATCAAATCCCTCCAAAAAATCCTTATCAAAGGCATGGGGTAAAAATTGAACTAACCAATTCAGAAATAATGATCGTGTAAAGAGAAGTCCATGATGACGATAAATTTGGGCCAGTAAGGCTTCAAATGTATCCGCCAATACAACATCCTGCTCGAAGAGTCTTTTTTGATACTCCCCCTTACCAAGAATCAGAAGTTCCCCCAGCCCCAGACCCCGTGCCAGGGTCGAAAGGCTTGTCTCATTCACAATCGCCGCGCGAAGTTTTGAAAGTTGACCCTCTTGATAGAGGGGAAACCTTAGAAAGATTTCTTCCGTCAAGATTAATTGAAGAACAGCATCTCCCAGAAACTCCAGCTGTTCTTGATGGGGAACACCAAATTCATGGGAAAAGGATTTATGAATAAAAACTAACGACAAGTCTTTCAGTGGAATATTGAGAGAGTGATCAGAACAAAATTCTTGAAATGAATCATGTTCAAAAAGAAACGGGAGATTGTCCTTTGATTCAAAAACCTTCTCCAAAAATTCATGTAATCGAGGTCGTGACATAGATCACCTTAAGGTCGTCTGCTCTGAAGTTCCTCGGAAGCTTCAGCAATAAGAGATGGGTATAGTGGTTTTGGGCCGATTATGCAACAAACTTGCACCCATGTGAAAAATTTATCCCCTAAATAAAAATAGAAGGGTTGATCAAAGGTTGACTAAATCTTAATCCTTGAGTTGGCCTTTCGTAGACGTTCGGCAAGAGTTTTGACTAGGATCTCAAGCCACTTAGGTTGAGTCTTGTATACGTTCTCAATGGCATCCTGAGGGATCTCAATAAGTTCACAGTCTGTGATCGCCTTCACAGTGGCACTTCGGGGTTCCTGATCAAGGAAGCTGATTTCTCCCACTAGCTCTCCACTTCTGATGTGTCCTAGGACCACATCGGCCCCGCCTCTTTTCTTACTCACCTCAAGTTGCCCGGTCTGCACCCAATACATCATATTGGAGCGGTCTCCCTCTCTTAAAAGAACTTGATTTGGTTTTAGTTTAAAAATGGCCATTAAGACTCTCCTATGTGTGAAAGGTATTCAGAATAGGTCCCAGGATAAAATCTTACCCCCCCCTTATCAACTTCCGCAACCTGAGTTGTGAGCTGTTTTAAAAAATGGCGGTCGTGGGAGACAATTAAAATCGTGCCATCATAGGCCTTCAGGGCCTCCACCAGTACTTCTCTGGATTTTATGTCTAGGTGGTTGGTGGGCTCATCCAGAATAAGTAAATTACAAGGATTAGTAAGAATGGTAGCGAGGATCAAACGGGACTTTTCTCCACCAGAGAGAACGGAAACCTTTTTTTCAACATCGTCCCCTCTAAAGAGAAAGGCTGCAAGAAGATTTCTCATGTAGCCGTCGCTTTTATCTTTGACCCTATCCCTAACTTCCTCAAAGACAGTTTTATTTGGGTTTAAAACATCCATGGAATACTGAGAGAAATAGCCTATCTGAACGTTGGCCCCAATCACCGCCTGACCTTGTGTGGGTTCTGTTAGTCCTGAAATAATTTTTAGAAGGGTGGATTTTCCAGCACCGTTCACTCCGACCACGGCCACCCTCTCAAGACGCCGAATGAGTCCAGAGACACCGGAGAAGACTTTTTTTTCTTTTCCCTCTGTGGTGAACCACATCTTACTCAGATTTTCCATCTTCACCACATCGTTGCCGGAACGGGGAGGACGGGGAAATTCAAAATTCATCGCCTCTTCCTCAGGCATGACTTCTATCCTTTCAATTTTATCAAGTTTTTTAACCCGTGACTGAACCTGTGCTGCATGGGAGGCCCGGGCGGCAAATTTTGCGATAAACTCCTCTTCCTTTTTAAGCATCGCCTCTTGCCTTTCAGAACTTGCGATGAGCTGCTCCCGGCGGATGTTTCGTTCTTTTTCATAGTAATCATAATTACCAGAATAAACGGTGATGGTTTTATGATTCACTTCCACTATTTTTTTGACAATCCCGTTCATAAAATCCCGGTCATGACTGGTCATTAAAACGGCACCCTTAAAGTTTTTTAACCAGTTTTCAAGCCAAAGAATGGATTCCAAATCAAGATAGTTGGTGGGCTCATCCATTAAAATAAATTCTGGTCTTTGGGCCAGAACCTTTGCCAAGGCAATCCTCATCTTCCAGCCTCCAGAAAATGATTCCACACTTCGCTGTTGATCCTCTGGCAGAATACCTAGACCGGTGAGAACTTCGGCTGCTTGGTATTCAATGTCATAACCCCCAAGCTTTTCGAATTCTGTTTGATAGTCTCCTAATTTCTCTAACATTTCATCTGAGTATTCTCCCTCTTCAAGGGCCTTCTCAATTTTAGCGATTTCAGTTTTTAAAAATCCCAGACGGACATTTCCGTGAATAACTTCTTCAAGGGCACTTCGTCCTTTAAGTTCACCCACATTTTGAGAAAAATAACAAAGTCTTAAATTTTTAGAATAATCCACTGAACCAGTATCTGGTCTCTCTTCTCCAACGATGAGACGGAACAAAGAAGTTTTACCTGCACCATTGGGCCCCACTAATCCCACCTTCTCTCCCGGTCCAATAAAAAAGGAACCGTTGGTATATAAAACTTGTCCACCATAGCTTTTGGTTAAATTGGATACTGTGATCATTTCTTCCTCCCAATGTGGCCTAAGAGTAACGGAATTGCTGTACATATCCAAGCATTTTTCGTAATATACGAACCCATATGAACTGGACAATGAATGAAAAGCAGCAAGAATTTTTAGAGGTTCTAAAAAAACAGGGAAAGAGTTTTAACACGGTTAAAAATTATAAGGCAGACCTTCAATGCTTTAATCATTTTTTAATTGATAAAAACCAAAATTTAAAAATAAAATCTTTTACCTCAACTCAGGTTCAAGAATACTCCCAATACCTGGAACAAAAATACGGCTCTCCCAATTCTGTCCGCCGTAGGGTTCAGGCCTTAAGATTATTTTTCGATTTTTTATTGGCACAAAATCTTTTTCCTGAAAATCCCCTGAAGAAGATGGCCGTTTCCCCTAAGGTGTTGGACATCCCCTTGCCAACTCCTCATCATGAAGTCATAAAAACCTATAAGCATTTAAAAAGTAAATTTAGTCATTCTCAAACTCCACTTCAAGAGCTGGTTTTTGCCAGGAATGTTGTGATCTTTCATCTTATTTACGGTGCTGGGTTAAAAGTTTCTGATCTTTCAAAACTAGGTTTTGAAAGTATTTTAAAAGACAGAAATTCTTTTCGAGTTCTTGTAGAGCATCCAAAAAGAGACCCCTACTCCGTTCCACTACCACTGTGTTTTAATAAAGATTTTTTATTCTATAAAAATAAACTGAAAGATTACTTAGATCAACATGACCTTAAAATTGATGAGATCCTTTTTAATGCAAATCCTTATAAACTTCTCTCCGGGGGTCTCTCTCCAAGAGGAACGGAATTATTTTTTGAAGAATTACGTCGGGAACTTAAGACTGATATGACGGCAAAGTCTCTCCGTCAGTCCTGCATTTTTAAGTGGCTTAGCTCTGAAGTTTCCCATACCACCATCAAGGAGTGGCTTGGAGTGACTCCCTCTTACTCTCTGGAGTTGTATCTTGAAGAATTGAAAAAAGATCCCTCAGGTCTCGCCTTCAAAGAAATGGAAGTCCAGGATGACTAATGAAGAATTGATCAAAAGAACTTTTGAACTTGCAAGACTGGCCCATGGGTCCACCTGGCCCAATCCTATGGTGGGAGCAGTTATAGTAAAAGATGGAAAAATTATCGGAGAAGGCTTCCATCAAAAAAAAGGTTCACCTCATGCTGAAGTGAATGCGATTGAGAATGCCAAACAAAAAGAATCTGTTCGAGGTTCCACTCTTTTTGTGAATCTAGAACCCTGTTGTCATACCAATAAAACAACTCCTCCCTGTGCCCAGCGCTTAATTGAGGAGGGAATCAAAAAAGTTGTCATTTCTAACTTAGACCCAAACCCAAGTGTTAACGGCAAAGGGGTTGAACTTTTAAAATCCCACGGTATTGAGGTTCAGTGGGGAGTCCTAGAGACCGAAGGAGAAAAGCTAAATGAAGTTTTTTTCCTCAATCAAAGACTAAGACGACCCTTTATTCATTTTAAGGCCGCTCTGACCTTAGATGGAAAAATGGCCTTGAATAATGGAATATCCCAATGGATCACAGGCCAAGAGGCCCGGGAACATGCCCATCACCTGCGCTCCCTTCACCAGGCCATTTTTGTGGGAGGAGAAACAGTCCGAAAAGACAACCCGAAACTCACCATTAGAGTTAAAGACTACCATGGCAAACAACCCTGGAGGATTGTTCTCACAAAAACTGGTGTTCTTCCCCCAGAGAGTCACCTGTTTAAGGACGAATTTAAGTCACAGACCCTCATTTACACCCAAAAAAATCTTGATTTCATGTTTCCATCACCCCAAGTAAAAAAAGTCTCGACCTTAAGTGAAGTACTAAATGATTTATGGGAGCGAGGTCTTCATAACATCCTCCTTGAATGCGGTCCTAGGCTTGCTTCCACTTTCATGTCAGAAGGGCTCATTGATCGGATTTCTCTTTATCAAAACCCGAGCTTTCTCGGTCAAGGTCAGGACATATTTAAAAATTTAGAATATAAATCCCTCAATCACCGATCCATCATGACTGATTTGGAAACAAAGTGGATTGGTAACGATCACTACATAACAGGACGGCCTTCATGTTCACCGGTCTAATACAAGAAGTAGGAGTGGTTCAATCCATTTCCAGCAATACAGAAGGAAAAGAATTTATTATTAAGGCCCCAAATCTCATCCGAGAAATCAAGGTCAACGACTCCGTTGCCACCAATGGGGTTTGTCTTACGGCCACTGAGGTAGCAGGGGATACGTTTAAGGTTCAGGCGATCCACATGACCCTAGAGAAAACCTCCATCGGAAAATTAAGGCCCCAAGACCGGGTTAATCTAGAACTAAGTCTAAGGCCCACGGACCGCTTAGGGGGACATTTTGTTCAAGGCCATGTGAATGGACTGGGATGTCTTAAAGAAATCAGTAAAACCGGGGAGAATTGGGAAATAGTCGTCACTTTCCCCCAAAACCTTCGTAAGTATATGATTTTAGAAGGATCCATAACTCTTGACGGCATAAGCCTCACCATTGCCCGATTGACAGATACCACTCTAACAGTGGCCATTATTCCCCACACCTTGGAAAAGACTTCACTGGCCCATAAAAAGGTTGGAGATGTTTTAAATCTCGAGGTAGATATGATCGCAAAATATATAGAAAACTTCCTGAGTTTAAATAAGGAGTCTCCTAAGACTCAAGAATGGGCAAGGAACTTTTTTAACGTTAAATATGAAGATTAAGCCTATGAGACCTTTGGACACCATTGAATCTGCTCTTTCTGACCTTCGGGACGGAAAAATTATTATTGTGGTGGATGATGAGGATAGAGAAAATGAGGGTGACTTCGTCATGGCGGCAGATTTGGTTACTCCCCATGCCATTAACTTTATGGCCACCATTGGTCGAGGGCTCATTTGCACACCCATTTCTAGTGAACTTGCAAAAAAGTATCAGTTAAACCTTCAGGTAGAACAAAATACCGCTTCTCTAGGAACTGCCTTTACTGTGACCATTGACGCTAAAGAGAAGATCAGCACCGGCATTTCTGCCTCCGACCGGGCCCATACAATTAAACTTATGTCTGGTCCCCAAACCACTTCGTCTGATTTTGTACGTCCGGGCCACATCTTCCCTCTAATTGCAAAAGATGGAGGTGTGCTTGAAAGACCAGGCCATACTGAAGCCTCTGTGGATCTGTCAAAGATGGCAGGTTTCTCCCCCGTGGGTGTTATCTGTGAAATCATGAACCCTGATGGGACCATGGCCCGATATCCTGAATTATGTGAGCTCGCTGACAAACATGGTTTGAAAATGATCTCCATTAAAGACCTCATTGCCTACAGGAGAAGAACAGAAAATCTCATTTCCAGCATTGAGAGCATCCCGCTTCCCACGAAGTTTGGTGATTTTGAAATGTATATTTTCCGATCTGAAATTCTTAAAGAAGAACATATTGCCATCGCAAAAGGTGATGTCACTCGTTTCAAAGAGACCTCCACTCTTCTTCGTCTTCATTCTGAATGTTTTACTGGAGATGTGCTTGGAAGTTACCGGTGTGATTGCGGAGACCAATTTGAAAGTTCACTGAAACTTATTGAAGAAAATGGAATGGGTCTTGTGATCTATCTTCGTCAAGAAGGACGAGGCATTGGTCTTTTTAACAAAATTAAGGCCTACCAGCTTCAGGATAAGGGCCTTGATACCGCTGAGGCGAACCTCCACCTGGGTTTTCCCATTGATTCCAGAGACTACACCATGGCCTTTCAGATCCTTCGCTACTTTGAAATTGAGGAAGTTAAGCTTTTAACAAACAATCCTCACAAAATGGATGAGCTTTCTAAATTTGGATTAAAAAAAATTGAACGGATCGGATTAGAAATGAGTGCTAATAAAAAAAATGCTCATTACTTACATACAAAGAAAACAAAACTCGGACACCTTTTAAAACAAGATATCTTAAACCAATAAATAAATAATTTATAAAAGAGACCCCATGAAAATAGAAGGATCACTCAATGGCCAGAAGTTAAAAATTGCCATCGTTGCAGCAAGGTTTAATGACTTTATCGTCTCCAAACTCCTGGCCGGCGCCCAGGACTGTCTTCACCGTCACGATGTAGCTTCAACTCAAATTGATGAGGTTTGGGTTCCAGGGGCCTTTGAAATCCCCGTCGCTGCCCTGGCCCTGGCAGAATCTGGTCGTTATGATGCTATTATTTGTTTAGGGGCGGTTATCCGTGGCTCTACCTCCCACTATGATTATGTTTGCTCTGAAACGGCCAAAGGCATCTCCCACGTCTCCTTAAAAACAAAAGTCCCTACTATTTTTGGTGTCGTTACAACTGATACCATTGAGCAGGCGATTGAAAGAGCTGGGACCAAGGCCGGCAACAAAGGCTGGGATGCGGCCATGGCGGCCATAGAGATGGGGAATCTTCTTAAGAATTTGCCAAAAGGTTAGCTTTTTATTAGTATGGCGAATCTTTAAAACGGTGAGGACGCAGGCTCCCTTTTAATTACTAATATATTGTTTCCTGCAATGCCTAAGGAGAATTCATGGCAAAAATCGACATGGGGCGAGCTCGCTTCAAAATCCAGCGCCGTCTTGGCGTAGAACTTCCTGGTCTTGGTAAGGCCGGTGCACTTGAAAGAAAGCCTTACGGCCCGGGACAGCACGGTATGCAGAGAAAGAAGCTTTCGGACTATACAGTTCGACTTCTTGAGAAGCAAAAAGTGATGTTTAACTATGGTCTTCGTGAGTCTCAACTCCGTAACTATGTAACAAAAGCTAAAAAAGTTAAGACCGCTTCTTGGGTTGATACTATGATCATTGCTTTAGAATCTCGTTTAGATAATGTGGTTTTCCGCCTTAACTGGGCCCCATCTACACCTGGTGCTCGTCAGATGGTGACCCACAAGCACATCAAAGTTAATGGTAAGACTGTGAATGTTCCCGCCTATCAGGTTAAACCTGGGGATGTGATCGAAATCAGTGATACAGGTGCTAAATCTGGAAATTACCTTCAGGCAAAAGTTCGTCCTCGTATTTCCTCAATCCCTGCTTTCTTAACAAAAGAGGCAACTGGGGAAAAAGAGAAAGCTAAGATGGTCTCCAAGCCCCTTGCTGAAGACATTCCTTTCGCTTTTGAAAAGCGTCTCGTGATTGAATACTACTGGAAAGTGAAGTAATAAAAAAATGGCCACCTTCGGGTGGCCTTTTTTTGACTATTTTTCATCAGACGAAATGGTTTGGCGGAGTTCACGAAGAGTTTCAATAGATCTTCTGAGGGCCTCATCTGCTTTTAATAATCGTTTAAGCTCCTCGCTATCTGGGGGTAGTTTTTCTCCTAACAATTTGATTCCTCGACTTAGTGAAGCATCAACAATAGACAAAGAGTTTGCGAGATCATGAACATACTTTCTTAGAGGGGTCGAATTCATGACTCTATACTAAATGAGGAGCTTATTCTTTTAAAGTTGAGATTTCTTAAATTTCTCTTAAGCCCCCTCCTCTTTTTATTGGAAATAAGTTTTTTCCAAAGCTCACAAATTCTCAAACACCTGTGAAAACTCATTTCACTTTAAAAAAATTGTGTAATAAGATTAAAAGAAAAAAAAGGAACCGAACATATGTCTCATGCAGCTACTCATGAAGGTTCTTCCCACGTGGAAGACAGAAATGACCCTCAATTTGGCAAGGCCTCAATTGGAAAAATTGCCATGTGGATTTTCCTCGTTACCGATGCCATGTCCTTTTCAGGATTCTTACTCGGATACGCTGTCCTAAGATCCACGATGAACTGGCCCAATCCCGCAGACCACCTAGGGATAAACCTCTCCGGATTTGCTACATTCATCCTTATTTGCAGCTCTGTTTCTATGGTCCTCTCCATAGATGCTTGCAAAAATAAAGACCGAAAAGGAATGCTAAACTGGCTTCTCGCCACCATCGTAGGTGGTGCATTTTTCCTTGGGATCCAGGTTTACGAGTACTATCACCTGATTCATCAAGGTATAACACTTGCTTCTTTTGCCCACGGACCAAGTCTTTTTGGTTCCACATTTTATATTGTAACTGGCTTCCACGGTCTTCATGTGCTCACCGGTGTGATTTACCTTATTTGTGAGTACCTTATGGCCAAGCGTGGAGATTATGACAAGGGTGACTATAACCGCTTAGAAATCGCTGGACTTTTTTGGCACTTTGTTGACCTTGTATGGATTCTGGTGTTCACTTTCATTTATCTCTTATGATGAATAAAATTTTTGTCATTATTTTAAGCTATTTTCCCATGTCCCTTCTCGCATGCCCAGCGTGTGCTGGAGGGGACGTAGGTTCAGGCTCAAAGACTCCCTATACGATGATTATCCTAGGGTGTTTTATTGTTTTAACTTATATCCCTTTTTATTTCTTGTTTAGGGCCGCAAAAAAATACGCCCCAGAAAATCATGAACACCTCTGATCTTCCTGCCTTAAATGCCATGCTTAATGGACTGTCTACCATTTGTCTCACACTTGGTTATATCTCCATCAAAAAGAAAAATAAAAATGAGAAGGCCCATAAATCATTCATGATTTCGGCCCTTATTTTTTCTGCTTTTTTTCTAACAGGTTACCTTATTTATCATTACAACCATGGAAGCACTAAATTTCCAGAACTGGGGTGGATAAAAACTGTTTATCTCCTTATCCTTATTCCTCATATTATCTTGGCCGCGGTTATGGTTCCCATGATTGTAGCCACTTTTTATTTTGCTTTTACTGGCAAATTTGAAAAGCACAAAAGGATAGCCCGTCTCACATTTCCCATTTGGATGTATGTCTCCATCACTGGGGTTATTATTTTTCTCATGCTCTATCAGTGGTTTAAGGTTTAAAACTCAAATTTTTTAAGTTAATATGGTCAGTAAAAAATACAGAAGTTCACAACTATGGCCACACAACAAGCAACACTTAATACATTTTCAAAAATCAGATTTGATTACCTCACTGATTTATTCTCATTAACAAAGCCAAGACTTTCCTCTCTGGTAATTTTCACCAGTGCTCTTGGAATGTTTCTAGCACCAGGAGAGATTTCCATTCTTAAAGGATTGATTTCTATCCTCGCCACATCGGGACTTGTGGGTGGTGCCTGTGTCATCAATTGCTTTATGGAAAAAGAAATTGACTCACTCATGGAAAGAACAAAGGATCGCCCACTTCCTTCGGGAAGAGTTTCTTCAGAAACAGCTCTTCTTCTAGGTATTTCTCTAATAACTATCTGCCTTGGAACACTTTTTTTATTAGTGAACCCTCTCACAGGTTTTTTAGGATTAGTGGCGACTTTTACTTACATCTCCCTCTATACTCCACTCAAAAGAAAAACCTCCTGGGCCTTATTTGCCGGTGCCATCCCTGGGGCCATTCCTCCCCTTATGGGATGGACAACTGTCACCAATTCATTTGGTACTTTAGGATTAGTGATTTTTTCTATTCTTTTTATTTGGCAGCTTCCCCATTTTCTTTCCATTTCGATTTATCACGCTGAAGACTACAACAATGCTGATATCAAGACTTTTCCTGCCTACATTGGTTTTAGGCCCACAAATCATCGGATTGTGATTTATACTCTGATTCTTCTCATAGTTTCTCTTCTTCCCTCTTATTATAATTCTGTTACTTATCAATATAAGTACTTCACTCTCACTCTTGGGGGAGCCTTTTGCATCTACTCCCTTTTTGGTTATCTTTATGAGGAAAAATCTCAAGCCTTCAGGACTTGGGCGAGAAGATATTTTTTTGGATCACTGATCTATCTTCCGGGAGTTTTCATTTTAATGCTTTATTTTAGAAACGGATTAAACCAATAAATTGTTATCCATGGGGAAAATTATGAATCTACTCACGATGGGTGTTTCTGCAAGCTGGCTGGATTACTTCCGACCACCAGAAAACATTTCTACCACTGGTCATCTCATTGATGATTTGTTCAACTACACCACTTTAATGGTTACTTTTTACTTTATTTTGGTGTGTATAGGACTGTTTGGGTTTTCTTATCTTTACAGCAGTAAACGAAATAAAACTCCTTACTACACCTACGGAAATAAGAAAAATCATTTAATTATAACAGCCTTTATCGGTGCTGCCGTTTTTCTTTCCATTGACCTTAATATCACAAGAATTGCCAATAATGACTTAGTGAACTCTTTTTGGAATTTTCCAAATCCTAAAAATGAAAAAGTTCTTAAAGTTGAAGTCATGGCCCAGCAATGGATGTGGTCCTTCAGGTACGCTGGCCAGGATGGTGAGTTTGGCACGAATGATGATGTTGTGACGAATAATGACCTAAGAGTTCCAGTAAATACAAAGGTCCTCTTTCACCTTACTGCAAAGGACGTGATCCACTCCTTTTTTGTTCCCAATGTAAGGCTTAAAGTTGATACCATTCCTGGACGTATCACCAGAGTCTGGTGGGAAGTCACTAAGCCTGGGAAATACGACATCGCTTGTGCAGAAATGTGTGGAACTCACCACTACCTCATGAAAGCGGCCTTAACTGTTCACACGGAAGAAGATTTTAACAAATGGTTAGCTAGCTCTACGTTGCTAGCAGCAAATACACATGACCCTCAAGACGCTAATCTTGCATGGGGCTGGAAGTGGGAGGATTAATTCTATGAGCGGCGGTTATAATGAAATTCATCCAGAACCAACCACATTCTGGAGTAAGTACATTTTCTCTTTTGACCATAAAGTTATTGCGAAGCAGTTTCTTTGGTACGGAATATTCTTTTTGGGTGTAGGCGGTCTTATGGCCCTTCTCATCAGGTGGACCCTTGCCTACCCAGGTGTTCCCTTTCCAGTGATCGGAAATCTCCTTTTCCCTGGTTCTAACGGAATTGTTCCACCAGACACTTATGCCATGTTGTTCACCCTTCATGGAACTATTATGATTTTCTATGCTATTACGCCGATTTTAATTGGTGCCTTTGGGAACTACTGTATCCCGCTCATGATTGGGGCGAGAGACATGGCCTTCCCACTTCTTAATATGCTCTCCTTCTGGTTTGCTTTCCTTTCTGGGTTGGTCCTTCTTATTTCTTTTATTACCCCTTTAGGTGCAGCTGCAGGAGGTTGGACATCTTATCCAACTCTTTCTACTTTAATTGGTAGCCCAGGAGCAGGACAGACACTTTGGTGTGTGGCAATTTTTCTCTTCGGTATTTCATCCACAATGGGTGCTGTGAACTACGTGACCACAGTTATAACTCTTCGTGCTCCAGGCATGGGTTATTTTGATATGCCTCTTACCATCTGGGGACTCTGGTTAACGGCGATCCTCAATGCTATTTTTGTTCCAGTTCTTGGTGCAGGTGTTATCCTTTTAATTCTAGACCGAATTATGGGAACAACATTTTTCTTGGCCGGAGCTTCGGCCACGTCTGGTTCTGGTGATCCAGTTCTCTTTCAGCACGTTTTCTGGATTTTTGGTCACCCTGAAGTTTATATCCTCATCTTACCTGCTTGGGGAATTGTTTCAGACCTTCTATCCTTCTTCTCAAGAAAGCCAGCTTTTGGTGCTAAGGCGACGGCCCTGTCCATGACTTCAATTTCTATTCTATCGACCCTGGTTTATGGTCACCATATGTTCACGACTCAGATGAGCCCGCTCCTCACTCAGTCGTTTATGACTTTAACCATGACCATTTCCATTCCTTCGGCCATTTTCTTTGCTAACTGGCTTGGAACTATCTGGAAAGGCTCTATACGTTTTGACTCTCCCATGCTTTTCTCCCTTGGGGTTGTTTTCGTTTTTGGACTTGGAGGATTAACTGGTCTTCACCTGGGAACAACAACCACAGACCTTTATCTTCATGACACTTACTTCGTGGTAGGACACTTCCACTACACCATGGCCGCTTCGGTTCTTCTTGGTGGATTTGCCGGAACTTACTTCTGGTTTCCTAAGATGTTTGGTCGCATGATGAATGAAACTCTGGCGAAGATCCACTTTTGGGGAACGATGATTCCACTTAATGGAATTTTCTTCGGAATGCTTCTTGTTGGGTATGGTGGTATGCACCGTCGTATTTACAACCCGTTTATTTATGAGTCCCTTCAAAGACTAATTCCTGTAAACAACATCATCACCATGTCGGCCATCCTAATGGGTGCTTTCCAGTTGGTGTTTGTTTACAACTTCATCCTTTCTTTAAGAAAAGGACCTAAGGCGGAACAGAATCCATGGAATGTGGGAACATTAGAGTGGACTATCCCTTCTCCACCTCCTCACCACAACTATGATGAAATTCCAGTGGTCAAATGTGGACCTCATGAATTTGGGAACCCAAATCTTAAAACTGGCAGGGACTTTCAATACCAGACAGAGGAACTTGTACAAGCATGACTTTTAAAAGAAGCGAAGCTCAAATAAACTTGGCCTCCAACATCGTCATTATTTCAATGGCGATGTTGTTTGCCACACTCTTTATGGGTTATGCCATTTACAGGTCTTCTGCACCGGTGTGGCCTCCCTATGGGACCCAAAAAGTTTCACTTCTTCTCCCAAGCTTAAGTACCCTCATTCTTTTTATGAGTAGCTTCTTTTGTCACCAGGTTTTGGTTAACAGCAGAAAAGCCGATTTTAAAAAGGCCCACTTCAATTTGAACATTACTATTGCCTTGGGTCTTGGATTCATGATCCTTCAGGGATTTTTGTGGTCTCAGATGAAGGGAGCTGGATTGTATGTGAGTTCTGGGATATTTGCTTCTCTTACCTATGCTTTTACCTGGATACACTTTGCCCATATGGTTCTAGGTGTTTTGGCCCTTTTTTATCTTAAAAAGGTTTTAAAACCCCAGACCCAAAATATTTTGACGAAAACTTCCAGCGTTGGAAATTTCTGGTATTTCCTGGAAATTGTCTGGATCATTATGTTTATAACTCTTTTTGTTTTTTAATACTCTGAGGATCATTATGAAAAAGCTAAGTATTCTTTTTCCACTGCTAACTCTTCTTGTGAGCTGTAACTCGGGAAAGTTCAAGGAATCTAAAACTTTCGCTGGTGGAAAAGTGGTTTCCGCATCTAAACTCAACATGGGACACGACACCTACCTTGAGTACTGTGTACAGTGCCACGGCTACAAGGGCGAAGGAGATGGCCCTTCTTCAAAAGGAATGTACCCACCTCCAAGAAACCTCACACAAGGTATCTATAAGTTTGCCAACGTTGTTGGTGGTGAACTTCCCCATGACGAGGATTTCTACCGTATCATTAACCACGGTCTAAATGGATCCGCCATGCTACCATGGGACCTCCACGGAGACAGACTGGATGCAGTCGTTCAGTATGTTAAGACCTTTGCCCCACAAGTTTGGGAAGGTGCAGATAAGACCCTCGGGACCAAATATGAAATTCCTAAGGACCCATTTGGAGATACTTACAAGCATGTGGCCATTGAGAAAGGTAAGAAGGTTTACCACATTACTGCCGCTTGTACTCAGTGCCACCGAGGGTATGAAAACAAAGAAACGATCTCTGCCTACAATACTGAAATCAACAATGCTCCTCTTAAACCAGAGGAATTTGCGGCAGATCTTTATCAGTTAAAACCTCAAGATGGTGAGTACAACTATAAGGTTATCCCACCAGATTTTACTTATCATCCGTTGAGAAGCATCTCGAATGTTGAATCCATCGTTATTCGTCTTATGTATGGAGTCAATGGATCTGGAATGCCGGGTTGGAAAGATGTCGTAACAGATGAAGAGCTCTGGGCCCTGGCCTACTATGTGGACTATCTAAGAGAGTTTAAACAAGACGTCACTAAAAGAGAGGCATTCCTGGCCAAAACTCAGGAATAGATTTTTATGGAAACAGTAATCCCTTCAGGCAAAAGAAACCACCATCTGATTGAAAAGATGGTTTCCTCAAAGCTCTTTTGGGCACTTGCTGTTTCATTCCTTTTTGCTTTTCCCATTTTAAAGAGTATTCAAAGGCAACTGCCTGACCCCCTTCCTGTTTTAGGGAATGTTCCTGATTTTACATTTACTAACGAAAACGGAAGACCTTTTGGGAGCAGGGACTTAGAAGGTAAGGTTTACCTGGCCAATTTCATCTTCACCAGTTGTCAGACTGTATGCCCGAAACTTTTAGAGAAAGTTAAAACAGTTCAGCACCGCATGAGAGGGGTTATCGACCGAGCGGCGATAGTCTCCTTTAGTGTAGATCCTGAGAATGATACCCCAGAAGTTCTCTACGCTAAGGCCAGAGAAATGAATGCTAATCCAAACGTCTGGCGTTTTCTTACTGCTCCCCTGGAAGACACTAAGAAACTTCTTGTGGATGGGTTTAAGGTTCCATTAGGAGAAAAAGAATTGGCCGGAAATGTTTTGGATGTGGCCCACTCAAATAAGCTCGTATTAGTGGATCAAAGGGGACAAATCCGGGGATACTATTCAACGGAGAAAGATGATATAAATAAACTCATGATTGATGTGGGATTAATAATAAACGCAAAAAAATCAATTTAATGAAAGGAGATATTTGTGAGCGATGCCAGTTCTCATCCGCACAAAAGCCATAAAGCGGAATACTTTATTATATTTTTGTTACTGACAATCCTTACGGTTGTTGAGCTCTTTGTGCCAGGGATGTCCATCTCACAATTTGCAAAAGGTTCGGCCCTCACTGTCCTGGCCCTAGGTAAGGCCGGTCTTGTAGGTTGGTTTTACATGCACCTCAAAGAAGAAACCCGATGGCTTAAGTTTATTGCGCTTATCCCTGTATCGGCCTTCATTTATGCGGCAGTTGTGGTTCTTGAGTCTCTTTATCGTTAATATGAGGAAATGATCATGAATGAAACGAATACTAAAACAGAAAGCTTTAAATCTGAGTCCTCCATTTTTGTTCACCCTATTAGTCATCCAAAGAAGGACCAAGCGATTTTTCCCACGTGGTTTCTGATCGTTGTCCTGTGTGTGGCATTTTTAGTCCTAAAGACCTTTGTCTATATCTCTGATAAAAAAAGGCATGGCCGCTAAGATTCTTCATCTTAAATTCATGTGAACACTCCTCCCCAAGAGTCTAAAATAATCTTTGGACAACGGGAGGAAATCACATGGAACTCACTTACCCTAAACACCCCGCCCCCATAGAAAATAATCAAAGCGAAAAGAACAGGTATGACTCTTCCCAAGGGGTTGAGCTAGAACTTGGAATGATCATGATTTTTTTGGGTCTTCTGGGACTCTTTAGACCTGGGTTTATGGGTCTTTCTCTCACAATAGTCCATTGTTTTATCCTGGTTTTCACCGGAATCACCGCTGTGTGGAGTGGTCTCACGATGGAACGAAGGAGAGTTTTTTATGTGGCCTTGGGTCTTGGACTTTTTTATCTTTTAAACGCCTTCTTGGGATATCTTTTTGGGGTAGAGGGTCCCCCAGGGGTTGACCTTGTATCCGATGAAAAAATCCAAAAAGTAGCACCTGGATTTTTGCAACTCTCGGCTTCTGATCACCTGATGCATCTTATTTTTTCAGTGGGTTTTTTTGTTGTGGCCTATAACGCCAGGAAAAAGACACAAAATATAAGCTTACAAAGAACTAAATGGAGAATTTATTTAACTTATCTCAGTTCCATGATGGCCCTCTTGTTTCTGGTCTTGGTTATTTCCCACTACATCACAAAAGCCGAGTAAAAAATCATGGTAACAAAAATTCAAGTGCAAGAAGAATAGCTTAGAAGGAACGATTTTCTGCCAGCCCTTTTAGTTTTTGATCTAAAAGACAAAGCTGAGGGAACGTGGTTACTTTACCATCCCGTAGGGTTATTCCGGTAATACCACCCACACTTCCTCCTACCCAAATTTCAGTTTCAGCTGGAAGGGACCTTCTGATGTTCATGCACACATCGTTGATGTTTTTGTTTAAAAAGTAATAGGCCGGACTCACAGCAAGGAGAACCACATTTGATGACGTGGCCCTGGCCGCATCTGCGATGGACTCTTCAGGAAGATCTTCTCCAAGATAAACAAAGCTGACTTGATGTTCTGCCATCAATAGACTTGCAAGCATGAGCCCAATACAGTGATGCTCTCCCTTGGGAGTGGCCAAGAGAACTTTAAACTTGGAATTACTATCAGAGCGGTAATGTTGAGCGATTCTTCGACCGATAAAAAATTTTGTAATAGCTGAGAGAGTGTGCTCCTGAGCAATACTCATCCTGCCGTCATGAACATACTCTCCAACTTTTCTAAAGAGGGCGGCCACAACTTCAAGGGCAAAATCCTTGCAAGATAGATCCATAGAAGCTTTGTTAAGCTCATGGGTTAAAATATCAAGCTTATAGGCATTAAGGGCCATGAAAAGATTATTTAAATAAATTTTGGGATCCACCAAGCTTTTTGTCACGGTGCTCGCCACCACGTTGCCTGGACTTCTTCCTTGGGTCATTTTGTCTAGGAGCTTTTCTAACTCTAAATCAGGAAGATTAGCGATCAGAGAGATGGAATTTCCAAGGGCAGAGAGCCTACTGAGCATTTGGATACGGTTTAATTCATGTTCAGAGTAGAGCCTTCTTCCATTTTCAGATCTTGAAGGTTTTATCGCACCATATCGTTTTTCCCAGGCACGTATGCAGTGGGTGGAGAGTCCACAGATCTGGGAAACGGTCTGAATATTGTAAAATTTCATAAGTACACCTCTATATAGGTGTCTCATTAATCCGCCTACAGCATAAGAAGCAGAATGAGTTTGTTCAAGCTTTGTCTAAACCCATGATTGAGATGCCTTCCATGGACTGAAATCTGTCACTTAGAAATTTAAAATAGACCTCTTTTCTGACCTCCATGGTCTTTACAGCGGCGTAAATAAGGGCGGGTTCTCCCATGAAGAAAAGTCCCCACTCATCCTTAACCTCCTCCCAGGGCCTCTCCATCAGATGAGAGAGTTTTTGAAGAAGTTTCCTTAGTTGTTTCTCACTTTGACAGGGTAGTTCCATCTCAGCACACCTTGAGCGAAGGTTTTTCTCAAACTCAATAGGTCTGGTTAAGGGAGAGGTTAATTCCTCTTTTTTAAGCTGAACAATGATTTGAGTCACAACCGTTCCCAGAGACTCCTCTCCAGGAATTTCTCTACCAAAGCCACTCAGACCCAGGATACGGCCAAGATTTAAAAATCTCTGTTTAAAAATCTCTGTCTTTGTTTTGGTCATTTCACTAGACCATACAAAAATAATATCTTCATCTGTTTGAAGAATCAGATCACGGTGGTTTCTCAGTGGGGTGAAAAATCCAGTAGTCCTGTTACTTTTAAAATCAAGTTGTGCCTCTTTCTCATCCTCCTGAAGGTCATACTGCCCTCTTTTGGTTAATTTACCTGCAAGCATGGGAATCCCAAGATAGAAGTGCTTCTCACGTCCTTCCCAGATAAATTTTTGACGATGAAAGGGAAGGCGCTCTTGCACATAGGAGAGGTCACCTGCAAGGGCCTTTTGATAAAAAGTCACATGCTCTGGCTCTTTTAAGCTCAGGATAAACTCCAGGGAAAATCTCTTACCCTGGAAAGTCCCGAAGGTGGCCGTAGAGAGAAGGGGACCAAAGATAAACTGACGGCGGTTAAGGTCTTCTTCACTGATTTTCAAAAGAACTTCCTCGTCGGTGATTTTTTGAAGGGAAACAATAAACTGGTTTTGAAGTCCAAAACTAAGGTTTACTATGTTAACCGGCCCCACCCCCACATTGGCAAAGGCGGTCACTCCACCGTAGGTCTGATAAATGCCCTGATCCCGGATGTTCCAATCTTTGAGTTCACTTAATTGTGTGGGCAATAAAAGTGGAATGGATTGAACCTTGAGGTCATCTTTATGTGAAATGGTGGTATGGAGGGCCCCCTTAAAAGGGATGAGCCCCAGAGAAAAATGAGATTTCACTGCATTAAGACCCAAACCAAGCTCCAACCTTACGCGCTTTTCTTCGATCCAGCCTGAATTTGTTTTTATGGGATCCATCATCAGTTGTTTTGAAAACACAGGCCGTACGTACTTAATCACCCCTGCCCCAAGACCAGTTTGAAGAATGGGTTGAAAAGAAAACAGACTAGACCCAGAACTGAAAAGGGAAATTTCTCCCTTTTCATTAACATAGATTGGAACTGTATAAGGATTCGTGGAAGAGGTTTGAGTCAAAAGAAAATTTGTATCAGGCAATTCTCTTGGGTCATTTGAAGCAAAAGAGGTATTCCCCAAAATGAAGAAAAAAATAAAGAAGATTTTCATGAAAATGATAGTAACAATATTCATCTTCAAAGAGAGAAGATCAGTTTAAACTGTGTAAAAATAACCACTCGGAGAATGTGGGTTAGGATTTAAAGCAGCAGTAAAAGCTCCCTGGAAGTTAATTTCTTATGAACGGGGTGAATGGTTGGTTCCCTGTTCTTTGGATCGTTCTCTCCCCAAATGTAGGTGTTGTAAGTCTCGGTAAAATCAATTCCAGAAAAAAACTCCAGGTTATTTTTAAAATGCTCCTGGGTCACAACCGTGTGTTTATAAGCCTCAAAGTAGCCCTTAAGAAAGGCTTTTAGGCCTCCCACATCCTGCAGCCGATAATCCAAATAGGCCATAAATTCTCTTCCAAGATAGTAGGACCTGGAATCAGTATGTCTTTGATATACAGATGCCTTCCCAAGGTTACTGCCCGAAAAATCAGGAAGAATTTTACGTTGATACCCATAATCTCTCCAGCTTGCGATGGCCTCGTCCATCCAGCCAGCATTTCCATCCGCAGGCATCACACCCTTGGCAAAATAAGAGTGAAGCATTTCATGATCAAGGGCCCCAAGAGAAGTTTGGGTCGCCCCGGAGTGCTCCATACCTCCAGTACCCGGAAGAGTTTCATAGGCCAAAAAAGAGGGATGGGCCCAAGGTCCATAATCAGCTTCAAGTTCTTTAAAAATATTTAAAATGTGGGATTTAAACTTCAGGGGAGATGACCACCAGGAGGTGTAAACAGTCACTGGTATTACTCTTCCATTGATGGAAGTATAATCAAATTGAAGCTTCTTTTTTTGTCCCCTTGGGGTGGTATGAAAATAGGGACAGGAAACTGTAAAGTAATGAGGAAAAACAATCCGATAAGAATGAGGAGAAGTTTTTGTTAATTCTCCGTTCGTGAAAATATCCTGCCTTGCCTTTTTTATCCCCAAAAATGAGATGGTGAGGGTCATCTGGTACTGATCATACTCAAAATTTGATGGCACATACTGTTCTAAAAACTTTCTCTCTTTTAAATCTCTGATCCAAAAAGCGCTGGAGACTGATTTTGAAACGGGGTTGTAGCGCACATTTTCTTTTACTGAATTTTCTAGGGTTAAAATGTGAAGACCTGGTCCCACGGGAGAGTTGACCCGACGTATCTTTGAGCCCGAAGGAGAAGTTGTTTCACCAATTGAGACGGGCAATCCGTCCAAAAAGGCATTTTTGGCTTCAGGAACAAGATCAAAAATCGGATATCCTTCTACTTCAGCAAAAAATGTTATAACAGATTTTACTTTGGTTCTTTTCCAAACAACATCATAACTTAAGTCATAATGAGCACTTTTAAAATCAACGTAAATATTCCTGACACCGTCCTGATTAAAATCGGGAGGAGCGAGGTGAATATTGGCAAATACGTTTACGGATAAGAAGAGAAAAAAAAACCAGCGTCTCATTTTTTTATTCCTTAACTGAATTCATTGGCCTTAACAAAAGAGAAGAATATTTTTTTTCACAAGATTTCTTTAAAAACCAACCCAATATTGGGTCAGATGCCTCGGAAAAAGAGCGTTCAGGATGAAACTGAACTCCAATCGCCGGACGATGAAGATATTCTATTGACTCAGCAATTTTTCCATCATTTGAATAAGCACTGACTCTTGTTAAAGGGAAATCAGAACTGTGCTGATTATAATAGGGCACTCTAATTCCCTGATGATGGAGTTTAAAACCCTTGAAAGAATCTTTAGGATAAAGAGTTTGCATTAATGAATGAGATGTTGAATCTGGCAGAGAGGTCACCTCAATCTGATCAAATCTGTTATAACGGTTTCTGATACCAAGCTCCGATTTAATATCTAAATATAAAGGTATCCCCTGGGCCACGGCCATCATTTGCATCCCTCTGCAAATTCCAAGCATGGGCACATTTTTTAGTGACTCGTCTTCAGAATATTTTTTTACCAGTAAATATTCAAAGGGATCTCTCTCTCTTCCCTCTTTAGAAAATTTCACCAGATGAAGGTGATTTTTCGTGTATTCTCTTAGTTCTGAAGAGACTGAATCCAGATAGTAAAGGGGATGAATATCCGCTCCTCCGGGAAGAAGGATTCCATCTATTTCATTTAAACTCTTGTTAAAATTCCTCTCATTTCTTAGGTCTACAAATTCCAGTGAATAACCCTTCTTAAGTGCCAGGAGGTTTAAACGAAAACGGTAGATAAAGTGACAATCATAAGAGCAGCCGATCCGTATTTTTTCTTCCTTCGGAAGTTCACATGAAAAGACATCAAAAGGAAGAGAGATGGAGAAAAGAAGTGAGATTAAAAGAAGACACTTTTGCATTTTTAGTCACCCATTAAAAAAACGATCCCTTTTTATTTTAATACTTGTTTTAAAACTAAAATCTGACCTTTTCTTACCGAAAAGAAATCGTTATGGATAAAAAACAAGTCATAGACCTCTCCCTTGAATTAAAGGCCATTGCCCGGGACTTAAGCTTTTTAAGTCACCCCCGCTACCCCTTAGATGAGCTTCTGCTTCTTTTTCCCGAACACCGAAATTTTCTTTCCCATCTAAGTGACCATGCTCATCCCTTTTCTGTGGATGGCGGGGACAAAAAAAGAAAGATCAATTCTCTTTTTCAAAAACTCCTCATGGCCGACATTCCTCATCAATTAAAAAAGACCTTCTCCGACAGACTTAATGAGTATGAGACTCTTCTTCATATGATGGAAAATTTTGGTAAGAGGGCATTCTATGATGGTTGCCTAAAACTTTACGGCACTTCAGATGACATCTCGTTGTCCCCTCATTTTTCAAACTTTCTAAAAGAAATACAAAAAGATCTTCTACCTGAAAAAGTGTCTGAGAATATTTCCGCTGAGGAGGGACTAAAGTATTTGAAAATAAAGCTCTCCGAGGTGTTCCATCCGGATGACTTTGAAGTGAAGTACTCTCACTCACTACTGTCTGACTCGTCTGCGGGAAGGAGAACACTAAAACTTAATCCCCACAAGGTATATTCTCAAGGCCAACTCAATATTTTTCTCGTTCACGAAGGATGGGCACATCTGGGCACTTCACTTAATGGAGCATATCAGGAAAATAATCCTTGGTTAGGAATCTGGAGCCCAAAAACAACCAGTTTACAAGAGGGTCTTGCCCTTTGTTCAGAACTGATTTCTGGCCACATGAATGCAGAAAGATGGAATAAAGTCGTGATCAGGCATCTGGCCTCGGCCATGGCCGAAAGAGGATCCTCTATTTTAGATGTTTATCAATTTCTTCTTCATCATGAACTTAACGATTTAGATGCTCTTAAATTATCTCTTC
This sequence comes from Bacteriovoracaceae bacterium, assembly GCA_947461175.1. GTDB lineage: Bacteria > Bdellovibrionota > Bacteriovoracia > Bacteriovoracales > Bacteriovoracaceae > Peredibacter. Next base: position 23,984 of record CANHIY010000017.1, read on the forward strand.
GTATCTTTAGAGGTGTTCCACTGGAAGGAGGCATGGCCTTCACAAAAGAACTTTTGTACCTCCATGGACTTGTCACTCTCCTGTTACACCTGAGTTTTTACAAGACTGATTTAAAATCGCTTTGGGTAGGAAAAATGTCTTTTGACGAACACATCATGCTGATGGATCAATGGGCCATCATGGACCCCCAACTGAAGTATTTTCCAATGGAATTAGAACAACCAGATGTCTTGCAAAGGCTTGAGGAACTGAAAATAATTGCCCAAAGAATATTTAGATCATCCGACAAAGACCATCCAGAATGCCCATAATTGACATCACCAAACTCCTGTTTTGTTGATCCTCAAAATCACACTATAATACTAGTATGACCAATTCTTTAACCTGGAGTTTTTTTATGAAAAATTTAGTATTTATCATGTTTGCAGGTTTATTCACACTCTCCTCCTGTTCCCATTGGAAAATGTCATGCTGTAAAGACAAGTGCGAAAAAAATAGCTGTAAAAAAGAAGAAAAATGTAAGGAAAATTGCCACGACGAAAAAAATCAAAAAAATGAAGCAAAGGCCTCAGAAGAATCTTGTCACAAAAAGCATTAATCAATTTCGATGACACCCATCACTATTTGAGATCCTCAAATTCAAATGTGATGGGTATAACTTAAGAAAAAACTCTTGAATGAGGAAAATCTTTTTTCATCTCATTCAAAAGAATCCTCAATTGATCCTCTCCTTTAGTTTCCAGAGTGAAGATGACATTCGTGCCAGTGATTCCCGTATCTGTAGAATCTCTGTCATGAACCACTTGCAGGATGTTAACTCCCTTCTCTTTGATAACACCAGTCAGTTGATGAAGGATCCCGGGACGGTCCTGAATAGGAATGGATACTCTGACCTTACGTTTTGACTCAATAAGCCCTCTATCAATAATTCTCTCCAGAAGGTTAACGTCAATATTTCCGCCACAAATAACCAGAACAATTTTTTTATTCTTAAAGACTTTGGAGTTTTTTTGATAAAGTTGATCAAAGAGGGCCAGGGGAAGAGCTCCGGCACCTTCTGCGATAACACGTGCCTTCTCCATTAATTGAAGAATCGCCCAGGCCATTTTTTCATCTGTGACAGTGTAAGATGAATCTACCACCTTCCGAAGAGATCTAAACATCTCCGGTGCCACGTTTTTCACACGGATTCCATCCGCAAATGTTTCAGCGTGATCAATGATTTTAATTTTTCCCGAATTTAGAGAATCAACCATGGCACTACAACCACTTGCCTGACCGGCAATGATTTTAGTTTGCGCCTTACTTCCCATAAGAACCTGCCCCATTCCGGAAACAAGACCCCCTCCCCCTATAGATGAGAAAACGTAATCCATTTCAGGAAGCTGTTCAAGGAGTTCAAAGGCCACACTCCCCTGTCCCGCGATGACTTTCGGATCATGATAAGGATGAACAAAAACCATTTTTTGTTTTTTCATGAGACTTTCAGCATAACTAAAACCGTCTTCAATACTTTTTCCATGGAGGATAACTTTTGCTCCAAGAGCTTCAGTATTTCTAATCTTGGTTAGGGGTGATCCTTCGGGCATGATGATGGTTGCCTTGATCTTAAATCGATTCGCCGCCCAGGCAACTCCTTGGGCATGATTTCCTGCACTGACTGCCAGAACTCCATTTTTTCTCTCAGATGGAGTGAGGGTAGATAGTTTGTAAGTTGCCCCTCTCATTTTAAAGGAACCAATGGGTAACATATTTTCAAGTTTTAAAAAAACTTCACAACCATACTGCTGAGAAAGCCATTCGTTGTAGATGAGAGGTGTAGGATGAATAATTTTCTTAAGCTCAGAATAGGCCTGTTTAAATTCTTTAAAGTCTATAATCATCATCGTCCCCTATTAAAAAAATTGGTCGCAAGAAAATTTCATTAACCTCGGAACATGGTCCAGAAAACCTCAATGCCGAAGAATCCAAAAATAAGCCCCGCAAACCTTAGTAGCCATCGGTCAGGAATTTTCTTAAAAAACTGTCCGCCAAGATAAAAAAGAGCACACATCAATAAAGTAATCACCCCAACCTCTAGGGATATCAAATAGGTAAAAGGGATGGCCCCGAGGCTTATACCCGAGATAAGGGCATCAATGCTGGTTGCAAAACCAAGCAAAAAAATCGGTAAAATTCCCCAGACAACAACTCGCTCCTCGGAGGATAGACTTTCTTTAAAACACTTAAAACCTATTCCAAAAAAAATGAGCCCTATCACAAATTGAAAATAATAACCAAAACGAGAAAAGGTAAAAAAATATCCGGCATGACTGCCGAACCAGATCATCGCAAATTGAAAGAGACCAAAAATCAAGGAAGAAAAAAAACCATTTTTTAATTTTTTACCGACGGGTTCATGCTCATGGAGAAGGCCCAGTGCAAATGAAACAACAGCGGCATCAACGGCCAGGGCCAGTCCCAGAAGGATGATTTGATGAGAAATCATGGAGGATTATTTCCTTTTAATAGAGAATATTTCATCATCTAAGGGGTGTAAAAGTAAAGGGCCCGTGATAAGCTCTTAGGTATGAGAAGTTTTCAGCGTTTATTATTTTTTTCCATCCTAGGAACTTACTTAGTTATTCTTGCAGGCGCGGTGGTGAGAGGAACTGGCTCTGGTCTTGGCTGCCCCGACTGGCCCCGGTGTTTTGGACAATGGATCCCTCCTCTAGACATTACAGAATTGCCCCCAGACTATAAAGAAATTTATAAAATTTCAGGAAAAACCATTGCCGATTTTGACCCCTTTAAAACCTGGACGGAGTACTTAAACCGCCTTTTAGGGGTGGTCTTGGGCATTTTAATTATTTTTCTCTTTTTCCTTTCCTTTAAAGTCAAAAATTTTGAAAAAAATTTGCCATGGTTTTGTGGAGGACTTTTATTACTCATTTTAATTCAAGGGGGTGTGGGTGCCCTGGTCGTCTTCAGCCACCTTAAACCCTTTATTATTACGGCCCACATGTTCCTTGCCCTTCTCCTTCTTTTTGGTCTTATTTATCTTCACAAGTACTGTAAAGATCTTGGAACCCCGGCCTTGACTCTCGAAATTGACCATAAGGGGCTCAGGCTCACAAAGATTTTAGTCAAACTAACTTTTCTCCAAGTCCTTCTTGGTACTCAGGTCAGGCAACAAGTCGATCATTTTATGAGAGACACACTGATGGCTTCTCAGAGCACTATCATGGATTTTTTAGGAGCCATTTTTTACATTCACCGCTCCTTCTCTATCCTTATTGTCGTTTTTTTCATCTACCTCCTAGTCCACTTCCACAGGCAACAGTTTAATCGAGGAGCATTTTTTCAGACCCTGCTGGCATTCCTCACAGTTTTAAGCAGTGTGGGTTCAGGAATTGCTTTAAATTATTTTGGATTTCCTCTTAAGGCCCAACCCATCCACTTATTTTGTGGGGTCTTATGCTTGGGAATTCTCTTTACATTATCACTGAATCTCAAGGGTAGTTTAATCGAGGACACTTAAGTTTTTTGATTTATGATTTGTTATAAAAGGTAAATTCATGCTTGGATTAATGGCTCTTGGTCTAACTGCCCTTATGATCTACACACTGGTAAAGAATGCCCTCACTGGGACTCAAGTCAGTTCAAAGGATCAATTCACGGGGAGTGTAGAACTTATTATTCCCATGACTTCTGGGTCTGAGTTTTACCTTGAACCTTGGTTAAAAAATCTCTCCGAAATGGGTCTTAAAGGAATGAACGTAAAGATCTTCCTTTTGGTCCACGGTCATCATCCTTCTGCCCAGGTGTGGCAAGAACTTCAGCAAAAACTTCCTTTCCTGGAAGTTCACACATTTCTTTCTCGTCCTCTGGGCAGGGAACCAATTCCGTGGATGATTGAACAAATTGCCGACAAAATTAAGGCCGATGTAGTGATTATTGGTGATTCTGAACTGGTTCCTACAGAACATGCTTTTAATTCCGTAGGAAAATTAGTCATGGATAAATTAAAAGCTTATTTTGTGCTACCACAAACCAGCAAAGAAGAGGTTCTGGGTGAGGCCATTGCCTGCTTAAACCCAACCCTTGCTCTGGCCTCGATTTATGGATTTCGAAAAATACGGAGAAGTTTTTCTCACCCACTCATCAGTATGTCTCAGGGCTGGATGGCCATGCCCCTTGGGATGTTTAAACAATTTGACTGGAGTAAATTAAATATTCCTTCATGGAAAGAAACTCTGGCCAAGGGCTGGGACCTGGAAAATAAAACATACTTACTGGCCTTTGGAGAAAAGCATCTTTTAAGGTATTATCCAGAAGATCTTCAGTCACACATTTCTCTCCTAAAAAATCATTGGGAGGAAATTTGGCTCAAGGGAGACAGAGTCAATCTTTGGATTTTTGTGGTGGTTCTCTTTATTTGGTCTTTTCCTATTTTTTATTTTTTCACCCACCCATTCTGGTCTCTGGCGAGTATCTTCTTACTCATCCTCTACCGATTTTTTACTAAAATCATTTTTCAAGAATCCTGGTCATCCATTATTTTACATCCCTTTGCGGCCTTGATCTGGATCGGGACATTGGCTTGGTGGGTGTTAACAGGTCTTAAGAGTAAATACAAACCCAAAAGACCCGTTTAAAGATTTAAGGTAGAATAAGAAGCTGACCACCCACGTGAGCAGGATGCAAATGACACTTCATGGAGAAGAGTCCTTCCTTATCGGCCTTAAATTTAACCACTTCTTTCACGCCCTTTTTCACTTCTTTTCTGACATTAAAATCTGGAATAAAGAACCCATGGATGCCTGAGGGAACATTATTAATGAGGGTTATTTCCACTTCCTCACCTTTTTTGGCGATAATGGTTCCAGGAAGCCACTGCTTGACTCCTTCATTTTCATAGTTAACTAGGGTAATGGAGCGGGTTTGGGCAAATAAGTTAAAGCTTAAAACCAAACAGGATATAGACACCAACATTTTCATACGTACTCCCTCATTTTGTAGGTGGAACATTTTTATCAAATCATTGTTAATCAGCTTCTAGGTCTTTACAATGAAAATTCCTTTGACAATAATGGGTGCAAAATAACTTTTAAAAGGATCACACATGGGTTTTGGACGTAAAAGTAAAGCCGTTAAAATGCTTCGTCGCAAGGGTCAGGCCAAGAAAAAGGCCAAAATAAAGCAGAAAATTGCTGCGGGTAAAATGACTAAAAAAAGATAGTTTAATATTTAAACGACGCTAAAAGGGTCCAAAGGACATTTTCTTTGGACCCAAATCCACAAACAAAAAAATTTTTATTCCATTTTAAAAAAATCGTGCACTGGACGGTCCATCTTATGAGCACAAACTCAAGTTCAAATCTCACTATTAAAATTCTTATTGGCATGTTCATGGGAGTCTTTCTAGGTAGTATCATTAATTATTTTCAGCTCTCAGGAGAATTTATTGAGACCTATCTTCTCAATGGCCTGATCGATATTGGGGGAAGAGTCTTTCTCTCCTCTTTAAAGCTTTTAGTAGTGCCGATGGTTTTCGTTTCCTTGGTTGCTGGGGCCGGATCCTTAGATGACATCAAAAAACTTGGGCGCCTAGGCTCCAAAACTTTTGGTCTTTATGTGGCCACGACTGCCCTGGCCATTGCCCTGGCCCTATTTGTTTCAGAAATTTTTGACCCGGGACAAGGATTTATCATTCAGGGATCCACCTCTTTTCAGGCTGAGGAAGCTCCTTCTCTCGTGGATGTTATTGTCAATATTTTCCCCTCAAATCCAGTGGAGGCCATGGTCAAAGCTGAAATGCTTCAGATCATTGTGTTTGCTATCCTCTTTGGGGTTGGCATTAGTCTCGCGGGAGAAGCTGGGAAAAGAATCCTTGGAACTTTTAATGACCTAAACGAGATCATCATGAAGATGGTCCTCATCTTAATTGAACTCGCCCCTTATGGAGTTTTTTGTCTCTTAACCAAGGTATTCTCGTCCCAGGGACTTGGGGCCATTATTCCTATGGCAAAGTACTTCTTTATCGTGTTGTTTTGCCTTGTCCTCCATGTTGTGGTGGTCTACAGCCTCATTTTAAAAGTCATGGGTAAATTAAGTCCGGTGAAATTTTTTAAAAAATATTATGAGGTCATGCTTTTTGCTTTTTCTACCTCAAGCTCTAATGCCACTCTTCCGGTTAACCTGGAAGTTACAGAGAAAAAACTAGGGGTCCATAATTCTGTTGCCTCCTTCACCATTCCTTTAGGGGCCACCGTGAATATGGATGGCACTGCAATCATGCAGGGTGTGGCCACCGTCTTTGTGGCCCAAGTTTATGGTGTTGAGCTAGGGTTTCAGGGCTACCTCATGACCATCCTCACGGCCACTCTTGCCTCCATTGGCACAGCAGGTGTACCAGGCGTGGGTCTTGTGATGCTTGCCATGGTTTTTAAACAAGTAGGACTCCCTGTTGAAGGAATTGGACTCATTATTGGCGTGGATAGGCTCCTGGATATGACCAGAACCGCTGTAAATGTTTGCGGTGACGCTATTGTGAGCTGTATTGTGGCAAAATCTGAAGGCCAGTTTGATGAAACAGTTTTTAATTCTTAAATTGTCCGCGGACTTCTGAGGATAAATCCCAAAGATTTTTTTGAGTTCATCGCTCGAAGCAATGCTGCATACAACCTCTTTTATCAGGACCTTAGGAATCTCAAGCTTGCCCCATGTGTTTGCAAGAGCCTCCTCACCATGACCCAAATAGCTGATCAATTACAATTGATCCCGCCTTATTGCCCAAATCCTAATTGCCTGTTTCACTTCGGAACGAAAGAACACTTTTATGTAAAAAACGGTTTCATTCCAACAGATAAGGAACCCTTTCTTAACCAGCGCTTTAAGTGCAAAAGATGTAAGATTCAGTTTTCCGCCAATACTTTTAGTCTGGATTTTAGAAAAAAGATCCCGCTCCAATCAGAAAAAATTCTTCACTATAGCATGAACGGCATGAGCAATAATTCTGTGGCAAGAAATCTCAGGGTCAGCGAAGCCTTGGTTAGAGATCGATTGAAAGTCATGTCTCGGCAGTCTCTTTTTTTTGAGAAAAACAATTCTGCAAAAACAATTTTGGAGGACATATCTTACGATGGATTCGAGACCTTTACTCATTCACAATTTTCTCCGTGCTACATCAACACAGCGGTGGGAAGAGTGTCTCACTTCATTTACCACAATACCTTTTCCCCCCTGAATCGCAAGGGGAGGATGACGGAGGATCAAAAAATAAAGAACAAAGAGCTTATCTTAAAACACGGACTCTACCCTCGAGATTCCGTCTTCGAGGAGAGCACCTACATCATGGAGGAGCTCTCAAAAAAAACCAAACATAAAATCCTGTTCACGGATGAGCACCGGGCATATCAGAAGGCATACAGGAGTCGAAGTTTAAATCTTTGTCACGTCACCATCAGTTCTAAAACAAGACGAGATCCCACCAATCCTTTGTTTCCCATCAACCATCTTCACATGCTGTATAGGCATTTTCTTTCTTCACAAAGACGGGAGACGATTTCGTTTCAAAAGCACGAGGGAGCACTTTTAGAAAAAGTTCAACTGATGAAAATCTATCGAAACTTTATGAATCCCAAATTCGTGAAGAAGAATAAATTTGATCCTCATGCTCACGAGTGGAGTCCAGCGATGTACCTTAAGATAACGGAAAAGATTTTAAATTTTGAGGATATTTTTGGTGTAAGAAAATTGAAAACTCAACTGGATCTTGATCAAAGGGAGAAAGACTTTGTTGCCCGTCATTATCCTTATTCCAGGCAAGTTATTGCGGCGTAGAAAGAAAAAGTCTAGCAAAACTAAACAAGTTTTGATGGATTATGATCCTCAGTTATCCACGAACAATTTAATTCTTAAGGGATATTGACCTACTGAATAAAATTTTCAAAAACTGGCCCTGGTATGGCGGACATTAACTTTAGGCCAATTTTCTTATGCCTTTGTTTTCTTTTCTGGTACTTCGCATCGAAATCATCGTTGAGGTAGAGAACTTCTCCTTCGATGGGGTGAATGAGTTTATGGTGACCAATTTGCGTCAGCCAAATGGACCGATGTTGATTAAAAAAAGAATGGTTGAAATCTGAAATAAGAAGCCCCAGTCCACTTAAGGAGACATCAAGAACTCTGATGTAGAGTTCTTGATCGGAATTTTTATTTCCAGAGCGTGATAACTTAAGACAAACCAACTTTTCTTTGCTGGGACTAAAGCGGTGACGATTTTGTCCCCGTAGTTCGATGGTTTTAACCAATCTGGGGAAAGAGAATCTTACCGTGTTTTTTTCTACCTTGTAGGAATCAACCTTGAAAATGGATCCACGAAATTCAAGTTTTGTGAAAATTGGTTTACCATCATCAAAAGAATGGATTAATGGATCATAACAGGCCACAACTTCCCTGGCGACAAAGTCAATTTCAAGATGAGAAATGGGAACCACTTTCTTCAAGGATCCATAGGATTGCCAAAGGAAATTATCTTCATGGGTCCCAGATTGCTGAAGAATCCGCAGAATTTCTTTAAAGTCACTGGTTGAACGATAAGCTTCACTAATACTCATCCTTTAAGCTTGCAAAATAAATTCAAATTTGACAAATCCTCACCAGCTTTTTGATCAACATAATCAGGTATAAATTTTTTAAACTGTGCTCATTATCTTCTAAGTTGTATTGTGACACTATACCGGGAGGTAACGGATGAAGGGAGTGTTGTTAAGCCTTTTCATTCTTTTTTTAAGTGGTTGCGGTATGAAAAAGTTTGCCGTTGAACATGCGGATTTCTTTATTTACCACGAGACCTCGAAGAGGCTTCCGGTTAGCTCATCACAAAAAAAAGAATTCTACGGTCACATCAAGACATTTTTAAATGAATCGAAGACCCTGGCCATTGAGCTTCTCTCCATACTGGATAACATCCAATTAAAGGAGGAGGCAAATCTTGAAAAAAACTATGAAAGGCTGGAATTACTCTATCTGCGAATCATCAAGGATTTTACTAAGATCATCGTGAAACAAACTCTTCAACTAGATCCCAAACAGCAGATTATTTTTCTCGAAAAAATAAAAGATGATAACAAGAAAATTCTCTCAAAAACGAAAGATGAAAAAATTAAAAGTGTTGAGAAAAAATTAAAAAATATGATTGGAAGTCTTCAGGAGAATCAGACAAAAATCATCTCTGAATTTAGTGACTATTTCCATGAAAGAGACGAAAAAAGAGCTCAAAGGCGGATGATCCTCTACCAAAATCTCAAAGAAATTTTTGCAAAAAATTCACCACCGGATCTAAAAAAAGAAAGGATCCAGAAATGTTTTGAAGAGTTTCAGTCCCAAATGCTCACCGGAAACAGAAACCTTGAGCTTATAAAAAAACTCTCTCAAACACTGACCGAAAAACAGATGACTCATTTCACTCACAGTCTAGAAGAGATCAAGGAGATTTTGCTACTTTATCACAAGGCCCAATATTCAGATTGATGATGAGGAGGAGGTTTGATGAATTTTATAAATCACATTATCGTGAAATTCCGAGACCTGATTAAACCCAATGA
>CANHIY010000018.1 GCA_947461175.1 Bacteriovoracaceae bacterium
ACCGAAAAGCAGGAGGGAGACCAGTATGACTTTTACACTTTTGGTCTAGATGAAGAGGATATGTTACGAGTTTCTGCGGAACATAACCGAGGCTTCAATCATCTTAGGGAAAAAATATTAAAGCTCTCACTCTCCTTTAAAGAATCTGAACTCTCCCATGAAGAGGGGCTTCAAAAAGGTGTTGTGCCAGAGAATGATGTGGTAGCGGCAGTGGCGATTATTGGTGCCCCAAATGCTGGAAAGTCGACTCTTCTAAATTGCCTGGTTGGTGCTCAAAGGGCCCTGGTTTCAGAAATTGCTGGGACAACTGTTGACCCTATTGAGGGGTATATTGATCTTTATTTTGGTCCTGATGTTGATTTATTAAATCCTCGAACTAACCAATTTAGAAAAAAAACGGAAGAGATGTTTGATGAACTTAAGCATTTTCAGGAATCAGGAGACGTGGATTTAAACTTATCAGTGGATGAGGAAGATCTAACCGAGGAAGAAAAAAAGATTTATGTAGAATTCGGACAAACTACGGAGTCAATTTTTGATGAAAGTGATGAAGAGGCAGAAACGTCGGGTGATTTCTCTTTTGATGAATCCCGAGTTGGTGATGATCTTTATACGGAAACTGATATCTTAAATGAAATTGAAAAGAACTGGGATAATTCTCCTCAGGAAGAAGTTTCTCATTTAGAGTTTGCCCAACAGGTGAACCGTTGGCGCTCAATTAAGCTTGTGGATACTGCTGGGATTAGAAAATCAAAGCTGGTAGAAGGTTTCATTGAAACCCAATCTGTTTACCGCTCTCTTCGTGCCATCACGGAATCGGACATTGTTTTATTCATGGTGGACTCAACTCTTGGGATCACCCATCAGGACAGAAGACTCTGTGATATCGCTCTTGAAAAAGGGAAGTCCGTCATTATTTGTCTTAATAAGATCGATCTTTTAAAAGATGTTTTCCTTGATCAGAAAAAGAAAAAAGAATGGCTTCAAAACCTCAGAGACGATGTACCGTGGTTAAATTTTTGCCAACTTGTGACTATTTCTGCCCAAAAAAATAGAAATATTAATTATCTTCGTGAGGCGATAAAAAGAACGATTGTCATCAGAAATAGAAAGATACCCACTGGTGCACTGAATAGGTGTTTACTTCAACTCACGGATGCGAACCCAGTGATTGTGAGAAAAACCAATGGCGTCAGGTTTAAGGTAAAGTATGCCTCTATGCTTAAGGCCGGACCACCAACGTTTTTGTTATTTAGTAATAAGTCCCAAGGAATTCCTGAAAACTACAAGCGCTATCTTATCAATGGTCTTCGTAGGGAGTTTGATTTGACGAATTCCCCGGTTCATCTGATCTTCAGGACATCTACAGATATTGAAAGAAGAATGAGAAAAGTTGAGAAGAAAAAAGGATAAACTTTCCATAGGGGAACTGTCATAAATACAGTTCCCCTAAAATCACCAGGTAAAATTGTAGGTAAAAATCAGTGAGACCACATTACCAGTGAGGTCTTCATACCCGTAGGTGCTGTCAGATTCATTTGGAATTTGCCGGTAGTCCTGGGTGTATTTATCATAAAAATTTACTACATGATAAAGGGCCTCCACACTGATGTAGGACTCCTTAAGTTCCACGGGAAACTCCAAACCAAATCCAATACCAGATCCGATTCCCCCGCCCTTGTCGGTGGGGAGACTTTTTTGGTCAATGAATTTTGTGGACTGATACCAGTACTCAAGACGTCCGATGAAGTGGGGATTTGAGTAGGTAATGGCCGTTCCTAAATCAGAAGTATCCACATAATACTTATAGCCCACAAAAACTCTGGTAAAGTCTGTGACGAGGGCCCCGAGTCTTCCCTGGTCAGGGTAGCCGTTGACGACAGTGTCTAGGATCGAGGTGTGTTTTGAATACTCTAGTCCAATAGAGATGGCCTTTCTAAAATCCAGAAAATAATTAGTTGAAAGGTGGAAGGTGGGGTGATTATCTTCATAGGCCCTTCCGCGATTACCTGTAAATGTGGTGAAGCCCCCACCGAAATTTACGGAAAAAAAACGGCCATAGCGATAAAAACGCTCATCTTCAAAAACCTGGGCGCTCTCTAGGTCTTCATTGAAGTCAGAAAAAATATCCGAGCCGGGAGTCAATTCATCTTCAAGTTCGTCCATGACCTGGTCATTTGACTGAGAGAAGGCAAAGGATGAAAAGAAAATAAATATAATGAAAAGACTATACTTACCCATAAATTACAAATAAAAGTGGAAGGCAGCTTTTAAGAACTGATCTCCCAACGTTTCAATGCTGGCACCTCCCAGCGGGTCAACATTTCTGGCAGAGATCCCCATTTCAAAAGATAGCCCAATACTCTCAAGGCCCGCAAAGTGAAACTCTGTCCCTAGAGTGCCATCAACTTGATAACCAGACTGTACCTGCCTTTGTTCATCTAAAAAACTCTCCGAAGCAAAGAGTCCGGCCAGGTAAAAATTGAGCTGTGGTTCGTCAAAAATGATGCGATAAAACTTAACCCCCACCCCGTAAAGAGTGGCCTCTTCATTGGAGCGAAACCCCAAGATCCCTCCTAACGCAAAAGTCTTGTAGCGCTGAATTTTGAAGGAAAGAGCGGGAAGATCGTTGGCCAGTTGGTTGGAGGCGCCAATCCCAAGCCTGCCTCTTAAATCGGCAGCATGAACTGAGGTGTTAAATACGATCAAGAAGACAGATAAAAGGATGAGGAGTTGTTTAAAATTCTTTTTCATTCTTTTAAGTCTAGGAAATCTTTTGATCTTTGACAACGCACGAGGAGGAGTTTTAAACTTCTAAGGTATTTTTAAAAGACCAAAGGATCTAAAATGAGTGAAGCAACTCAGACTCTTGAACAAACTCTTAATAAAACCGATCTCGGCCACATCATTTACGAAAAGAGAAAAATCTTTTTCGGCCTTTTGTTGGTCATCCTCATTGGGGCCACAGGCTATCTTTTGTGGAAACAAAACCAAAAAACTGTGGCCTTAGAAAATTCTCAGGAAGTTTTTTTATTTCAGACCGAGGTATGGTCTAAAGTAAAAGAGGATAAAAAAACGGTACAAGAACTTTTAACTGGTTTCTCCAGTTTAAAGGAAACTGTTAAAACCTCACCGTCCATGGTTCCTCTGCTGCTTGAAATGGGGAAATTCCTTTATGAAAAGGGGCTTTACTCAGAAGCGGATCAGCTACTGTCTGAGGTGGAGGGAAAAATAAAGCACCCCGTAGCTGCTTCTTTTCTCACCATGCAAAGGGTGGTGATTCTGGAAAAGCTTAATAAGCTTGATGGGGCCATCTCCCTTTTAGAACCCCTCGCTCAAAAGGCACAATCTCTAAATCCTGGTCTTATGCCTGCAAAAATCTCTTTGGATCTTGCTCGCTTGTATATGGCGAAAGGTGAAAAAGGTAAGGCCCAAACTCAGCTTGATTACATCATGACAACTTATCCTAACGATGAGTATGCGAAGCTTGCTAAGCTTTATCTTCAAAATCTTCAAAGCCTTCGTCCATGAAGTTTTTTGTTAGCTTATTCTGTTTATTTTTGATCACCAGTTGTGGTTCCATAGAATTCTCAGCTCCTCAAAAAAAATCAGATTTTTTTCGTCTGGCCTGGATAAAAAACCTTGATCCAGAATACGTTTCAGGAAATTTACCTATTGGTTTTGGGGCTCCCAGAATTTTTAAAGACATGGTCTTTATGGGAAGTCCTAAGGGTACTATGGGGGCCTATGATCTTGAAAGCGGCCGAATCCTTTGGAGTCATGATGAGAAAACACCACTCGGAGGAGCGGTGGAATTTTTTAAGGACCACATTGCTTATGGTGGGCTCAATGGGCGCTTGTTTGTTCGGCACTACCTCACTGGGAAACTTAAATATGCCATAGACCTTGGGGCCCCTATAGAGAGTGCTCCCCATTTTCAAAATGATCGAATGCTCATTTATCTCAGGGGACATCAGCTCGTAAACCTCGATGCAGAAACGGGTAAAATCCTATGGGTTTACAAACGTGCAGTTCCCGTGACAACCACTCTTCAGCGGACAACCAAACCTCTGATCCTAGGGGATAAAATCATTGTGGGTTTTGCTGACGGTTTTGTTGGTGCCCTATCAGAACAAGAAGGTCTTCTACTTTGGGAAACAAAGATCGTTGAGCAGGCAAAGTTTATCGATGTGGATCTGAATCCTATTTTAGCTGGCGGCGTGGTGGTGACGGGTTCACCTTCAGGGGACCTTAAGGCCCTTAACCCCGAGAGTGGGGCCATTTCAAAAAGTTTTCACTTTAACGTCCAGGCCCATCCTGTTTTAAAGGGAGAGCAGCTTATTTTGGGCACAGTTGAAGGGGAGGTAATCCTTCTTTCACTAAGTGGAGAAGTCTTAAAAAGAACGAAAATATCTGACCAGCCTGTGAGTGCAGTTTCTTGGTGGAAAAATAACCTCATTGCCGCAAGTTTTGATGGAAAACTCCGCTCCATTGACCCCTTAAGCCTGAAGGTCATTGACGAGTTTGCCCTGGGGCATGAATATTCTGCCGTGTTTTCTGACCTCGTGGTTAATGATGATTACTTAGCTGTCTATTCATCACGAAATAGGCTGTATCTTTTTTATTAAGACAATAACAAAAGGATTTTCATGAAGCCCTTCCTCTTTCTTGGTCTTTTTGCCTTTAGTTACTTGGCGTTTTCCTCGGTAAAAATTCACGAGGAGCTTTACATCCCCGGACAAAATCCACTGATTGTTAAAGAACTCATCCATGCCGGTACTGTGGAGATAGACCACGTGACAAGTGAGGGATTTGAGCTTTATGGACCAAGAGGAATTGGTCTTTACCTGGATCAGAAGAATATTGTCTACCTCGATATGAAAGAGATGAATCAGAAAAATTTATCCGGCTATCCATCTTCTGACGAAATTGCTTTGAAAATGAAGGAATTGGCAAAAAAGTTTCCCAGGATCATGAAACTTTTTTCTATTGGAAAATCAGTCAAAGGAAAGGATCTTTGGGTCATAAAGATTTCCGATAATGTAGAAGAGGATGAGATTGAACCTGAATTTAAGTACATTTCTTCCATGCACGGAGATGAAATTACTGGAAGAGAGTTGTCCATAAGTCTTATCGAAGAAATAGGCGAGAATTATGGTACTGATCAGGATATCACAGAGCTTGTTGATAATACCGAAATTTTTATCATGCCTTCCATGAATCCAGATGGAAGTGACTTAAAGCAAAGGGCCAATGCAAAGTTTGTAGATCTTAACAGAAATTTTCCCGATATCTTAAGGGACACTGATTCAAGAACTGAAGGTCGCCAAATAGAGACTCAACACGTGATGAATTTTCAGGCCCAGAGGAAATTTTCTCTCTCCGCTAATTTTCACGGTGGCACGATTGTAGCTAATTACCCCTGGGATTCAAAATACGACCTTCACCCACTGGACACTTTGGTGAAGCAGTTTTCTCAGGGCTATTCGGACCTTAATCCTGATATGAGAAGCTCCACTGAATTTCCCGGAGGGATTACCAATGGGGCCCAGTGGTACGTTGTCAGAGGTGGGATGCAGGACTGGAGTTACAACTGGTACAATGATTTGCAGATCACTCTTGAGCTTTCTCACCTAAAGTGGCCTAGCTACTCTGATATACCCCGCCACTATAAAAATAATCGTGATTCTTTGATTCAGTACATGAAATACGTTCATCATGGGGCCGGATTTAAAATAGTAAGTCCCAAAACTTCTGGTAAAGTTGAAGTCACTCAAACCTCTCCTGTGGTGAAGAATTTTGGAATTTTTACATTTAAAAATTCTGAGTTCTATAAGATTCTGCCGGAAGGTGATTATACTTTCACAATTCTTCGGAATAATAAGAGAAAGAAGAAGGTTTCTGTTTCTGTGACCTCAAATCAAATTTCTCTTGATGGGAATTACGTCACCATCGAGTGAATTTCAGATATTTAATTTCCTAAATTTTTAATAAATAAAAATTCTTCCTCGGTAACCGGCATAATAGACAGCCGGTTACCTTTTTGAAGGAGCCTCATCTGAGACAGCAATTGATATTTTTTAATCTCCTCAAGAGGAACAAATTTTTTTAGGTCTTCCTCAAAGCTCACATCCACCAGAAACCAAATGGGGTTATCTTTTTTTGATTTTGGATCATAGTACTCAGACTTAGACTGAAACTGAGTTTCATCCGGATAGGGAAGTGAATGAACCCTTCCAATGCCCGCCACACCGGGGATCTTACAAGAGGAGTGATAAAAAAGAATCAGGTCCCCCGGTTTCATTTGATCCCTCATAAAATTTCTTGCCTGATAGTTTCGGACACCATTCCAGGGTTCAGTTTTTTTGGGTCTTTTTTTGAGGTCTTCAAAAGAAAAGACATCGGGTTCAGATTTCATCAGCCAGTATTTCATGGGTTAATAATCTACAATTCCTGGCGGTTAATCAAGTTGAGAGATTATATGTCGAAGAGGAGTTCATGTGAGGAAGAACATGAATTACCTGATGTTTATTTTTTTAATGAGTTTCCTGGGCTGTGCTCACAAGAATCATCTTACCCCTAAGGTGGTCTTACCCTATGCTGAGGAATTATTAAAGAAGGTTCAACTCCAAGAGGCCTTAGAATATACCCAACAAAATGCTCAGTTTCAATCGAGGAAAGAGCTTCAGAAATCTCCCCGAAGAGTTTATTTCCGGACTCTTTATCATCAGTACCAGATCCTGGGGCAGATTTTACAAAAAGAAAGTGAAATCACTTTTTGTCCTCAATTCCACCACGATAAGACAGAAATTCAGCTTCAAAAGCGAAGAGTGGTGGAGGGGACTAGATTCTCTTCTGTAGTGACCGAAGGACGTGATTATTTTCCCGAAACGGCCTTTGTGAGTAAAACATCCCTCCCAGATTATCTTCAATCGATGAAGGTGGAGTTAGAACTTTTATGCGAAGAGGGGGGGAGTGATAATTATTTTAAGTTCGACAACCTTATCACTCACCACGCCCATAAGTCTTCTTTTCATCTAAGTCATCATGCCATGTCATCAGTTCTTAAAATCCCGGTATTCGCCAATTTTTACCTGATAAAGATGATCAATCCTTACCTTGTATTTAATGAAGAGGGGGATTTTATCACACTCACGAAAACTTTCTGGTTTGAAAGTTATGTCTCTGAGGCCAGCAGAGTAAGAAGCACTTTCATCAAAAATCAAATGGTGAAACGCTAAATTCACAAGGCCCTTTAAATTTGACCTCCTTTATAAAGGGATTGCATGAAATTCCCAATTGAGGAACAATTTAACTAAGATTTCTCTTTTTTATCTGGAGTCTTAGATGAAATACATTCTTCTTTCAATTTTCATGTTGTCTTTTGTTTCCTGTATGTCAGAACAGGCAGAGGAAGATTCATTATCACTTAATGAGGTTGTGAGATTTGAACCCCTCATGGTGACAGTAGAGGACAATGAAAGAATCAATGCCATCTGCGGGGCTTTACTTGATAAAGAGGATATCCTTGATGTTATTGTGACTTCAGGTAACGAGTATCTTTTTGATTATGGTCAAAAGGGTTGTCAGGAATCTAGCTTCCCTTCAATTAAAAGAGTCTCAACAACAATTCAAAGAAGTGAACTTAATTATTTCTTTAGGCCTAAAGAAAATGATGTCTTTGGTTTTTCCGATGTTGAAACCACCACAAAAGGGGTGTTAACACAAATCTGTGCCAATACTCAGAATCTCATGAATCCGATACAGACTTCCTCTGCTGGTGCACTTTGGTTTACAACATTTACCTCCTCTGAGCACTGTCAGTCTGATGCCCAAGGGATTTGTATTCATTTGCAGAGAGGATCTGTGGTGGATGATTTTTATTATAAGATCCATACTAACGAATGGCTCAAAATAAAAATCACCAACGGTAACCGAGGGTTTTTCACAGAGAGAAAGTTAATCTCCACCGCCGCTTGTTCCGGTAAAGGATTCATTGAAAAGAGGGCCTCTCTTAAATAGCACAGCCCCTTTGCATTTGGACAAGGATCAGTTTTTTTTGATCCTCATCCCAAATTTCCTGACAAACATCTGTCTGGAAAATATCTTTTTTTCTTTCAGGTAAGGTTTTAGGGCAATCAATATTTTTTCTTTTTTCACTCCATTGGGTAAGCTGATTCATATCGGTATCAACAATCCTCCATTCTCCAAGGGGAGAAATTTTCAGCATATAAAAGACCTCATGGTCTTCCCTCAAGAGGTAGAGGCTTTTATCTTTAACATAAAGAGGTTGATCATCCAGGGGAACGAGGTAATTGATTTTCTTTTCATCTAAAAAAATGGTCACCAATTGTGGATGAAAAATTTCTCCCACTGGAACTTCAATTTGCGTTTGGTCCCTCCAGAGGACTCCTTTTTCTTTAGAGATGGATTTGATAAAAGAAAGACCCCGTTGAACTTTTACTCCTTTTTCAGGGTTATGATTTTTACAAGCGGAATGAAAAAGTAGAGGACTAGGTCCTAGCTGAGACTTTTCACTGGTGTAGAATTCTACAGGGATGCCATTTTTTGACCTAAATTCTTCAAGACGTTGATATTTTTCTTTTTGAGGAAATGTTTCATTTCTAAATTCACTGAGGAAATTTTTCCATTCTGAAAGTTGTTTCCCCATAATCTCGTCACATTGAGAGTTTTCCAGGCACCCCTTAAATTGGTGTTCGTAATCCTCCATCGTTTTAGGGGCAGAGACCTCCTTTATGGCCGGTCCAGCTTGTCCATAAACGGAAAGTGATAAAAAAATCATTAAATAAGTTACACACATAGTGATCCCGTCGTTTTCAAAGTCTTTATTTTATTATAAGCTCAACCGAATTTTTAATTTGAGAGGGATTAATGAAAAAGTTAAAAAAATCGCGTCCTGCTAAAAAAGCCTCCAAGAATAATAAAAGTGGTCTTAAGCTTAAGCGCCTTGCTCGTAAGAAAAAGCTTCTTAAGAATCACAAGTAGTCTTTCTGAGGTGAGTGGTGGGTCTGGTTTTAAGGATCCACTACTGTGCGCAATGTTAAGTCATTTAATTCTTAATTTTTGTCAAAAATATGACACAAAAAAAGACTATATCTAGTGTTTTCTATTTGACGATGTCTTAAATAGACAGGTTTAATAAAAGCATTAGTTCTATAAAAAAGTTCTTTAATTTTCCTGCACACACACAAAAGGCCCCGAATGGGGCCTTTCTTTTTTGTCCAGTATTCTATCTTTTCTTCAATGTCCTTCTGACTTCTTTTTTAAGCTCAACCCTCTTCTTAGCGTTTTCAAAGCGTCTTTTCTCATCCTCTGTTTCCGGTAGGAGTTCTGGAACCTCAACGGGTTTCCCTAAATCATCCAGGGCCACAAAGGTAAGATAGGCCTTGGTGGTAGTCCTTATTTCCCCAGTGTAGGGATTCTCGGAAGTCACTTTCACTCCCACAATCATAGAGGTGGTACCAACGTAGTTAAGGGAGGCCTGAATAAGAACATGATAACCAACTTTAATGGGGGCCATGAAGTCCATATCGTCAACATGTGCCGTCACCACGGGCCGTCCACAGTGCCTGGCCGCGGCCATGGCCGCAGCAATATCAATCCAGCTCATGACAGTTCCCCCAAAAATGGTATTTTGTGGGTTTGTGTGACTAGGCATCACCATTTCACGCATCTCAACCGCTGATTCGGAAGGTTTTTTTGCTCTTTTTTTCATTTTTGTTTCCATTTAAAAGAATCTAATAATTAAAATACTTATTCATGTTACCCCCAGGATTTGACCCAGTCATCTGGGATTGATTGAAATCTGAGTACTGGGGCATGCCAGGAGTAGGCGTATAGAATCCGCTGGCCCCATGAAAGCGGGCATTAAAAAGAATGGAGTCCGATATGCTCATGGGAGCTGGTCCCTGATTCATGGGAACATAATTGTAGGGGTAAGGGGCCATGGTAGGGGGCATAGGATTGTTGATTGAATTCTGCCTGAAAAAATTTGTCAAACCAACTGCCGTATTTTTTAGGCCATCGATCCAGGCATCTCGGACCCGTTCTTTGGCATAATTTCTAGGTGTGTTGACGGAGTTGTCTGAATCAGTTGTGGAATCAGAATTCCTGGTCTCTTCCTGGGAAGATCCTGGATTGTTTGAGGGTTCTTCAGGATTAAAATTGCATGCTCCAGAGGATTTATAATGAAAAAACTCACAAAGTTTTTCTTCGAGATCTTGTCTTTTTTCTTTTCCCTTATCATGACAAAGTTTATGGGCGGCTTTCTCGTCTTCATCGGATTTTGGCGTAAAAAGTACCGCGATCTCCAGACTGTCTTTGGCCGTCATGAGGGCTTCCTTGGAAATCGTTTGACCTGCCTCGCAGAAGTCCATGGGAGATTCTTTAGTCCCGCACTTTAGAAACTGCCACTTATAGAGAGTAAAATTTCTGTAGGTCATGAGGTCCTGGTTCTCGCTTCCTATTTTATCTTTGAGGATGTTTAATTGAAAGATTTCATTCTCAAGATTTGATTTATCTTCATCAAAATTTTTGAAACAATCCTCATCTGGAAGATTTTTCTTATCTAGGTTGTTTTCACATATATTTTTTTGCTTGGAAATTTTGTCTTGGTAATCTATAGACACTTTGAGAGCATCAAGTAATTTACCCAACCCTTTTGTTTCTAGTTCTTCTTTAACCTGAACCTGTGTTAAATGACTGTGGCAAAACTTTGCTCTGGAAAAATCTTTTTTGGCATTTTGGCAATTCTGAATTTGATCGTTAGTAAGTCCAAGTTTCATTTCTTTTATTTCCTGCCAAAAAACTGATAACTTACTTTGTACCTCATATTGAATCCTCGAATCAGCGTCCCCCAGAGAAAATAAGATTCTATCCATCATGATTCTTGGGTCTTTCTCTTTAAACATGGTTGTGACAGAGTTTTGATCAGCGTTTTCAAAATCCTCAAGCTCTTGAATTTTTTTTAGATGCTCTCTTGTGAGGCGCTCGCCACGGTTGAATGCCTCAAAAACATCTTTTAAGTCTTTTTGCATTTCAGTAAAACTGTATCTTAAATTTATGTCCTCTCTCTTTTTTTTAATCTCGAGTTTCTTCTTCCATAGATTAATCTTTTCGTCCGTAGGTTTATCTTTTCGAAGTAAAAAAGTAAGCTCCTCACGAGTTTCTTTGGTGGGTTTAAAGAGTCTATCATCGCAGGCATCATCGACCTGAGTTTTTTCGTTATTTTTGCACCACTCATTAACTTTTTTTATTAACTCGTCAGGATTTGTTTGGTTAGAATTAATTTTTTTTGCCAGAGAATCACCGTCTATAAATTTAGTGTTGAGTATGAGCTCCAAGGATTGCGCTGTATTTAAACTTTTTAAAAAGTCCTCTCCTCCCTCTTTAGAGCCCTTATCAGCTTTTACTTTTGAATTTTGAATTGTATTTTTAAGCTTTTCAATTCCGGTAAGAACGGCGAGTTCTGATTTCTTTTGCTCCAGGAGAGTTTCAATAGTCGCAAAATTGTGGCAAAGCTTGTCTTCAATAAATTTACCATTCGTAGCTTGAGAATTTATCAATTCGGCGAGTTTTACTTCTTTACAATTATTAATGGTTTTTTGGTGGAGGTCTTTTTCGTATTTTAGAAGTATTTGAGAAAGTTCATTACAATCAGGAGCTTTCCCTCCAAAACTAAGGCCAGTGAGGATGAGTGGTAAAAGTAAAATAATCACATATCCTTATCGGCAGGTGAGGAAAAAACTTGAGTCATTTAGGGTTATTTTTTAGCCGTGCCCAGAACTCATGAAAACTTCGTCATAATTAATGAACTTTTGTGAACTACCTAAGGAGAGAAAATAATCTTCAGAAATATTCATGCAGTCCTGAAGAACTTGAGAGGCAAAGATTTGGGACCTAAAGCTTGCAGCATGGGGAAAGCCAGCCGCAAACCACACCACAAGTTTTCTTAGCTGAACAAGAATGGTTCTTTCTTCTTTAAAAGTTTCCTCACAATACTGGCGGAGTCTTTTAATAACTTCCCAATAATCTTCTCCGAGAAATATGGATCTTTTAGTGGAAGCATAGTCTGGATCCAGGGATTCTAGAAAAATAAAGGGGTTTCTTAGGGCCCCGCGGGCAATCATGAGAGCATCACACTGGGTTTTTTGAAGCCTCTCCGACACTCCAAAGGGGTGGTGGAGGTCTCCGTTTCCAATGAGAGGGATTTTTTTCTCTTGGTTAAGATTTTCTATAAAATCCCAGTCCGCCAAACCTGTGTACTGCTGGGTTCGGGTTCTTCCGTGGATGGCCACCCACTCAATCCCACTGTCCTGAGCTATTTTAATAACTTCTAGAGCATTCCTTGTATTCCCATCCCACCCGGTCCTGATTTTAATGGAAAGAGGAATCTTCATTTTCGAGCGCATTTTCTCAAACAGTGGAGCGAGGCTTTGAACCTCTTTCATAAGTGCAGAGCCACCACCTTTGGTCACCACTTTTGCCACAGGACAACCCATGTTGATGTCTAAAAATTTGGGGCCAAAACTTTCTGCTACCTCTGCCGCCCGGGCCATGGAATCGGGATCTTCTCCAAATAATTGGATCCCCACATTCCTCTCAAGAGGGTGAATCTTGAGCATTTCTAGAGTGCGCTCATTGCCATAATTGATACCATGGCAAGAAATAAGCTCAGAGACAGTCCCTCCGGCCCCGAGGTCCTCCATTAAAAGACGGTAGGGAATGTTACAGATACCGGCCATGGGGGCCAGGAGAAGTTTTGAGTCAAAAGAAATCTGCCCCAATTTTATGGGGTGAGCGTAATTTCTAAAGTTATTCATTTTTTTAGTGAGCTTCTCACTAAAGGGGGCCACATGATTCATTATGCGTATATTTATAGGGAGCTTTAGTTCTTGTAAACAGTGCTTAAGCTGATTGAGAAACTTTTCCTATGACCCCCTTCTACCCTGGCCATCAGGGTACACTTTATGGATACAAGTGGTTAAAAATACAGACTTTACTTTGAAACACCCTGGTTAAGATCAAAAAAATGAGGCGCCCAAACCAAGACCCGTGACTTTTAAAGAAAAGTGGAGCTGATTTCATGGTGTCTCATCCCTTTTGAATGGTGTAGACTTTTCCATCTTTATCTTAAGGGAGATGTGCATGTTTGATAATTTAAGTGAGAAGTTTTCCGATGCGTTCCGTTCTCTTCGCGGAAAAAATAAAATCTCAGAACAAAATATTGAAGAAACCTTAAAACAGGTTAAAACCGCCCTACTTGAAGCCGATGTTAACTTTAAGGTCGTCAAAGAGTTTGTAGAAAAAGTTAAAACCGAGGCCATGGGAGAAAAAGTTCTTCGGGGTGTAGAGCCTGGACAGCAGTTTGTAAAAATCATGCATGATGAACTCACCAAACTCATGGGTGGAGAAAATTCTGAACTGAATCTTAAAAGACCACCGGTTATTCCCATTTTGATTGTTGGATTAAATGGAGCAGGGAAAACCACCTTCGCCGGTAAACTCTCCCTCTATCTTCGAAATAAAAATAAAAAAGATGTTTTCCTCATCCCCGCAGATAACTTTCGTCCTGCCGCTAAAGATCAGCTGATTGTTCATGCTAAGAATTTAGGTGTGGAATATTTTGATTCAGATCTTTCCATGAAACCGGTAGATATCGTGAGAGCTGGTCTTGAAGAGGCACGTCGACGCCATAAAGAAGTGGCCATCATTGATACCGCGGGACGCCTTCAGGTGGATGAAGAATTAATGTCTCAGCTTGTTGAGGTCCGAAAATCTCTGGATAACCCTGAGGTCCTCATGGTGGCTGATGCCATGACTGGACAAGAAGCCGTAAACGTTTCAAAAGTCTTCCATGAAAGAGTGGGTCTTACAGGTGTGGTGTTATCTAAAATGGACTCTGATGCTCGAGGGGGAGCGGCCCTTTCGATCCGTTTTGTGACGGGAGTGCCCATTAAGTATATCTCCACCGGGGAGAAGATGAAGGACTTAGATCCATTTCATCCTGACCGCCTGGCCAAGAGAATCCTTGATATGGGGGACGTGGTTTCATTGGTAGAAAAGGCTGAAGAGGCCATCAATCAAGACGAGGCCATGGGTTTGATGAAAAACCTTGAGCGTGGAAAATTCACGATCAATGATTTTGTTAAGCAAATGGAAACCATTAACCGTCTGGGATCTTTTGGTTCGATTATGAAGATGATCCCTGGTATGGGAGGGGCCCTTCGTCAAATGGGGGACCTTTCTGGGGCGGAAAACGAGATGAAAAAGATGAAAGTCATCATCAATTCCATGACTAAAAAAGAGCGGGAAGAGGTTTCAATTATCGATAGTTCCCGCCGAAAACGCATTGCTTCCGGGGCCGGGCGAACGGTTCAGGATGTGAATCAATTTTTGGAACGCTTCGATCAGATGCGGCAGATGATGGTGGGTATGATGGGCATGATGAAGGGGGGAGGACTTCCCAATATTCCAGGCATGGGGCCCGTCAAAGGCTTTCGCCAGGCCCCCCAGAACCAAAATCAGCAGATTTTTGGGCAGCAGGAAAAAAAGAAGCCAAAGAGTCCTTTTGGTAAGAAGTATTTTTAGTAAGTACTTCCTTGGTGTTAGGTCAAAGTTTTTGACTTTGGCCTTTCCGTGAACTATAACGTCATAAATTTTCAAAGCGAATCTATAGGAGATTTCCCAATGGTAAAAATTAGAATGGCCCGTGGTGGTCGCAAAAACCGTCCTGTTTACACGATCGTAGCTACAAATTCCCGTAGCCCGCGTGATGGCCAGTTCATTGAAAAGTTAGGTCAATATGACCCAAAATCCAATGAAACGATTAAACTTCTCAACATTGAAGGCATAAAGTCTTGGATATCCAAGGGTGCACAACTTAGCGATACTGTAAGAACTTTGCTCAAAAATAATAATATTAAGCTATAATGTTATTGTCCCTCGTGCTCATAACGAGGGTAAACCTTTAAAGTAGGTAATTATGAGCAGTGAATTGAAGAATCTGATGGAGTACGTTTCTAAGGCCCTTGTGGACATCCCTGACCGAGTTGAGGTCACGGAGATTGAAGGCGAGCAAACCACTGTGCTTGAGCTTAAGGTAGATAAATCTGACCTAGGCAAAGTGATTGGTAAGCAAGGCAGAACAGCAAGAGCTCTAAGAACGATTCTTAATGCGGCTTCCACCAAGTTAAGAAAAAGATCAGTTTTAGAAATTATTGAGTAGATTGGAATTTAACAAGTCATATGACCCCGAACTTG
Source organism: Bacteriovoracaceae bacterium (assembly GCA_947461175.1). Lineage (GTDB taxonomy): Bacteria > Bdellovibrionota > Bacteriovoracia > Bacteriovoracales > Bacteriovoracaceae > Peredibacter. The sequence continues at coordinate 15,283 of CANHIY010000018.1, forward strand.
TCTCTAAAGATAGGTTCGGGGTTTTTTAATTTTTTATGGAAAAAGATAAGCTTATAAAACTTGGGTTCGTGGCCCATCCCCATGGATTAAAGGGAGAAGCAGAGCTGCGTCTCCTTAACACAAATTATGAGGAGTCTGTTCTCCAAGATGGGCTTAGTGTTTGGATCTTTCCCACGTCTTCAAAGTCAAAGGTGAAGGAGTTTGGAGAAAAGTGGGTTATTGAAAAAATTCGCTTCGGAAACAAGGTCATCTGTCAGTTTGAGGGAATGAAAGACAGGACACACCTTGAATCCTTTATTCCTTTTGAAATTTACCTTGAAAGAGAAGCCTTCCCAGAACCAGAGGATGATGAAGTTTACCTCGTGGATCTCATTGACATGGATGTGGTGAATGAGGAGGGCGTGGTTGTGGGAAAGCTTGAGAGTTTTTCAGACAATGGGATGCAGTACCTTTTTGAAGTGCGGTTAAATCAAGGTGAAAAAATAGTGCTTCCTTATGTGGATTCTTTTTTTCCCGAAGTAGACCTTAAAAATAAAAAAATCACCATGATTATGCCGGAGTATACAGAGTGATCAAAAGAAGAATTTGGATCCTGACACTTTTTCCGGAGTATTTTAAACCATTTCTTGAGTGTGGAATATCTGGTTCTGCCTTTAGAGGGGAGAGGAGTGAAGGGATTAAATTTGAACTTCACTTTGTGAACATCAGAGACTACTCAACCACAAACTATAAAAGTGTAGACGACACTCCTTATGGAGGTGGACCCGGGATGATTATGAGGGGAGATATTTTACGAGATACTTTAGTAAAAGGAGTGGTGGAGAAAGGGGGTTATCAGGGTCTTCAGGATCTTCATGTGATTTACACTTCTCCTCGTGGAAGGCCATGGAGTAATGTTTTGGCCAGAGAATTTGGAATAAGAACTCTCTCTCACTCCACAAAAGATGTGGTTTTTATTTGTGGCCGTTATGAAGGAGTAGATGAGAGGTTTTTAGAAAAGTATGTAAATGATTATTATTCGTTAGGAGATTTTGTTCTCACCGGTGGTGAAATTGCCGTGATGGCGATCCTTGATTCCGCCATCAGGTTTGTGCCTGGAATCCTTGGGAATAAACTCTCTAGTGAATATGATTCCTTTGAGGATGGACTCCTCGAGTACCCACAATACACAAGACCCGCTGATTTTGAAGGCCTTCCTGTGCCTGAAGTTCTCTTAAGTGGTCATCATAAAAAAATTCAAGAGTGGCAATTAGAAGAAAAAAAGAAAATGACCAAGAAGTGGCGTAAAGATCTTTTAGAATAGATTCAGCTGACTTAAAATTTTAGGGTTAAAATTTTCCGGGAAGGTTTAAGAGTAATTTTTACCGCCCTCCCTATAATTTCAATTAAGACAGGGATAGATAACAAAGTATAAATTCTTAGGAGTTTTCCTTGCCCTATCTTTTGTTTCTCATTTTCATGTTTTGTTCACTTAAAGCTTCTTACGCTCAGTTTGAAAATGTTTTGACTCAAAAAGAAGCCGAGGAAAAGATATTACTTCTTAATGATTATTTTAAAATGCATGGGGATGAAAAGATCTACTTTAACAGCATCTATTACATCGTGACTCATGAGCTTAAAAAAGAAATTACAAATTTCAAGTATTCTCAACCTCACTGCCTTGAACAGATGATTGTCGAATTTGCCAACATGTACCTAGGTGCACTCCGAGATAATGACTATCCTCGAGACCCACCATTACCATGGTTAGACCTCTTCACCTTCAGGGGCAAACCTACCACACACCTTCTTCTGGGGATGAACGCTCACATAAGTTATGACTTACCTCTTAGTCTTTATCGGATTTCAAAGGGTGCCAAAGAATGTTCAGCAGAACGCATAAAAAGTGATTACTTTGAATTAAATGGTTTTTTTACCAAGCTTCTTCCTCTTCTTAATACTGAACTAAAGCGCTCCTATCGTCTTATGACTCATCAGAAATCTTTAGATAATGGTTTTGAGGAGGAGATTGTTTTAAAAATAATCAAGGCCATGCGTCGTGAGGCCTGGGAGTCATACTTAGAATTCATGAGCTCAAAAAATTCTTCTGAGTTTGAGGAATTAAGGAGAAATCTTGAAAGTAAGGCCCATGCTAAGGCGGTGCTTTTAAAGAATATGAATTTCCTCGTTCCAGTGGCCGGGTACTGAACTTTTGCCCTTTAAGTCTTGATGGAGGAGTAGGGACGACATAAGATAAAGGAATGAAATTCCTTACACTCTTTATCATGGTTACCCTTATGTCTTGTGCCAGTAAAAATCCTCCTTTAAAAAAAGTCACCGCCGTGGACATCCAGCGCTTCATGGGTGACTGGTATGTGATTGCTAATATCCCAACCTTTATTGAAAAAGATGCTCACAATGCAGTAGAAACTTATACCTGGAACAAAGAAAAAGAGCGCATTGATGTGGCCTTTAGCTTTAATAAGGAAAAAAGCAACGGAGAAAAAAAAGTCTATACTCAAAAAGCCTTCGTTCATGATCCCTCAGGGAATGAATGGAGGATTCAATTTTTCTGGCCCCTTAAATTTCCTTATTTGATTATTGATCTCGCGGATGATTACTCTTACACAGTGATTGGAGTTCCAAACAGATCCTACCTCTGGATCATGGCCAGGGAATCTAAGCTTCCTCCTGAAACCTATGAAAAGATTTTAAAACGCCTCGAAGCCCAACATTACGATGTGTCTAAAATTAAAAAAGTCCCTCAGAAGATTTAATTTCTTTTAAGTTTACCTAAAGCATTTCTTTCAAGATGGGAGGATACTCTTACTTCATCAATCCTTGAAGGTTTTATCAGCTCTTTAATCTCGTTTATGATGTCTTCATTTTGCCCCTCCGGGGCCGTGATTAAAATGAGTCTATTTCCCTTTCTATCATCCTTTTCAATTAAAAAATCCATTTTTTCATAGAGCCCAATCTTAAGAAGGTAAGTATACAGAGCTTCTTTAAGTTGGTTTAGGTTCACAAGGTGCCCAGAGATTTTAAATTCTTCACCGAGCCTCCCCATGGGAAAAAGAAGATTGCTCTTAACTTCGGCCCGGTCCTTGGTGAGATAAAAATCATCATTAGTAGAGAGGTCAGTGTGGTAATTAATTTCTAACTCATCTCCTAAGATAAATTCCAAAGTAAAAAGAGACTTCGATTTCACGAGAAGTCTTCCTTCCAGGGTCTTTACCTCATGGATGGGAAGGATTTCCATCTCATCAGTTGACGGAGACTTAGAAGAAGCAAGTTGCGAACAAACCTCACTCATCCCAAAGGTCCTGATGACAGGCCAGCCAAGTTTAAGGGCCTCTTCTTTTAGGGATGTGCTTAAAAAATCTCCCCCCACCATAAGATATTTTAAAGCTCGGGGAGAGGTGATGTTGTGTTTTACTAAATCATAAAGTTGAGTGGGAACGGTGGAAGTGACTGTGACCTCTTCAATCGTTTTTCTCCATAGAAGAGGGTCCCAATTTCTGGCATCAATGACTTTATTCTTATTGAGCTCTGCCCTCATGAGGACTGAGAGACCTCCCACATGATAAAGAGGAAGAGAAAGGGCCCAGGTATCATGTTGAGTCAGGTTAAAAAAATGATTAACTGCTTTGGCATTTTCAAAAAGTGCTTTTTTGGAAAGGGCATAACCCTTAAGACCTCCACCAGTAGTACCCGATGAGAAAAGAATAAAGTGGTCTCTTAAATCATGAGGTTTAAGTTTTTCTAAAAGCCCTGGGACAAGAGGTTCATAATTTGGGTGGCAGATAACTTGAGGTGACGGGTTATTAAAATCTATATTGAACATAAAAGCTTCCATGGAAGTTCACTGCAGTTTTGATAGATCTTTTGAACCTGAGACAGATTTGCCTTTAAACCATCTCTGTAGGAGCCTTCGAAGAAAGAAATTTCTTCCTCATAAAAACCCTCTGTATGAATGCCATGGGTGAGAGTGAGGTCACCATGAGTGATTAACTCACAATAAGCGTGCCATTTTCCAAGATTTCCTCCGAGGTAGGAGCTATAAATGACGGGAAGAGAAGTCTTAGGCAGAAATTCACAGTTCGGTTTATAAATGAAAAAATCACAAGGAGTCCCTGGAATAAAATCTCTTGCCGTTCTAAGTGTGAGGCCTTCCCATTCCAAAGTTTTCAGAGGGTCCTCAATATAATCAATTAAAGGATAAAAATTTTTTGGAATTTTATCTAAATAACAAAGGAATTCTTCTTTAGAAAAAAGACCATTGCTATCAAGCCTTAGGTGGATACCCTGGGAGAGAAGAGGCAAGAAACGAACATCATCCAACCCAAGGAGTTTGTATTTCACCACCTGGGCCTCTGGATTCTTGGTCCCATCCCAAAGTTCGTGGTTAAAAAAATTTTTTGGCCCTAGCTTTTGAAAGGAGTTGTCCTTTAAGAGGAGGTCAAAAACTTTTTGATCATAGAGATGTTCTTGAAACTTAAATTCATCTAAAAAAGACTCCACACTTCTGTCACCAAGGGGAAGGTGGGGATAAAAGTCAGCAAAAAAAACTTTATCTTTAAGAACCCCTTTAAGGTAAACACCATAAGTTTTTCCAGGTGGACTCAGGCGGTTCACTCTCTTCTTGGATGTTAAAGTGTAGGGGCTATAAAAAACGTTCATAAATAAATGTGATCCCCAAAAGAAGTGAGAAAACAACCAAATGAATGCCAGAAAACTTTAGCCCTTCATTAAGGTCTCTTCCTCTGTAGGTGAAGGCGATATGGGAGAGTTTAAGGGCGGGAATAAGAGCGATAAAGACTCCATAAATAAACTTAAGGTCCCTGAAATAATGAAGAAAAAGATAAGGGGCATAAATAGTGGCAAGGATCAGGAACTTATAATTTTGTTCCGAGAGCTTCGTTGCAAGAGTCATTTTTCCCACCTCTTTGTCCGTTTCTCTGTCCCGAAGGTTGTTGATACAAATAAAAGTGGTGGTTAAACACCCAAAAGCACAGGCGAGAATCAGGGCACCCCCATCAAGCTTTAGGGAAAAAAGATAATAGGAACCCAAGACTGAAAAAAGCCCGAAGAAAAGAAAAACAAAAACTTCTCCCAGTCCTCGGTAGGCAAGGGATAATTTACCTCCGGTGTACCCGTAAGTTAGATACAAAGAAAGAAGACCCAGGATGAGAAAAGGGAGTCCCCCTCTCATGATAATAGGAAGACCACAGAGGCTTCCCAAAACCACACAAGTGATGGCCCATTTTTTTACGGTTTTTATATCCACAAGACCTGAAGAAGTGACTCTGGTGGGACCTACTCTGTGCTGATCAGCACCCTTTTCATAATCAATGACATCATTAAAAAAATTGGTGGCAAGCTGAATAAACAGGGCCCCAAAGACAGTGAGGAAAAGATAAATCCACTCTGAAGGAGCATTATTTGATAAGTAATAGCTATAGGTCACCACCGGGGGAATGATGCCCGCAAGGAGAGTTTTGGGTCTTGAGGCGAGGATAAAGTTTTTCATAAAATGTTCTCATCTAAAAGAATATCCAGAAGTTCATCTGCATGCTGGAAGGCCCGATGGCCTGAGTTTATCTCCCTCACTTTGATTCCACTTGGTTTAATAAGCTTAGTTGAAAGTTTCACATAAGTTTCATCCTTTTGACCAAGGATGTAGAGAATTTTTTCTTTGTGCTTTTTCATGTTGTGAAGGTGATTTTTTTGGTTTGAGAGGCGGTACTTTTCAAAAAGAGAGAGGGAAGCCTTAAATATTTCCTCATTGGTATCAATGGGCCTGTCGTTCTTAAAAATCACAAGACCATTCCACCAAGAGAGAAATTCATCCTTAGTTTTAGATTTCATTTCAGAGATGACTTTATTCTCAAAATCTTTTCGTTCAGATTTTTGATCCTCTGATTCAAGACCAGGGTGTGAATTAATGAGGACTAATTTTTGGCACCTATATTGGATTTGATCTCCAATCTCCAGGGCGATTCTTCCCCCTAAAGAGTAACCAATAAGACTATCCTCTTCGTTTATCTGGGGATAGTTCTTAAGAGTGTAGAGGTCATAAATCCTCACACCCTCCCTTTGTAGAAAAGAGAAATCCCTGGGAGAACCTAAAAGACCATGAAACACATGAATCATAGGGCCCACTCCAGGAGAAATTTCTTGGTTTGTTCTCCCTCAGGGAAGAGTTCCAGGACTTGCACTTTCCCCAGGTCCTCGATTCGATTGGAATAGCTGAGCCCCAAACCTTCGGAGATTTTCCTGAAATCTTCTTGATGTTCAAGAATAATTCTCTTATCTAAATTGAGCATGTCAAAAATTCTTCCTCCGTTATTATTCACAATAATAAGAAAAAGATTTTTCGTGATCTCCCTTAAGCTTGAGAGGTCATAGAAAGTGGTGATGTCTCCCAGGATGCAATAAACAGGATCAGAAACCCCCATGGATAAACCAATAGCGGTGGAGAGTTGTCCGTCTATGCCATTGACCCCGCGGTTTCCAAAGACTTTAAAGTTCTTGGTTTGGGTAAGTTCAAAAAAGCGCACCACCAAAGAATTTCCTAGATAAACATGTTCATGGGAAGAAATGTTGTCATTAAGTTTTTTAAAAAGGGAAATTTCGGAGCCGGGGTATTTTTCTATGAGTTGATTTAGAACACCATGGGTTTCATCTTCCACAGAAAAAGAGGGAAAGTTTTGTAGGGTCTTCCAAAAAACGTCATTATCTATGAGATCAGAAGTGCCCAGAGGGAGTACTTCTCCGTAGGAGAGGGCCGGAAGGTTTCTTGAATCAAGGTGAAATACCGGAAGATTTTTTCGCTCCAGTAAACGCCATACTTTTGAAAGGGGTGTGTGGCCAATTCTTACGACAGAGTCAAAAAAATCTTTCTGGAAAAGTTCCACTAATTTTTTTTCTGTTTTAATACTTGAAAGGTCTCTTCCTCCACTGAGGGTTTCTGCGTAGAAGGGGAGCCCTTGTTCAGAGAACTTTTCAATGATGGGCCTCATACTTTTATTTTCATGGGAGAAAAGAAAAAGAGGACGATGATATTTTTTTAAGAAAACTTCAAAAGATGAAACATCCCTGTGGAAAAGAGTTGGCTCCTGGTGAGGAGTTGTGTCATCCACTAACACATTAATGTGCACCGGGAAGGCCAAATGTTCTAAATCAAGAGTGGAGAGTTCAGAAAGAGTTATTTCAACGTAACTTCTGCGGCAAGTTCTCGTTAATTCCTCATGATGAATTGTTTGTGGAGAACCCGTACCATGAAGTTTTTTCGGACGGTCCCCGGTGATGAGAACGAGAGGCAGTTCAGAATAATAGGCCTCTAGCATGGAGGAGACACACTCAGAAACTGCAGTTCCTGAGGTGGTGCAAACGGCCACAGGGTTGGTTGAAACTTTACAAAGCCCTAGTGCCTTAAAACTTGCCACTCTTTCGTCGAATTCAAAATGGATTTTATGAGAGTCAAAGATCTTTAAAAGATCGTGATTCCTGGCCCCCGTACAAAAAAATATTTTTTCCAATATGGTCTTCATAGATAATGATTTTTAATAGTATTTCTTTTGAGATGAATCTCCTCCATCTCACGATGTTTTTCTGAATCGGCCACAACTCCTCCCCCCGACTCGATGAAGACAAGACCTTCTTTCCACTGAACATTTCTGATGGAGACTAAAAACTCCCTAGTCCACGGACTCATAAGGCCAATAGCTGAGCCAAAATACCTCATGGGGTATTTTTTTGAATAAAGAGTGTTTTTAAGAAAATCCATGGACTCATCCTGAGGGTATCCTCCGAGAGCGGACGTGGGAGAGAGGGTATTAGTTAGACTTGTTAAATCGCAATCACGGGAGATGACACCTTCAATCTCTGTTTTCAAATGAACGAGGGTTTTAAAAGGATGAAGGTGAGTTTCATGAACAGTTAAATCTTTCATAAAAAGGGAGAGCTTTTCACAAATATCTTTAATCACAAGTTCATGCTCATGGCGCTCTTTTAGAGATTGGAGGAGTTTATCCTCTTCTCCGGCCTTCGAAGTTCCGGCCAGAGCAAAGGTTTTAAGTGTTAAATCCTGAAGATGAAAAAGCACCTCCGGTGTACTCCCTATCACTCCATAGTGACGATTCCACATACCGTAAGGGGTTCCTGTGCCGAAGAGGAAAGCCTTTTTAAGAAATTTTTTTATACTCTCTTCCTCTCGAAATCCCTTATATGTTTCTCTTGAGACAAGGACGACCTTTTGAAGACTTGTTGTCATTGAATTTTTTAAGTGGAAAAAATCTTTTTCATAAAGCTCATCATCATTTGAAAAAGGGGTGAGAGGATTTTCTTCGTAGCCTAAAGTGCCGAGCCAGTCTAGGAATTCAGACCGTGGTACCCTCACAAAGGCCTTAGGTTGATAAGCAAGGTATGTGTTTTCAAAAAAGTTTTTAAGATAAAAAACCGGATCCTGGGTAGATAAAAAATGATCAACAATTATAGTTTTTCCGCCTTTTCCCAGAGAGACAAATCCTTCATCTAAGGAAGTGATAAAGGCCCCATGGTTCCAAAATTCACTATCCATCCATTCATGGAGAAGAGGAAGTGAGGAACTCATTTAATACATCCAGGGAAAATTCTCAAAATCAGCTTGTCTTTTTTCAAGGAATGAATTTCTTCCCTCTTCCGCTTCTAAAGTTCCATAGGCAAGCCTGGTGGCCTCTCCGGCAAAAACCTGTTGTCCCACAAGCCCATCATCCACAAGGTTGAACCCAAATTTAAGCATCTTGATGGCCGTAGGAGATTTACTGCAAATGATCCTTGCCCATTCGAGTCCCACTTTTTCCAAGTCTTCATGGGGAACAACTTTATTGACCATTCCCATCTCAAAAGCTTCCTGGGCAGAGTATTTTTGTTCTAAAAAGAAAACTTCTCTGGCCCTTTTCTGCCCCACTTGCCGCGCAAGATAGGCCGACCCAAATCCCCCGTCAAAACTTGCCACCCGGGCATCAGTTTGCATGAAGGCAGCGTGCTCCTTTGAGGCGATGGTAAGGTCGCACACAACATGAAGAGAGTGCCCTCCTCCAACTGCCCAACCTGGAACAAGGGCAATGACCACTTTGGGCATGAACCTGATCATGCGCTGAACTTCTAAAATGTGAAGGCGTCCCTGGGCGACGGGCATGGCTGGATCTTGATTTTCCTCATGGTATTCATAACCAGATTTTCCTCGGACAGATTGATCTCCCCCAGAGCAAAAGGCCCAGCCCCCGTCTTTTGTAGAGGGGCCATTACCCGTTAAAAGAATAACTCCCACATCATGCTGACGATGGGCCCATTCTAAGGCCTTTAAAAGTTCATCCACAGTCTGAGGACGAAAAGCGTTTCTTAGGTCAGGTCGGTTAAAAGCAATCCGAACTGCTCCCGTTGATTGAGCTCTATGTAGGGTGATATCTTGAAACTTAAAAATTGAGACTTCACTCCATTCTTTGGGATCAAAAAGAGGAGAAATCATAGAAGCTCCTCGTTTCTGGCATAGTAAATGTAAGCGATGCCCCCAAAGACCGGGGTGTATCCAAAAATTTTAAATGACATATTTTTTTTCATGATACTCACAAATTCTTCTCCTGAAGGAAAGGCTTCAGAAGAGGAGATTAAGTACTCATAGGCATCTTTTCTTTTTGAGACGAGACCAAAAAGAGGCACGTAAAGTTTTAACAGTCCAAAATATAATTTCTTAAAAAGATTATTTTGAGGTCTTCCGAACTCCAGGATGTACACCCCTCTGGCCACACGACCCAGTTCCTTAAGCCCCTGATCCAGGTTTTCCACATTCCTGATGCCAAATGAGATGGTGGTTATATCAAAGGACTTATCAGTAAAGGGAAGTTTCTCAATATCGGCCACACGAAACTCCACTTGATGGGGATTTCTTTTGGACCGCTCTATCGCCTGGTCAATCATCCCTTGAGAGAAATCAATTCCCATCACGGATCCAGGACAGTTTTTTTTAAGTTCGAAGGCAATGTCTCCGGTGCCTGTTGCACAATCCAGGGCAGAAACGGGTTTGTCCTGCAAAGAAAGACGAATTAATTTCTTCTTCCACAGGCGGTGAGTTCCTAAGGATAAAACATCATTAAGAAGATCATACTTTGGGGAGATGTCATTAAACATCAGGCGGATGAATTGAGCTTTTGACATAGTTTATAACCTTAATTCTTTTTCAAAAACTGGGGCGAGTTTTTTTAATTTTAAAATCATTTCATTGAACTGCTGAAGATTCAAGGCCTGTTGTCCATCAGAAAGAGCACAAGCTGGCTCTGGATGCACTTCTACGATGAGCCCATCTGCTCCTGCCGCCACAGCTGCATAGGCAGCATCACAAACGTAGGGAGTAAGACCCATGCTATGAGAGGGGTCTACGATGATTTTAAAGGGAGTATTTTTTTTCAGATAAATCACTGAACCCAAGTCCAGAAGATTTCTTAATTTATTATCAAAGGAGCGGACTCCTCTTTCGCAGAGAATGATATTTTTTTCTCCCAGATTAAATAGGTATTCCGCGGCCCCAAGCCATTCGGAGATGGTGGCACTGAAGGCGCGCTTTAGAATCACTGGCCGGTTGTACTTTGAGAGCTCTTTTAATAGTTCGTAATTGTACATGTTCCGGGCCCCCACTTGAAAGACTGAGGTGACGGGAAGAAGAGTCTCAATTTGTCTGGCATCTGTGACTTCTGTAATAAAATCGAAGGGTATTTCTTTTTTCAACTGACTGACGATGGAGAGCCCCTCATCTCCCATGCCCTGAAAGGATTTGGCATTGGTCCTCATCTTGTGGATCCCTCCCCGGATGAGGGTCGGTTTGTTGTCACTTTTAAGTATAGTGCGGAGTTGATTTTCTGACTCCACCGCACAGGGACCTGCAATGACAAAAAGTTCATGGGGGCGAAAGTTTAAGGGGTTTGTTTCCATGATGAAATTGGACCTTTTTTTAGTGGTCACGAACTCACTTGATTTTAATCGTTAAAAGTTCTTCTTTTTAACTGATTATACTCCTAAATGAAAGGGCAAATCAGTCCCTTTCCCCATGATTACAGTGACATTTTCCTAGACATTTTCCCAACGACCGGGTTACTTAAGCCCTTCATTTTACCAACGGATCTTTATGCCCTTTCCAGTACCCTGTTATATTGGTTTAGTTCATGGTCCCATTAAATCTAAAGATGGGTCCGAAATCACCACTTCAGTCACAAATCTTGACATCCATGACATCTCAAGAACCGCCAGAACCTTTGGGTTTAAAAAATACTTTTTAATCACGCCCATAAAAAACCAGCAGATGATGGTAAAAAAAATTCTGGGTTTTTGGGAATCGGATTCAGGTCTTATTTATAATCCTGATCGAAAAAATGCTCTTTCTGAGGCGCAAGTTATTGATTCCATTGATAATGTCATAAAAATGATCACAGAAATTGAAGGAAAAAAGCCTTGTGTCGTTGTGACGGGGGCCAATTTTGAAAAAGACGATGGGGATGAAAAGAAGCTGATTCAAAAGATTAGCGTTGACGGGACCCCTATGCTCTTGTTATTTGGTACAGGATGGGGATTAACTGCTCCGGTTGTTGAACAGGCCGATTTTCGGCTGGGTCCCATTTGGGGTATAGCAGATGACGGATATAATCATCTGTCTGTTCGATCAGCTGTTGCTATCTATTGCGACAGACTGGCCAGGAGCCTCTGATCCTTTAACTCGGCTCTAGAGACAAACTCTTTTGAGTCTTTTCCTTCCCTCTGGTCCCATGGTGTGACGAATGGAAGTTTATTTTAAGAGGTTTTATGAATCTTATTGACTTGGTTGAAAAGAAGTATGCGAATCCAAATGCTTCTAAGCTTGAGGCCTTCAAGACTGGTGACACTATTGAAGTAGCCGTTCGAATTAAAGAAGGTGAAAAGACCCGTATTCAGGTTTTCCAGGGGACATGCATTGCCATGAAGCATCCTGGTCAAATGAATGGTCATTTCCGTGTTCGTAAAATGTCTGATGGTGTGGGCGTAGAAAGAGTTTTCCCTTTCCACTCTCCAGCAGTTGAGGGTGTGAAAATCATCTCTAAAGGTAAGTCCCGTCGTGCTAAGCATAACTATCTTCGTGGAAGAACTGGTAAAGCTGCACGTGTGGCCATTGATTACTCTCGATAATCAAAATTTTTTTTCTCATGAAAAGGGTCTCTTTGGAGGCCCTTTTTTTTACTCCCATCTGGAATAAATATGAAACTCCTCTTTATATTTTTGATCCTCTCAACTTCTACTTATGCCCAACTGGTTCCCATCCTCCCACCATATCCCACAGAGGGTTCTAGTGTGGTACCCGAGAAGGTGAAAAAGGAAGAATCCCCTATAGAAGAGACCATTCAAAACGCACAAACAGTCCCAACCAAAGAGGCTGAAACCAAAAAAGAAAAAGTTAAAGAAAAAAAGACCGAAAACAAAACCAAAGCTCCTAAAAAAGAAGATACCCTCTCACACAATACTTTAATGTTTGGTTATGAGTTCGTTACCAGTTGGGTTCCCTCAAAAAAGACTCTGAGCTACACTTATAATTTCAATGAAAAGTGGACCTTAGAAGGGGAGTATGCCTGGGCCTCCATGAGTGCCCCCTCCTATGGAATTAATCTTGGTGAAATTGAAGAAAAAAGATTCTCTCTCCACGCCAGACGCTATACCTCTTCCTCTTTTCATTTCATTTTCGGAGCGGTCTTAAATGATCTTAAGGCAGAGCTTGGGGATGATATTCTTGATGCCTTTGGGGCCGAACTATCCTCTGGTATCCGTCTACAAAATCTGGGCTTAAGTCTAGGGATGGGGAATCGATGGCATTGGAAAAACGGCATCACCGCTGGAATTGACTGGATGAGGGTTAATGTGCCCTTACTGGAGACTAAACTTGAGGATGAAGTTCTCGATGATATTGGAACCAGTAGTGATAAAAAAGATGTGAAAGAGGCCCTTAAAACTTTTAACCGCATTCCCACGTTTGTTCTTTTTGGGCTAAGTCTTGGTTACTCATTTTAAATTTTTTGATGATTGTTATCGGTGTAAATGGAAGAATTAAAACTCATTAAAGAATTTCCTCATAAAATCCTCGCTACAGATGAAGTGGGACGAGGTCCTCTTGGAGGTCCCGTGGTGGCGGGAGCAGTAGGGGTGTGTGTTGAGGATGCTCTGGACTTCAAACATCTTATAAAATCCCTTAAGGCTCTTGATGTGGGAGATTCCAAAAAAATCAACCCCTCTGATCGGTTTGGCATTTTAAATAAAATGGGAATCACTGATTTAAGTTTTCGAAAAACGGGAAGCTTTTCAATGAAAGGGATAAAGATTTTTTTTACCACCTGGGATATGGATCATGTGGTGATTGATGAGGAAAATATACTCCAAGCTAGTCTTCGCGCCATGAGAGAAGGAGCGGAGTCCATTTCAAGCCATTTTTCATCAATGAAAAAAATCCCAACAACTGTTCTGATTGATGGGCCAATGAAATATAGGTGGGGTAATAAAAAATCAACTTGGAATGAAATCCCCTTAGTTAAAGGAGATTCCAGGTCTCTTTTGATTGGATTTGCTTCTCTTATAGCTAAGGAAAAAAGAGATGCTTTCATGAAGGAAATGCATGAAATTTACCCCCAATATGGGTTTGATTCCCACTTTGGTTACCCAACTAAGGCCCACCGTCTTGCCATCGAAATCCATGGCCCCTGCCCCATCCATAGAAAAACCTTCAAGGGAGTTAAGGAATTTCTCAGGGATTAAAAAAGAACTGATCTGTTCTGAAAAATTTCATCAAGAAGGAATTCCCCTTTTGGTCTCACCTTTACTTTTAAGAGAAAGGTCCTTGGGTCAGATTGATCTTGCCAGGATTAAAAAAGATAAGATGGGGTGGATCATTGAAATAGGGGAAGTAAAAAGTTCCCAAATGGGCACAGAGGTGAGTGCCAGGTGGCAAAGGGTCCGCCTGCTGGGGGCCCAGAAATTTTTATCAGCACTTTTTGGTCACAGGTCTAAACTTTTTATCTTCTCAGATGAGGACTACAAAGGTCGGGTATGATAAGGCCTAAAATTTTTTTTAAAAGAGGTAAACTGATAAGTCCCAAGTTCTGTGGATGGCACTGTTTCTTTTGCAAAAAATTCAATTCTTCATTACTCTTATAAGTATGAGAAAAAATCTTTCCACACTCTTTGTCGCCCTCTTAACTTTTTTTCTGATCAACACCAAAGAAGCTAAAGCACAAATTCCACCAAAGGCCAAGGCCTTCATCACCATTTGTGCCTATGGTGCCGGTGGTGGCGCCATGCTTGGTATGGCCTCCATGGCCTTTGGGATGTCCTCCCGGGCCATCGCTCAAGGTGCTTCATTAGGGCTTTATGCGGGTATCTTTTTTGGGACCTATGTTTTAGTGTCTCATCATCAAAAACGCTACGGTCAGTATGACGATAAGTCCTCCCCGTACCAGGACTCCAGTGATGTTTATGGTGATGAGTACCAGAGTGATGAGGGTGGATCAGGAGACGGTGAGGCCCAGGGTGGGTTCTTTGACCGTTTTCAAGTGCTTCAGGAAAAACTTCGTGTGGAATCTTTTTCTTTAGGTCAAAAAAGAAGAGGGAGCACGATGCCCCCTCTTCAGATAAATCTCATTCAGTATAATTTTTAGTTCTCAAACGTCTGGTTTCTGTTACCAAAACGAGAGTTAAGATTATTTGTCTCATCATTATCAAAGTCCATTAGGTCTGCAATATAGTCAGCCTCGTTGAGGGAGAGGAGGCGAAAGATTTTGATGAATTCAGGTTTTACATTGGTGAGATTCACAATTTGCTTATGCCCTTCTTTTAGAGACTTTACGGTTTCAACAAATTGACAAATGCCTGAGGAGCCTACAAAGTCGATGGCACCAAGGTCAATAGTGATTTTAGAGTTTGGGTTTGAATTGGCTATGTTTTGGAGCTCTGATCTCAGAGGAGCTGAATGATCGTAGTTTAAATCTCCTTGCATATGGACGATAATGTTTCCATTAGCGTCTCTAAGTATATTGGCCTTCATGCTCATGGGGTGCTCTCCTTTAGGATGTTGGTTCGGCCTTGGTGGCAGAGATTTAACTTTATCACGTGACTTAAAAGAGGTTTAGAGTGGGAAAAATCATTCTCTTAAATACCCCCATCGGAAACTTAGGGGATTTAACCCCCAGAGTTTTACACTCACTAAAAGAAGGGATGACCTTTGCAGTCGAAGACACTCGGGTATTCAAAGAGCTTCTTAATCACTTGGGAATTAGTGTGAGTGGGAAAAGAATTTTCTCCCTTCATGATCAGTCGGAATCCTCTTCTCTCTATAAACTTATTGAATTGGCAGAATCCGAGGACCTCTATGTGGCCTCTGAGGCTGGAAGTCCCATTATTTCTGACCCCGCTTACCCCTTGGTCCTTCTTGCCTACGAAAAGGGGCTCAAAGTAGAGTCCTGTTCCGGGGTCTCTTCTCCTATCATGGCCCTAGAACTCTCTGGGCTTCCACCCATCCCTTTTCAGTTCCATGGCTTTCTTCCCAGAGAGAGTGGAAAGAGGATTAAAACCTTTACGGAGGCGGCTTACGGGACTCATATTTTTTTTGAAGCACCCACTCGTGCGGAAGAAACGATTACCGAGCTCTCTACCACCAAACCAAAGAGCGATATATGTATCGTTCGGGAACTCTCAAAAAAATTTGAACAGGTCCTGAAGTTTAAAGGACAAGACTGGCCCCTGGTGAAAAAGGATCTCATTTTTAAGGGAGAGTTTGTGATTCTCTTCCATAATCCTGAGTCAATGAATCAGTCCTCCGGTGAACTTAGGGCACTGGCCGAAGAGATCATGGAGAAGGGAAGTCATCCCAAACAAATAGCAAAGATCCTGGCCCTGATTCTTAACCGTCCTGTTAAAGAGATTTACACAGAGCTCATTTCCCATAAAAAAGATTAACTCTCATTGAGGAAAATCTTAAATGAACTTACTATTATTGTATGAAACTAAAAGTTTTAGGTGGTCATGGAGGTCTCTCTCAAGGTCATCTCACCACTTCCTTTCTTATTGATGATAAGATCCTCATTGATGCCGGCTCCGTGGCCAGTAGCTTATCCATTCCAGATCAAGCTAAGATCAATCATATTCTCATTTCCCATGGGCATCTTGATCACATAAAGGATTTGGCCTTCATGTGTGACAACTGTTTTACCCTAAGGGACAGGGCCTTTGAGGTTTATACTCACAAAACGGTTAAAGAAATTATTCACAAGCATCTTTTTAATGACATCGTCTGGCCCGACTTCACGAAAATACCTTCACCAGATAGGCCCATGATAAAGATTAACCCCATCTTAGAGGAAACTTTTTTCATTGAAGACTATTCCATCACCTCCGTGAAGGTGAATCACGCTCAGGATGCCTTGGGTTTTATCATCGAAAAAAATGATGTGGCCCTCCTCTTCACTCTTGATACTGGTCCCACTGATAAAATATGGGAAGTTTCTCGCGGAATAAAAAATCTAAAAGGCATTTTTACCGAAGTAAGCTTTCCCAATAACCAAGCAGAGGTGGCCACTGTTTCTCATCACCATACGCCTAACTCCCTCATGAGAGAACTTTCCAAAATGCCACCCAATATTCCAGTGATAATTACTCACATGAAACCCTACTTTAAAGATGAGATCATCTCTGAATTAGACCTCTTGGGTAACCCTAGGCTTCAAGTCTTAAAAGTTGATGGTGAAGTTTTTAACTTCTAGCGTATGCCCTGGGCCGAAGTATCGCTGGACCTCCGGATAGGTGGAGGCGCTTGAGGTTGTGGAGGCCCCGGATAGTAAGGGGTAGGGACTTTTTTCTTATCATCTACCGCGGATGGTTCAAGTTTTTTTATGTCAACGCACTTTTTAATCGGACTATTCGGATCCTTATCTTTGGTGAGTGTTCCACAAACTTTATAGTCCTCACTAAATCTTTTTTGAATGATCACTTTTGTGTTTGGTGAAGAGGTTTCTGTGCCATCTTGAGCAACTCCGCTGGTCGTGTTTTCTTTTTCTTCAACCCCCACACTTATCTTGGAATCATCAACCTCTTCTATCACCCAATTAAAGGTCCACCCCTCATGGTTAGTTAAAGTTGCAGTCACTTTATAATCTTTACTTCTTTGATCACCGGTTACTTCTAGGGTAGGGGTCTTATCATCATCTTCTTTTTCATCCTTCTTCCATTGAATATCGCAGGATATATCCTCGGGGGGGTTAAGAAGTATAGTAACGATTAAACTCTCTTCATCTTCTTTGAATTTGCTAAAGTCAGTTTTAATCTCATTTACAATTGTTTCATTTTTTCCTGGCTTACTTAATTCTGAAACAACGCAATTAATGGCTCCGTTTTCTTTGGAGCAAACTACTTTGCAAATGTAGGAGTTAACTGGCTCATTAGGTGTAACTGGCTCATTAGGTGTAACTGGCTCATTAGGTGTAACTGGCTCATTAGGTGTAACTGGCTCATTAGGTGTAACTGGCTCATTAGGTGTAACTGGCTCATTAGGT
>CANHIY010000019.1 GCA_947461175.1 Bacteriovoracaceae bacterium
CCTCTGATGATGCTCCAGTGGCAAAAGATATTTTTGCCACTATCAGTGAAGACATCACCACCACAGTCAACCTAGACTACTCAGACATAGAAAATCATCAGGCAACAATTTGTACTCTCTCTTCTCTATCAAACCTAACCCAAATCGATTCATGTGAATGTATTTCCGGTAAATGCCGAGTAAACATCAAAGGAACAACAAACTTTAATGGATCAGCAAGTTTTTACTACACCGTTAGGGCCAATGAACTCGTTTCTCTTTCGGCTTTTGCAACTATTACCGTATCTCCAGTTAATGATCTTCCTGAGATTAATATCATCTCTGGACCAATAACTGATGAAGACATTGCTAAAGATATTGCTTTCACCATTAGAGATGTGGAAAGTTCATTAAATTGTGTTAATTCAGTTTCTGTGTCTTCCTCATCTCCTGTATCCAACGTTGTAAAAAGCGGAATTGCTCCTGATTGTAATCTTAAAGTTACACCAGTCGCAAATCTTCATGGTTCATCCACCATCACTTTAACTGTTTCAGATGGAACAGACTCAGCTGTGAGATCATTTGTATTTACCATTAACCCGGTTAACGATCCCTTTGTCGCTTCAGGAAAAAGCTATGAGCTCACCCCCTGGGGAAGTGAACTCACTGTTGACATTCCTTATACAGATCTTGAAAATGACAGCGCCACTATTTGTGAAATCAGCTCACCTGTAAATCTTATCCGCACAAAAGATTGCCTCTGCAGTTCTGGAAAATGCAGTACCTCTTTCAAAGGCAATATCAGCATTGCTGGAACAGGAACATTTAATTACAGAGTGGGTACATCTTTAACTGACTTATCAACCTATGCTGTGGGCACAATCTCTATCAGAGCTAGTCGTCCAAATCTTAGCTACTCAAGTTCTACCGGAAATAAAGATACTTATTTTCAAAAAGAACCATCTAACCTTCAAAGTAATGGTTCATCTGTCACTTGTTCCGCTTCATCACTTCCTCCAGGATTATCAATTAATCCTACTTCTTGCGTGATCTTTGGTACTCCCACAACCGTAGCTGGTGCAACCAATTATACTATTACAGCAACAAACTTTGCAGGTCCGTACTCAACCCCCATATCTATAACTATAAATCCTAGTCCATACATCATTCTGGCCAACTTCTCCGGCTATCGGGCCTGGTCAGATGGAACTTTTGCTAAAAACTGCTCTGAGTATCGATATCCAACTCTGCCTTATCAGTACTCTGGTGCAACTGGTAATAGTACTTACAGAATTGATCCAGATGGTTCGGGACCCACTGCTCCCTTCAACGTTACTTGTGACATGGTCAATAACGGCACCACGATAGTGTCTCTGGCAAATTTTTCAATTTTAAAAGGATACCTCACTGACTGCGGATTATCTCAGCAACCTTTTAGCAATAAAGTTTTAAATTGCGCTTTAACGGTAGATGTCGGTGGAGGGAAGCTTTGGAAACTTGTGACTAAATCTTCCACAAACGAACTTTGGTTAGATAATGTTTCTGGGATGGTCTGGAGTCCTTTTCAGGGATGCATTAATTGGAACTGGGCCGTTTCTCATTGTTCAAGTTTATCATCATATGGAATTACCGGAGAAACTTGGAAGTTACCTAGTAGAAATGATTTCACAACAGCTCAAACTAATGGTCTTTTTAATTTTATAAAAACATCCTATTGGGAATATTCTCATTTGGGCTGTTTTGCTGCCTGGACATCTGAAGAGAGAACTTCCACAAGTGCTCATGTTTTATTTTGGGATTCTTTTACCTTTGGTTCTGGTTCTAAAACTTACAATTCTACTGTTCATTGTATATTTAACTCTCGTGATTAGTTATCACGTCATTAAATTTGTGTTCTAAAGCCCAGTTGAACTAGACACCTCCAACCACAGGAGGGGAAATGGAAACCCGTAAAAGTAAATTAAAAATAGCTGAAAATTTTTTAAAAAATCATGTCACTTAAAGTATTCACTGCTATGTTTGAGGTTGCTACAAATGCCTCTTTTATAAGAGAAGTTTTTGATTGGTAAGAAATGGGGAGACCAGACCTTGTGATAACACTTCCTCCGGCCTCTAAGAGGATGATCTCCGGCCCACACAGGTCCCAGAGGTGGCATTTGCCTGATAAATTAAAATAAAAATCGGCCTTTCCTTCAGCAATACTTCCTAGTTTTAGTCCAATGGAGCTCTGTTTAAGTATTTGGGTGATGCCTAACTTTAGGGCGATTTTATCAACTCTTTTATCATAGTGGCCTTTTGATTGGATGATCCTTGCATCTTTAAGTTCTAGGGGAGAGGAGACTTGAAGTTTTACTCTCTTTTCCTTTGACTCCACATAGGCACCCTGACCTTTGGTGGCATAATAAAGTCTATCTTCCGTGGGCCAAAAGACCACACCCAAAATGGGTCTGTTGTTTTCTGCAAGTCCCACCATCACAGACCACTCCGCGCCCTTTTCGATAAATTCTTTGGTTCCATCGATCGGATCAATAAACCAAGTGCGCTTATTTTCACAGAGAGTTTCTGGCAATGGGGCCTCTTCTGAAACGATGAGATCCTCGGGAAAGTGATGAGATATTTCCTTCATGAGAAATTCACTTGCGGCCAAATCAGCTTCGGTGACAGGGTCTGAAACATCACCCTTATATTTAATTTCATCATCACTGGAGCGGATGTTTTGGATTAAAGCTCCTGCAGTCTTGACGAGATGGATGATAGTCTTGAGTTCATGGTTAAGCTGATCCAAGCGTTGATCCTTAATATTTTTGATTGATATTTGAAAACGTTTAGAGAAGTTTCATGAGCTTTATCTCAAAGCTATGGAAGTCATTTTTAACTTCCACCTCACACTCATAAAATCCTGGGGCACCAGTACTAATGGGGGGATTGTTGGAAAACCCAAACCTCTCCTTAGGGATGCCAAGAAAATTTTTATCAAGGACATTGTTATGATTTTCATCTAAAAAAACTGAGAGTGCATAATTTCCCTCAGGGAGATCCAGCTTCACCTCGTAACCCGAGGCTTCTATGGTGACAGGAATAATTTTATTTAAGAAAGCTTTTTTATCCGGAAATTCTTTCGGGTCATTAAAAACTGCAATAAGAATTCTTCCCGGTTTATTCTTTGTCTCAGTGATTTTAAGAGTGACTTCTTTGGCAAAAGAAGAATGAATGCTCATTAAAAATATGATCAAAATCCATTTCATGACGGCCGCCCTTGATGAGGTGAGGATTGATCATACACTAATTGTTTCGAGGCTTTCAAATGCTCCCTATTTGACTCATCACAGACTAATTTTTTCATGGAATCTCACTCATTATAATGGGTTTATTTGTTCAAGTCCTATTGACTTGAACGGAGGAGAACGCTAAGAGGAGCCTTTAAAGTTTAAAGGAGAGGGATAATGAAAACCATTTATATTTCATTAGTTTTATTTTTCAGTTCGCTGACTTTTGGACAAACGATCACAGAGGATGGATTTCGGCTTTGTTATGATGTCGTGAGTTCAACCAAATCCAACTCAACTTTCTGTTTATATGCTCAAGATGAAAACCATTCTCTGGTGGAACTCAATCTTGAGGGTAAGGTCTACCGGCTCTTAAACCCAGAGATAAACACGGACATTTATGTTGATTTCTCCTGTGAGTGCATGAAATACAAAAACACCTACACCCAGGGGAGTATTTCTTATGAGCTTGTGATATTTTCGGACGACGGAGTCCTTTTACAGGGAACACTTAGTGTTGAAGGGGTTTTTTCCAGGAAAAAAGTTTTTGAGGTGAAAAGGGTCGTTGATTAAAAGAAGGAATTTAAAAAGATTGTCATAAAAAAAGGCCCACTTTTGTGGGCCATTTTTTTGCTTTAAATCCGGTTCAGATTACTGAGCTGGAGCAGCCTCTGGAGCTGGAGCAGCCTCTGGAGCTGGAGCAGCTTCTGGAGCTGGAGCAGCTTCTGGAGCTGGCATAGCTTCTGGAGCTGGAGCAGCTTCTGGAGCTGGAGCAGCTTGCTCAACAGTTGTTTCAACTGGAGCAGCAACTTCTTCTTTCTTGTTACAAGCAACAGCTAGAACAACAAGAGCAGCAGCAATCACTAAATACTTAGACATAGAATTCTCCTTTTTGTAATTCATCCAAATGACTCTATATTAGATGACATGTAAAAAACTTGATCGATAGCATACAATTTACCGAAACTCTTTTTGTCCCGCAAGAGATTTGGCCTAAATATTTTAAAGGTTTGCCTCATCTCAATTTTGTGACGCATCAAGATTTAAAATCTTTTTCCTACACATTGTAAAGGCAAGTTTTGATGAATAGTAGGCCGCCTCGTTGATAAAAATAGGATAAAGGATTTCTTGAGTTTGTTTTTTGACCTCCTCGCCAGAGAAGAGGCGAAAGGGAGTGTAGTCCCCAGAAATTTCTTGAAAATCTCTCCCTTGAAATCCCTCATGAATATAACCGTCAAGGGAACCTGCACTTTGTGGATAATAAACATCTTCCACCTCTTCATAAACCTCAAGGTTTTTCTGTGTTGGTTTTTTGACACTTATTTGAGTGAAGAGTTCTCTTAAAATCCTTAGTGTTTCATGAAGAACCTGGGCCGAAAGGACTCCCTGGGCCACGGGGCCCACCTCAATCATGACACCGGTCTGTGATTGAGAAACTAAGTATTTTTTTTCAGGGTCCGGGGAATGAATGATTTTAGAATCTCTTACCCCGCTTGAAAGAATGAAATTCAGAGGATGGTCTTGGGTTACGATCAGGGTGCTTCCGAGGTTAGAGGTGGTGGTGTGGAGGTCAATCACAAAACACTCTTCTTCTAAAATGAGGGATTTGATTTCTTTTGCCCGAAGGTTTTCATAGGAGTGGGGTCTCTTTTCTTCTACAAATTCAAAGGCACGGTTTAGGTCTTCGTCCTTAAATCTTTTATTAAGAACAAAGGCCTCAGGGTTGGCGTGGATAAAATTTAAATCAAGATTTTTAAATTCATTTTTTAAGAGAGAAGAATATTTTTTTATAAGATAAATCCCAGTCCACTCATTCCCATGGGTCCCACCAAAGATGAGAACTTTTTTTATCCCCATTTTTTCTCCTCAATTCTTTTGATAAAATCGTGGATGATGTTGTGGTAGAGGTCCATGCCTGCAATGGCGTCTTCAATATTTGAATCAATATTTGGGTTGTCGTTAATTTCTATCACGTAGGCCTTGCCGTTTTTTTCCTTGAGGTCTACTCCGTATAAACTATTTCCCATCTGATGTGAGAGCTTTAAGGCGGTGGTGATCACGTTTTTTGGAACTTTTGAGATGGGAAAAGTTTCCGTGTCACCTGATTCCACTCCATTTTTTATTTTTTTTGTATGGTCATAAATCTGCCAGTGGCCCTTGGTCATGTAGTACTTGCAGGCAAAAATCGGGCGGTCATTTAATATCCCGATCCTCCAGTCAAAGTCAGTGTAAAAATATTCCTGGGCCAAAAGGAGTGCGGTCTTTTTAAAGAGATCATCGGTCACAAGCTTAAGTTCTTCGATGGAGTTGATTTTAAAAATCCCTTTTGAAAAAGAGCCGTCAGGGATTTTAATGATCATAGGAAGACCAATTTCTTCTATCGCTTCTTTAAGTTGATCTGAAGAATTTCCGATGACGAGGGTTTTGGGAGAATTGATGTTATTTGAATGAAGAAGATTTTGAAGATAAATCTTATTCGTGCAACGAAGAATGGACATGGAGTCATCAATACAAATGAGACCCTCGGCCTCAGCTTTTTTTGCAAACCGGTAGGTGTGGTTCGTGATAGAAGTTGTTTCTCGGATAAAGAGAGCATCATATTCAGCAATCCTTCCAAAATCTTTTTTCTCTATCAGCTCCACCTGGACATCCAGCTCCTTACCTGCCTTGATGAAGTTTTGGAGGGCCTTCTTATCACTCGGAGGGAGCTGTTCCTGAGGGTTTTGAAGGATAGCAAGATCATAGCGGTACTTTTTCTTGGCCTTGGGTTTTCGCCAAATCTTACTGGAGTATTCATCCAGGGCCTTGGCAAATTTATCTTCCTCGATATCTGATAGTGAATTGATGCTTCCAGTCCTAATGGTATTAATGGACCATTTTTTATCCCACTCAAAATCCACATGAAGAATGGGCGTGGGGAAGAGGTCAAAAATTTGTCTTGCCACATCCTGAAGCTGCTCCTTCTCGGTTCTTCCAAAATAGATGGTGACAGAAATCCCGTCTGTGGGGACTTGAGATTTGAAGGCCTTCTGGATCGCCATGTCCAAATCCTCTGTGGCCAGTCCATAAAGAGTAGACTTAGAGAGGTCATTGATGGCCTTCACGGAAGGGATGACCGAGTGCCCACGGGCCTCAGCTAAAAGGGAGCAATAATATCCGTTACTAAGGTACTTATAGTTTCTGCAAAGATTGATGATTTTAATTCTTTCATTATTCTCCAGGGCTTCATCATGTTTTTCATCCCAGTTAATCAGATAGTCTTCTGGGGTCATGAGTTTTTCAACCGGATAGTAAGAGGTCCAGTCTTTGAGTTTTTCAACGATCACAATAATTTTGGCCACAATGTTTCCAGTTGTTACTATAATTAGTACAATATCAGAATGCTTATGATCTTCAAGAGGGAGAGTGTTTGAAAAAAAGAAATCCACAAGGGATCAACATCAGAAAGGCCCGTGTGCACGACATCCCAAAGCTTCTTGAGATTGAGAATGCTTGTTTTGATTACGACAAACTTAGTCGGAGAAATTTCCATTGGATGATTAAAAAGGCCCACTCCATTTTTATGGTTCTTCAGTATGACGCTCGTCTGGCCGGTTACGGGCTGGTTTTAATCAACTCCGGAACATCTCTGGCAAGACTTTACTCCATTGCCATCCTAAAAGAGTTTCAGGGCATGGGGCTTGCTTCAAAACTGATTAAGGAACTTGAAGAAAGATCGGCCTTAGATGAGGACTGTGCCTATCTTCGTCTGGAAGTTAAGGAAGATAACAAAAGTGCCATCCGTCTTTACGAGCGGCTCGGCTACACCAAGTTTACCGAAAAAGATGATTATTATGATGATGGGAAAACCGCCTATTGTTATGAAAAAAGAATCCGTACCTTAACTAAACCTCAAAGACTCAATATTCCCTACCACGGCCAGGGCACAGAATTTACCTGTGGCGCTTCAAGCCTTATGATGGCGATTAAAACTTTTAACCCTGATTTTGACATGGGCCTATCCCATGAGCTTCAGATCTGGAGAGAGGCCACCACGATTTTCATGACCCAAGGGCATGGTGGCTGCGGTCCCCATGGGCTGGCCCTCTCGGCCTGGCGGCGGGGGTACCAGGTGGAGATGTTTCTGTCCCGAAGTGAGGTGCTTTTTTTAAATACCGTAAGATCCGAAGAGAAGAAAAAGATCATTGAGCTTGTTCACCGGGATTTTGAAAAGAAAATCGCCGAGACAAACATCAAGGTCATGAAAAAAAAGCTCACCCTGAAGGACTTAAAAGAGGTACTTAACAAGGGGGGAATCCCCATTATTCTTATTACCACCTACCACTTTGACCACAACCGTGCTCCTCACTGGGTGGTGGTGACGGCCTATGAGGATCACTTTGTTTATATCCATGATCCGGATCAGTATCAAAATTCTGACTACGCTGGGGTCATCAGTAGAGTCCACATTCCTATCCCAGAGGATCAGTTTGTGAAAATTTCTCGTTGGGGCAAGGATCGTCTTTCAGCGGCCGTGGTGGTTTATTCGGAGTAAGATCTTACTGGGCCACAAAGGTCCAGTACTCAGAATCTCCATCTTTAATTCCATGAATGGATTTTTGAGGTTGGCCAGTAGATTTTACATTGCCATTTAATTCAATTTTATAAGTTTTTCCTGCAACAAGATCGTCATTGGGGTTGATGGTGATTTTTTTATTACTATAGCTCACATTACTTGGAATCAGGATGTATGTTGCATCCTTATTAGCGTCTAATGTTTCAAGATATAACCTCACATTTTGATTAGTCACTGTGGTATTATCAAGTTCAATATCAAAATCCATGGTGATGTTTTGGGAGACAGGGAGTGCTCCCCCTCGGTTTGGTGATCTATTGATAATAATAACTGCATTGTCACAATCAATTTTTAATTTTCCATTACTCTCAATAATCCTATATTTCCCCGTGGAAGAGCATTCGGACTTATCAAAGAGCTTATCTAGGTCAATGTGATTTTTTATATCTTCACAAACCACCTTCATGCCTTCCATCCTTTTAAGAATTTTACCAGTAGAGCATTTGGCATTTGAGGTGAATGAGCATTTTTTGTTCGTACTGTCCCAAGAGGCAGCTACTCCCAAAGAGTTACAAAACTTCTCCTTGGCCGCAGCACTAGATTCCCCCACGGCCGCAGTACAGTCAGTGATGGTGTTGGTTGAGTCTCGTGAAATAATGAGAGGGATTTTTTCTGTAATAATGATGTCATCATCACTAGATGAATTAAAAGGGTTCCATTTTCGAGCGTCCCTATTTCTTACCCTGAACTTTACCTGCAGATCCACCACATCGTTGGCATTGGTGTCTTGTTGAAGGACTTCAATCGACTCCGTTTTAAAATCTTTGTACCTCGTATCTGGTTTAATAATTTCCATCATCTCATCAGGTGAGGAGTTTGATGAGGTGACAGGTGGAGGGATCACAGGAGTTCTCTTAAATAGGGTTCCAACAACACCTTTGTATTGAGCAGATTTTCCAGAATCCGAGGCGCTATTGGTGGTGTTACCGATCATTAGGGTGACGTTTTCACTCACTGATCCATTATCATTCGTGGCAGTGATGGTATAAGTTTGAATTAATATATCTAGCGGTATTCCAGAGATAGCACATTTTTCTTCATGAAATTCAAGACCTTCGGGAAGTGGAGGAGAGATGGAGCATGTTTTTTTATCAGTGTACTTTTTTAAAGTGGCAGATATTAAGTTGCTTTCTGCGTAAGTAGGTTCAAATTTTATTTTAGTTGGGGAGATATTTATTTTTTCTCTAACTTTTCCTCGTATTCCTTGTGCTCCATCAAAGCTTAAAGTTGGTCCTCCTATGGTACTTTGGACCTGACTTAAACCTTCAACATACAAAGAAAACGTGGACGTGCGTGGGGTCGTGGAATTGCCGTAAGTCACATTCAGAGTGTAAGTTTGAGGAAGAAAAACGGACTGTGGTGTTCCAGAAATAAGACAAGTTTTGCTATCAATCTGGAGCCCACTAGGAAGATTTGGTGGAGTCAACGTACAATTGGTGATAAGGGATTTGGTTTTATTGACTTTAATCCGTACGGTGGAGAGCTTGGTTTCAGCGGAGGGAGTCTTTTGATACTTTCTTCCCGCAACCACATTTCGGCAGTTTTCTGGGTTTTTTAAATTGATTGCCATAAGTGAGATCGCCTTCTGAATCTCCCCCTTGGAGGTGATGTAGGATTCATTGGACTTTTGCTGGTTTACCACATTCATGCTAATGAGCATGACTCCCCCTAGCACTCCCATGCTGATGGACATCTCAAGCATTGATAAACCGTTCTGACTTTTTATCATTGGCATTCCATCTCAAACTGCTTTGTGGAATTATTCCATACTGTTTTTAGTTTTTTTGGTGAGGCACAAGACACGGGCACAGTGTTTATAAGTGTCTGTACATCACTATCGTTGGTCACAATTTTTTTACAGTTAATCCTTCCATCTGATCCAATCCCATCTACCATCTCGCCAAAACCACATTCTACATTACTGAACTTACACGTCTGGCTTACGGGATCCCAGGTTGCAACTTTATTCCCAGTCGTCTCACTGCCAAGAGTTTTACACAAATCGTTTTGAAGATTTGTGACAGCATTTTCTTTGCCGTCAACACACTCTCGAAAAAGATCAGCGTTGAATCTTGTGTTTAAAAAAATATCTTTTGAAACCTTATAATCCCTTAGCTTTGGATTCATGCAGTAGCCAATCCTCATGCGCACCAGACCACTGGTGATCCTCCCTTCCACGATCTCCATCTTACAGACATACCAGGTGTCGGTTTTGTCGATGAACTGATTAACAGAAATAAGGGGGGCCCCCACATAGTAGCCAGGGGTAAAGGCATCATGGGAGAGGTCGCCAGTATTTGGATCACTGCATTTAGATGAGCAGGTGTAGATGGTTGTGAAGGTGATGGGATTTACTGGAGATGCAACATTATTGAGAATATTTTTCATCGTGGCATTACAGTTGCCGGCCATGTTTAAAATTTTAGTCAGGTGTTGGTGGTAGAAGGAGAGTTTCTGGTCAAGCTCAGTGGTGCGTTGAGCGGAGCGCTCGTTTTTAAAAAGTTTTGCACTGGTTAAGGCGACACCTGTAAGAATGGCGGCCCCGATCGTTACCTCAGTTAACGAAAAGCCTCTTTGGCGGAAGAGAATTTGAGTAATGGCCTTAAGAAATGCCACAATATCTCCTGATGAACTTTTAACTATCATAAACCTTATCGGCAGTTCCCGGAGATTTTTTAAGTAAAAACAGGAGGTTATTTTTTTGAGGGGGGGGAGGGGGATGCCTTAAATTTGTGGGGTTTACACGCAGTAGGAGATGAAGAGTTTTTAATGGGTTAGTTTTGGTGTTTTTTAACATTACCCCAAAAACCATTTCATGCGTAAGATATGAGAATATGAAGTTTCTTTTAAAAAATTCTTTAGGACTCTCCATGATTCAGGGAATGATCATCGCGGGTCTAGTGGCCGGGTCAGCGCTGGTGACGGCGAGGCTTTTGGTGGATCAAAAATTGATTCAGAAGGGGGCCGAAAGTAGGGATCAAGTTGAAGACTTAAACCTGGTTATTTTTAATATTCTCCAAGATAAAGAGTCCTGTTCTAAAACAATGGAAAAAAATAATCTTAAGGCTTTTTTTAGTGACAACACCTCCTCTGTGGTGAATGACATTTGGAATAAATACAGTGTGGTCTTTAGTGTTGGTGGACGTTATTTAGCAGAGAATGTGCAGCTGGAGTCCATGGCCCTGGTGACTTCGTCTACACTGGGAGCGGCAAAACTTTATGTCGTGTATGAAATCCTTAATGAAGATAAGGGAACCAAGAGGGGAGTGGCGGCCAAAAGACTTAAGAAAATGATTGAATTAAGGGTCCAAAAAAGCCAAAAGGATGGGTCATTTATTTCCTGCTATGCCTACAAAGAGGGGATCACGGAGGAGATGAACTCCACCGCCTCCGTGGAAACAGGAAGTGAATTTTCCAGGGAGTTTTGTGAAGAGATGAGTCAGGGAACAGGAAACCAGAAAGCTTTTTTATGGGATGAGGCCAATGGTCTTTGCAGGATAAATTCTGAGTGCCCTGGTCAGAAAATTTTTGTGGGGATTGATGCCAGTGGAACCGTTCTCTGTGAAAACATTAGGGACTGGGTGGATTTTAGCACCATTCTGGATTCAACCCCCGTCAATTGCCCAAATGGCCACAAGGTGGGTTTTAAAATTGATAACACCACTAAAAAAGTAAAGATAGATTGTCATCTCTGAAGTTTCACCTTGAACTCTTTCCTATCTCAGTTATCCTTTCTCTATGCGCTTAGAAGTTTTAATCGATAAAAATGCTCCCGTGGTTTACCCCTTGAGTGGCCCCAAGATCATTCTTGGCTCCTCGGAGAAGTGTGATGTGGTGATTAATGCTCTTGGAATTAGCCGCAAGCATGTTTGTGTTCTCGTTGAAGGGGATCAGTACAGTGTGGTGGATCTTGGGAGCACGAATGGAAGTTTTATTAATGAAAACAGACTTATTCCTGGTAAGAAAACAGAACTTACCACTTTTTTTCCTTTAAGGCTTGGGAGTAATGTACTCGTAACTCTTATCTCAGAAGAGGATTATGAAGTTAAAATGAATCTTCAAGCCCCGAGTTCAAAAGGAAGAAGTGATGATTCCTCAAAAACCAGAGTCATATCCCTAAAGGAGCTTAATAAGGTTAAAACTGAGAAGCTCATTAATATCCGAGACGAGAAAAGAGCTGAAAGTCAGGGTAAGGGACAGAAAAAAGTCGTTAAAAAGAAAAAAATTAATATCGTTCCTTTTTTTGCCATCTCACTTTTAGTGGGGGCCCTTGTCTTTAACCTGACTCAGGTTAAAGAAGAAGAAGAGTCCCAGGAATATGCCAAAGTGGGGCAAATCATTAAAAGCTCCGATGACCACAGCTCCATCAAGCCTGCTGTTTCGGTCACTGAGCTTATCCCCAAGGAAGAAATTCCTTCCAGGGATTATTTTTCAAAAATCCAATATGAAATGAAGTGCACAAGTGATGTGGAAAAACTTTTTTGCACTTATCTTCCTGGAGTTAATCCTCCCAATCAGGGAGTGACTCAAGTGGGGTTATCTCTTTATGCTATGGTGGATGGAACTTCATTCATCGAGGCTTCCCGGGAATTGTTTTCAAAAAACACTAAGGAAGATCAGTCCTTTCAGGTAACCGATGAGCTGATTGCAGACACCGCTGTTTATCTCTACCTCATGAGTGCCCTCAAAAAGGAATTAGACCTCACTGGGCTTTCTGACATAAAGCTCTTCGTGGGGCTCTATGAAAAAGTAGAAGGTGAAGATCGTTTATTCAGGGCCTTTGCCTTAAGGCCCAAGGTCATCAATGACTTACGCCCAAACCTTGTGGAAAGGAATTTAGCTTTCCTTAAGAGTAGTGGAGAGTCAGCTTTGAGTGTGACAAAAAATTACTACCACACTTTTTAAGCCTCAAAATCATCTGATGTTGAAAATGAAAACTGTGACGAATAAAACTGTCTTTAAAGAGTTTTTAAAAACTCAATTAATTCAAATTTTTCTTCCGAGGAATAAATCTCCCTACCCTCTTTCATAAATATCCTCTCGTCGTGGCCCATATTTGAGAGTCCCTCTTTGGTAGAATCATAAAAATAATCCCTCTCTTTTTTCCACTCCGCTGGGGTTTTCTCTCCCATGGGGTAGCCAACGCAGTCTTGGTCAAAGTCTCGCTCTTTTCTGAGGGCCTTTCCGGCCCAGTAAGTCTTGGGTCTTTTTGGCCCAGGGGTAAGTAGTGCGCAGAGGTTAGGAATAGAGTTGTTGTGAAAGTAGGGCCATCTCGCCCAAATGCCATCCAGTGGAGGTGGCACATAACCCTTTTGGGGCTCCACCACAGCTCCTAGGGCCTTAGAAATTTGGAGCCTATTTAAATCTTCTGAGAATTCTTTCATCCCCAGATACCGGCCCGGGTCTGTGCCCACGTCTTTAACTGGGGTTTGTAGGTGGTATTTAACCCTCGTGTTTTGAAGGAGATCTTTTTTGGAGAGTTGATCACTGTCTATCCCACTCCAGCCTTTCTCGTAACTTCCATGACAGCGCTGACAGGAATGAACATAGTGTTTCTCCCCCCGCTTGGCCTTCTCTATGTCGATGGCCTCTGTTCCAAAAAAGGCTTCATACCTTGGAGGTTTGGTGGCAAAAACAGCGGCCGTTAACTCCTCCACGGTTTTTGAGTTTGTTACTAACCATTTTTCTAGTTTTACGAGATCAGTGCCTCTGCCGATTTCATTCCATAAAAAATTTGTGTGGACCGGGTTCCCTGAAACAATAGAGCCATCAGAGAGCCATCGGTTTTTATACTTAAGGTTCCACCAGACGGCGGGTTTTGAGTCAGAAATCATGGTTTCTAGTTTGTTTTTTCTGGGAAAACGGAAAGAGGTTTTGGTTTTTGAGGCAAAGGCATCCGCTTCTCTTTTGGATAAAGACAGCGCCACCTGAGCAAGGGACGTATCAAGCCCCAAGGCCACGGGGATTTTAGTGCCCACATAATTTAGGCTTTTTTTGGCCTTCACCATCATGATCCTCTCGCCCTCTGTGGTCTGAAGCATATTTTTAAAAAGAAAGGAATTTACATAGGGAGAGAGTCTTCTTCCGTGGTCAAAAAAATGATTGGCCCGGGGAAAACGGTTTGTAAGACCCAGGACCTTAACGCCAAAAAGATCCCCTGAGTGGCAGGCGGCACAACCAAAAGTCATTCCAATTCCCTCTTCATTTTCCATGAAGGTCGCTCCCAGAGGAAATTTTTTTTGGTGCTCTTTTATCTCTGGAAATGGATTAGGTGTTTCACTTTGGGCCGTGAGGGGGAAGGCATGGAGCCCCAACCACTGAAAAACCTCCTCCATACTTTTAAAAGGGGAAACCTCTTTTGAAAGGTCAAAAAAGACTTTTCTCACAGGGTCCTGGGGGTCAGACTCAAAAAAATCTCTCAAAGGTTTGTAGGGAATTTTTAATTCCGTCACACGAACTGGATAGATGAGAGCGTGTTTCCTTCCGTTCATGACGTTTCTTAAGAACTCATCTTCTGGGAGTTCGTAAATATTCTCTCTAGGGGAGGTGACCTCGAAGCCTTTTGACCAGTTGACAGCGTAGGTGGTTAGGGGAAAGAGGAGTGTAAATATAAAAAGTTTAGACAGGGTGTTTTTCATGACGGCATTTTTCTAAAATTGAAAACCAATGGTCAACTTCTCTTTTCTAACACCTTGATTGGGATCAAGTGTTAGAAAAAAAACTCTTTTGGTCTGTTGACGGGAATAAGTGCTTTCCATGATGATGGATAGGAAATCATCGGCCATGATTTCACCTCCCAGATTTAGAAGACCCTCGTTTCAAAACGGGGGTTTTTTTTGTCTTTTTTCTGGTTTTCACCTAACACACTTGAAATTCGAAATTAAAACTCTATTAACTGGCCCTTTCGAAAAGTTTTATCATCCTTTCAACTTCAGTGATAAAACGCTCCTGGCTCAAAGGTAGTTCAAAGTAGCCATGGGCCCCGGCCGGTGACTGGGCGTGAAGCCTCGCCTTCTCGGGGGAGATTTTTCTCGCCATGAGAAGAGTTTTTACGTGAGGAAACTTTTTTCTTACCTGGGTGGAGAGGTTATTTATCACTTTGGGATTTGAGTCATAATTTAACACCAGGATAAGAGGAGTTTTTGAAGCTAAATTTTCATTTAGTTCTGTGAGTTCTCTGACCAGATAATAATCGTATCCAGCAGGAAATTCTCCAAACGAGAGGTGAAAAAAATCAGATTGGAAATCAAATAGAATAATTTTTATGCCCGTTGAAGCGAGTGTATTGACCTGTGGAATAGAAAATTCCAGTGAATCAACTGTTTTAGCGAGGACTTCCTCGTTATTTTTCTTCTCTTGTTTGAGGTCCTCAATATTAAGAACCACCGTGGTTTTTTCGTCGTAGTTTTTATCAGACATATTTTTTCATGTCCTTGTGGGTTTTTAGTGTTTTGTCATGTTCAGTAATCTATCGGCACTAAAAGGGTAAGTCTTAAGAGGATGACTGGACTAGTCGGCAATGGTTTTTTTCTCTAGTGACTTAACTTTTTGAAAAAAAGATTTTTGTTAAGAAAAGCATTCCTTCTCCGATGAGTAACTCAAAATAAGGTGGTGTATGTCTTTAGAAGACCTTGACCTCGAATTTGAAGACGAGGATGAAAGTAAAAACAAGAAGAAGGAAACAATGGATTATGATGATGATCTGGAGTTTCACTCTCCGGTCCCTCCTAAACCACGGGTGGTGCCCCCTCCAGTGACAGAAGTGGTCTCAAGGCCCCTTCCTCCTGAGGCCCCCACTCCTATTCCCGATGTTCAGGTCAGAAAAATCGAAGAGGTCAGAAGACCCGGCCCCACACTCCAGACTGTGGTAAAACCCATGACTGAAGGAAGTAGTGCTCTCAAAAAAGAAATTGAAAAAGAAACTCCCGCACCTGAAGAATCCCTTAAGGATCAGATGCTAAAGCTTCAGATAGAGTCTCAGGTGAAAGTCTCCATAGCGGAGTTTAAAGTGGATTTTTTAAGTGACGTCCTGAGTGATATGAAACTTCTGGAGCACCAGGTGGGCCAGCTTCTTGCCCGGATTCATGCCAAAAGCCCAGATACCAAAAATGAAGCCTTGATGATCAAAAAAATCATGGCAGACTTTGTGGCCAAAAAAAGAAAATAAAACTACCTTATCCTCTGATAACTTTTAAATCGATTTATTTTTCTCAAGGTACATTATGAAATCCTCACTCGTCACCATTTCTGGAATGGAATGCCTTCAGGTTTTAGGGGAACAGAAAGATGTTGCTGTGATTATGCTTCATGGGTATGGAGCAAATATGCATGATCTTTTTCCCCTCTGGGAATTGTGGCACAGGGAGGGGTTTAACTGGTATTTTCCCAATGGGCCCCATGCCTTGAATATGGGGTTTTATGAAGGACGAGCGTGGTTTAATATAGACGTTGAGGCCCTGGAAAGGGCCATCCGTGAAGGAAGGACGAGGGACCTAAGGGAGAGTGTGCCTTTGGAGTTAGACAAGACCCTTGAGGGTCTTGAGGCCCTTATCTTTGAGGTAGCAAAAGTTCATAAAAAAATTATTCTCGGTGGTTTTTCCCAAGGGGCCATGTGCTCATCTCATCTTGCCATGCGGGGGACCCTTCCCTTGACGGGTCTTGTGTTGTTGTCCGGGGCCCTGGTCGCCCAGGAAAAGTGCCCAGAGAGCCTGAGTTCTCAAAAGGCCCTCCCTTTTTACCAGTCCCATGGGACCCGGGATCCAATCCTGTCTCTCGAGGGGGCACGGGACCTAGAGAAGAAGCTTCACACCCTTCACTTTAAGGGGGCCCTTCATCCGTTTACAGGGGGTCATGAAATCCCCCCATCGGTGATTGGAGAGGTGAAGGATTTTCTTAAAGAGATAACTTTTTTAAAATAAGCTTTACGGCCTTAGAGGTTGAGGTTTCAAAAGTTCTTTTTATCTCGTCATAATCCCTATCTTTTGATTTCAGACCCAAAGGACCCTTGATCCCAAGGCCTGTGCCACAAAAACTTGCGAAGATGTCCCTGATCTTATGGGTTGAGTTGATGAAGGAGGGATCAAGATAAAGAAATTTATAATCATGGGAGGAGGTAACGAATTCATAACTTAGGCTCAGCATCAGGGGACCCACCTGGGCCATTTCTTTTTTTATGCCAGATTTTATCAGGGCCTTGGACAAAAAGAATGGCACATAAAACTGATAAATATTTCGATTTAAATATTCATGAAGGTTTTCTGGGTAGAAGAGTTTTTTGTAATTTTCCTCTGAACTGTCAAAAACGAGACCAATCATATCGATCACACGGGAGAGGAGCTCTTTATTTGACTCAAACTGGGAATTACTTTTGGTATCGGTTTCCTCTAAATAGGCCAGGTGAAGTTTTCTAAAGGTTGTGTCCTGAAAAAGAGTCGCCATCACTTCAGAGGCCTTGTCCTCACTTTGATAAAAATTTTTGGTAAACTCAAAGATGGTTAAATCCTTCTCAAGCCCCAAGAGGTAGTCACTCAGGTGCTGGTTGAGTTTTTCCAGGTAGGTTTTGGTTTGAGGATTCGACAGCAAGTGAATGAGACGCTTTTTAAAAGCAATAAACACAAAGGCCCTGGGGTCCCAGGCCCTTTCGTCCATGGGAGGCATGGTATTTTTTATCAGGATGACATCGTAATCTAAAACCTCAAGCATGGAAGAGACGGTTGTTTGGCACTCATCTTTCTTTTCAGGAGGCATATAACGGGAACAGCGGGTATGAATGATGGATTTTAACACCGTATTGTAGGCATAATTTGTTGCAGGACGCCCATGGTGTGATCCAAATGCTGTATTGAGTAGAGTTATCAGGACGGCGGTAGTCATGACTTTCATAGGTCCTACTTATCTTTAACTTAAGCTAAATGGTCAAATAGAAAGATTCTAAATTCTGCCGCAATGACTCAGCGCAAAGCTTCAAAGATAAGATATTTCTTGGCTAAAAGATTTTCACAAGAGGCTTCATGTTTTATAATGGATTCAACATTAAACCCCCGAATCCTAAGAGTTTCTATGACAGTATCAAATGACTATTCCTATGTTTCCTCTTCAGACAATTTATTCATCGATGGACTTTATAAAGATTACAAACGAAACCCCGAAGCTGTGGATGTATCCTGGAGACAATTCTTCCGGGGTTTTGAGTATGCCGCTACCACTTCTTCTCCTGTTGAATCCACCGGTGTTTCTTCTTCAAACCTTTCAAAAGAATTTAAAGTTTTTCGCCTCATTGAGGCCTATCGATCTAGAGGTCATTTAATCTCTACCACCAATCCCATCCGAGAAAGAATGAACCGATCCCCGAAGCTTCTACTTGAAGATTACGGATTAACTCAAGCCGAACTTGAGGAGAGTTTTGTCATCGGAGAGGTGTTGGGACTTAAGAATGGAAAACTTAAAGAAATCATCACAAGGCTAAAAAGTATTTACTGCGGAAATATTGGTGCAGAGTACATGCATTCGAATGATACCGACATCCGGGAGTGGTTTCAAAAAAAGTTTGAGAACGCCCAAGAGGAAAAGAATTTTAGTATTGAGAAGAAAAAAAGAATCCTCACAAAACTTAATGAAGCTGTGGCCTTTGAGAATTTTTTGCACACAAAATATGTGGGGCAAAAGCGCTTCTCTCTTGAAGGTGGAGAGAACACGATTCCAGCCCTTGATGCCATGATTAACACAGCTGCCTCCCACGGAGTGGAAGAAGTTGTTATCGGCATGGCCCACCGAGGGCGGCTTAATGTTCTTTCAAACATAATGGGAAAAACTTACGAGTACATTTTTAATGAGTTTGAGGGACAGGCCGTTCCGGATTTAACTATGGGGGATGGAGATGTGAAGTATCATATGGGGTACTCTTCCCAGGTGACAGCTTCTGGTGGGCAAAAGGTCTATCTTAAACTTATGCCAAATCCTTCTCACCTTG
Source organism: Bacteriovoracaceae bacterium (assembly GCA_947461175.1). Classification (GTDB taxonomy): domain Bacteria; phylum Bdellovibrionota; class Bacteriovoracia; order Bacteriovoracales; family Bacteriovoracaceae; genus Peredibacter. Next base: position 18,830 of record CANHIY010000019.1, read on the forward strand.
AGGCCGTTGATGCCGTCGTTCTTGGATACACCAGGGCCCAAGGGGACACCCTCTATCACGAAGATCCTAAAAAACTTCTTCCCATTATCATTCATGGTGATGCAGCTGTGGCCGGACAAGGAATTGTTTATGAAACGGTTCAGATGTCTGGGCTCAAGGGCTATAATGTGGGTGGGGCCATCCACTTTGTGATTAATAATCAAATTGGTTTTACCACAGATTTTGATGACGCAAGATCCTCTATTTATTCCACTTCAGTGGCCAGGGTTTTAGAGACTCCTATCCTTCATGTCAACGGTGATGATGCGGAGGCGGTGGTTTATGCGGTGGAGTTAGCGGCCCAGTTTAGAGCAAAATTTCACAAAGATATTTTCGTGGACATGGTCTGTTACCGAAAGCATGGGCACAATGAGTCTGATGAGCCAAGATTTACCCAGCCTAAATTCTACGGGCTCATTTCAAAGCATGCTAATCCTCGAGAAATTTATAAGGATCAGTTAATTGAGGGCCGTCAAATTGAAGCACAGCTTGCCGTTCAAATGGAGGAGCAATTTAAAAATCTTCTCCAGGACCGCTTCAATATGGTGAAACAAAAACCACTTCCTTATCTGTATCAAAAACCTGAAGAGCAGTGGAAGTCTTTCCGTCGTTCAATCCCTAAGGATTTTGACTACTCCCCAAAGACTTCTGTCTCAAAGGATGTGCTTGAAAAAACACTTAAGGCCCTCACCACTCTTCCTGAAAATTTTAAACCCATTCAAAAAATTGATAAGCTTTTAGAGGAAAGATCAAAACGATGGAGTGAGGATCAGTTAGACTGGGCCATGGGGGAGCTTATGGCCTATGGATCCCTTCTTCAGGAGGGGATCACTGTGCGCATGTCTGGCCAGGACTGCATCCGGGGAACTTTTTCTCACCGACACGCAGGGGTTGTGGATGAGAATTCCAACACCCGGTATTTGTTTTTAAATAATTTCTCTGAAAATCAAGGAAAGTATAAAATTTATAACTCCCTTCTCTCTGAATATGCTGTCCTGGGTTTTGAGTACGGCTACTCTCTTGGGTCACCGGGATCCCTTAATATCTGGGAGGCCCAGTTTGGGGATTTTGCTAACGGGGCCCAGACCATTATTGATCAGTTTATTTCTTCCGGTGAGTCTAAGTGGCAAAGGCAATCTGGGGTGGTCCTCATGCTCCCCCATGGTTATGAAGGTCAGGGCCCGGAGCACTCCAATGCCCGTCCTGAGCGCTTTTTGCAGCTTGCTGCCGAATGGAATATGGTGGTGGCAAACCTCACCACTCCAGCAAATATTTTTCATATCCTGCGCCGTCAGGTGAAGTGGGATTTTAGAAAGCCATTGGTGATTTTTACTCCCAAGTCACTTTTAAGGCATCCTGAATGTGTCTCAAAGATAAAAGACCTCACAGAGGGATCGTTCCAGGAAATTATTGATGATTCTTCTGTTAATGCTAAAGAGGTCAAGCGCCTGATCCTTTGCACAGGGAAAGTTTATTACGATCTAAAGGCAAGACAAGTCAAAGACAAACGAAAGGATGTGGCCATTGTCCGCTTAGAGCAGTTGTATCCCATGCCTGAGGAGCAGAGCTGGAAGCTGATTGAAAAGTACAAGCATGCTGAAAAGGTTTGGGTTCAAGAAGAGCCTAAAAATATGGGAGCGTTTACCTTCCTTCGCCGCTACGTTCAGTTTGATGAATTTAAGCTTATTGCCCGTAAGTCTTCTGCTTCTCCGGCCACAGGACACGCCAGTGTACATGCACAAGAGCAGGCAAAAATACTTACCCAGGCTTTCGCAGAAAAGATTGAGACAGTTTAATTGGTTCTAAAAGGATAGATTATGGTTGATGTTAAAGTTCCAAGTGTCGGTGAGTCCATTTCAGAAGTTACTATTGCCAGTTGGTTAAAAAAAGATGGTGATATCGTAAAACTTGATGAGGCCATTTGCTCCATTGAATCTGATAAGGCCACCTTAGAAATTTCTGCTCCGAAGGCAGGGAAACTTAAAATTCTTGTTAAAGAAGGCGAAACAGTTCTTATTGGAACTAAGGTAGCAGAAGTTTTAGAAAGCACTGAAAAAGTTTCTGAACAGAAGGCTCCTTCCCCTGAAGTGTCTCCAAAAACAATTGTTGAAACAAAAAACTATCCCTCTCCCTCTGCTCAAAAAATTCTCTCTGAAAAAGGCATTGATCCTAAAACGGTTGAGGGGAGTGGGAGAGACGGAAGAATTACCAAGGCCGATGCTGTTGCCCAAGAGGTCAAAACAGTGGCCCCTCTCTCAGGAGCTGTTTCTGATTCAGACCTTAAGGCCCTGGCCCAGGAAACTCTCTCGTCTTCATTCTCCAGAGAAATTCGTCGAGAAAAAATGAGTGGCCTTCGTAAGACCATTGCAAGCCGCCTTGTGGCCGCCAAAAATACCACGGCCATGCTCACCACTTTCAATGAAGTGGATATGTCCCAGGTGATGGAGATCAGAAAAAAGTATAAGGACTCCTTTAAGGAAAAGCACGGCGTGGGTCTGGGATTCATGAGCTTTTTTACCAAAGCGGTCTGCCAGGCACTTAAACAGTTTCCTGCGGTCAATGGCATGATAGACGGGAGTGAAATTGTTTTTCATAACTACGCCGATGTGGGTGTGGCCGTCTCAACGCCAAGGGGACTAGTGGTCCCCGTGATCCGGAATGCTGAATCCATGGGAATGGCCTCCATTGAGTCTAAGATTGTTGAGCTTGCCACCCGGGCCCGGGACGGGAAGATTACGATTGAAGAAATGCAGGGGGGAACATTCACCATTACTAACGGCGGAATTTTTGGATCCATGCTTTCAACTCCTATCCTTAATGCTCCCCAGTCAGCAATCTTGGGTCTTCATAATATCGTGGAGAGACCTGTGGCCATCAATGGTCAGGTTGTTATCCGCCCTATTATGTATCTCGCCCTCTCTTATGATCACCGGATAGTGGATGGCAGAGAATCTGTTTCTTTTTTGAAGGCCGTGAAAGAAATGATCGAAGATCCGGCCCGCTTACTGCTCGATCTTTAATGAAGGATAATGAATGGAACAATTTGATTTAGTGGTTATTGGTTCTGGTCCCGGTGGTTATATAGCTGCTATTAGGGCCAGTCAGTTAAAAATGAAAGTCGCTCTTATTGAAAGATATAATACCCTAGGGGGCACTTGCCTGAATGTGGGTTGTATTCCTTCTAAGGCGTGGCTTGATTCTTCTGAGAGGTACCATGAGACTGTTCACTCCCATGACCTTCATGGAATTGAAGTTTCTCAGGTAAAACTTAACCCTAAGAAAATGTCCGAAAGGGTGGCCAAGGTGGTAGAGGGAATCACTGGGGGTGTTTCCTTTCTTATGAAAAAAAATAAGGTTACAGTTTTTCATGGCCATGGATCTTTTAAAGATCAAAACACCATTGTTGTCACTTCTGAAAAAGGCACCCAAGAGGTGAGCTTTAAAAAGGCCATCATCGCCACTGGTTCAAAACCCTCAACTCTCCCAGGAGTGAGTATAGATAAAGAGAGGATCATCACCTCAACCGAGGCCCTAAAGCTGACCACTGTTCCTAAGCACCTCATGGTGATTGGTGGTGGAGTCATTGGACTAGAACTGGGGTCAGTTTTTAACCGCCTTGGAGCAAAGGTCTCAGTGATTGAGTTCGCAGATTCCTGCATCGCGAGCATGGATAAGGACTTAGGAAAAGAACTTCAGAAGGTTTTAAGTAAAGACGGTGTAACGTTTTACTTAGGTCATGGGGTCACATCCGTTTCAAGAAATGGGGATGAGGTCACTCTTAAGGCAAAGAATAAAACCTCAAATGAGGAGATAGAGCTTAAGGGGGATTACTGCCTAGTGGCGGTGGGACGTCGCCCTTATACAGAAAGTCTTGGCCTGGAGAAAATTGGTTTAAAAACTGACGAACGGGGAAGGATTCCGGTGAATGACCACCTTCAGACAACTCATTCTCATATCTATGCCATTGGAGATGTGGTGAGAGGGGCCATGCTCGCCCATAAGGCCGAGGAAGAGGGTGTTTTTGTGGCCGAACATATGGCGGGACAAAAACCTCACATCCATTATCACCTCATTCCTGGAGTCGTTTACACCTGGCCCGAAGTGGCCGCCGTGGGGTATACGGAGGAGGAGCTTAAGGCAAAGGGTGTTCCCTATAAAGTAGGAAAATTTCCTTTCCTCGCTTTAGGAAGGGCCCTGGCCTCTAATGAAAAAAATGGTCTTATTAAGGTTTTGGCCGATAAAAATACTGACGAAATTCTGGGCGTTCACATGATTGGCCCCAGAACTGCAGATATGATTTCTGAGGCCGTGGTGGCCATGGAGTTCAGGGCCAGTGCGGAAGACATTGGGCGCATTTCTCATGCTCACCCCACGTATTCAGAGGGGTTTAAAGAGGCCTGTCTTGCGGCCACTGAGAATAGGGCCCTCAATATTTAAATAATCCATAAGATATTTTCAGGGGGGGCATTAATTTTAGTTCATAATTGCCGATAATTCTCTTATGGACCTAAAGATTTTAGGAACTTTATTTATTTTAAAATTGGTTTTTTTCATGGGATGTAATCCCATGGGTGAGGGTTCAAAGGTTGACGAAAACTATGGAACCACAGCACCCACACTGAGTTTTAGTTCCACTCCTTTGGTTTCGGGGAATGTGGGGAGCCAGATGACCATTACTCCCTCTGGTACAAAAAATTACACCACTTGCACCATTTCACCTCCCTTACCGTCTTGGCTCTCTTTAAATAACAGCACCTGTGAAATAACGGGTATTCCTCAGGATATATTACCCCAGACGACTTATGAGCTCACGGCCAAAAACGAGGCCGGAAGTGCTACTTCTTCTGTGACTCTTTCAACTCAGTTGACCTGTCCACCCAATTTTGTGGCCGTCCATGCCAATCCACAGTTAAGTGTTTATGCCTTTTGCGTCTCAAAATATGAAATGAAATGCTCAGGAATAAGTTGTTCAGATCTATCGGCAGTGATTCCTGGGCCAAGTGCTCTTGCGGTTTCACAAAAAGAAGGTCTACCCTGGGTGAGGATCTCTCAATCTGATGCTCTTGTGGCCTGTTCTTACCTGGGTGATAAGTATGGATTAATTTCAAATCCAGAATGGATGACGATTGCTTATGAATTAGAGTCAGAGGATGAGAACTGGACTGGTGGATCTAAGGGAGTTGGGATGTTATACAAAGGTCATTCTGATGGTCTAAAACTATCCGGGGTTCCTGGAACCCATTCTTCTTTGGAGGCACAACTTGATACTGACCCCTATTATCTTACAGGAAACAACTCTTCTGAACCTCCGGGAGCAGGAAAAGAGCAAAAAAGAACCCACGTCTTAAAAAGTGATGACATCCTTTGGGATTTTTCTGGAAATGTATGGGAGTGGTCTAATTGGGAGCTAGATGAGCTTCTCTTCTTAGGGCCCACCGCTTGTCCTGACAGCGCCTCAGAACTTAAAGATGTAAATTGTGGGTCACTCATGGATAAAGATTTTTTACCAGTAAACCCAATGAATATGAATCCCTATGATTCAACTTATGGGCTGGGCATGTTTTTTGGAGGAAGTGGTGGGGCCCTCATAAGGGGCGGGATCTCCAGTGGGGGAGTGAATACGGGGATATTTTCTATGGACCTAAGCTTTCTTTCCCACCAACAAAATTCAGTCACTGGATTCAGGTGCGTTTACCGACCGATCTAAGACATTCATGATTTAAAATTGTAGTATTCCCGACAAACTAATGAGGTGATCAGTTTGTTCATAGGTCTTGGATTCCTGAAAAAATAAAGAATACATGATACCAAAATCCAATGGTCTTGAAAAAAGAGTGGTGCTTAAGTTGGACCCAATTGAGGGCCCGTGGCCAAGTTTGAGTTTTTGACCTTGGGCCTCTACAGGGAGGGAAGTTTGATAAGAGGTGAGTATTGAGAGGTCAAAGGAGTTATTTTTAAGAAAAGAAAAACCGTAATCTAGAGCAGTGGAGGGTCTCCAGAACTTTCTTACGGTGACTCCTGATGAACTTGAACCTGTGAGGAATTGATACTCTCCATACTGTGCTCTTAGTTTAAAAGTACCTATTTGATGATAATTCTTTTCAAAAGATGTTCCCAAAAGGCTTAAAGAGCTTTGAGCATTTTCAATGGTGGTGGAATCATCGAGAATAAATTTAACAGACTGATAATGGTAGAAAAAACTGGTCCGAAGATTTTTTACTTCTCCAAAAGATAAGTTTATTTGGGCCCCCATGATAGGTTCACTTAGGAGAGTGGAGTTTTTGTTGGTCACTAAATCAGTGGAAGTGATTTTTTTAAACCCACTGACTAGACCTATAGATAGGTTTTTTATGAATTCTTTTTTTATTTTTTCAACAGGTGGACTCACCTTGGGTTTAGGAGTTTCATCAAGACTGGTTTTTGTCACTGGAGTCGAATGCTCAGGCACAGGGGGCGCCTCTTCATCAAAGGGTTTTCTGGTGCCATCAGGATATTCAAGTACCATCTTCTTTTCGTTTGAAACTTTGACCGTTTTGACCTTAATGAGTTTCGTGGAATCAATCAAACGGGATTCACCTCTGTTAATCAGGGAGAATCTTTGGGCATCTTCTTCACACCGAAAGGGGATTTCAAGTTCTTTTCCGCTTAGGATAAAGTCTGGGTTATTGAGGCGGTTTATTTTGAGTGATTTTCTCACAAAATTTGACTTACCCCAGAGAGGAGTGAGCTCAAAAGTTTGAAGGATATCGGATAAAACATCATCCTGTTCAATGGTGTAAATAACTTTGGATTGTAATTTTGTGCACGAATCATGATTTGGATCAGTGGTCTTCGCCATAATGGAAGTGCCCCAAACAACAACACATACAACCAAGAGTTTATTTTTCATGATAGAAATATTTTAATGGAGAAAACTATTTTTTAAAAAAAATAGATTAAGGAATTTATTTCCCTTAAAAGTGGTCCTCATCTTCTCTAGAGTTCCCCTAAGCTAAGCCCCTCACCTCTGGGGTCTGAAACTCCGTGCCAGTGGCCCTTTACTTTTTTTATGGCCTGAATAGAGCAGCCAAGTTGTTCGTGGGAGATGTTGTGGCCCTTTTCTTTGAGTTCCTTTTCTACTTCCGGAGAGAGGTAGGGGGATTCAATTTTAAGCACATCTGGTCGCCACTGGTGGTGGATCCTTGTGGCGGCCACGGCCTCATAGAGGGGCATTTCAAATTCAACGGTATTTAAAATGGTCTGGGCCACACAGCTAATGATCCTCGTTCCAGAAGGGGAGCCCAAGGCCATGAAGGGTTCACCCTCTTTTGTCATGATGGTGGGAGACATGGAAGAGAGAGGGCGCTTTCTAGGGTAAACAAGATTATGTTCTCCACCCACGGCACCGAAGAGGTTTTGGGCCCCCTTTTTTTGAGCGAAGTCATCCATTTCATTATTCAGGATAACTCCTGTTCCCTGAGCAATCACTCCTGACCCAAACCAACCGTTTATGGTTTGAGTGGAGGAAACGAGGTTTCCTTCCTCATCTGCGATAGTAAAGTGAGTCGTGTCGGAAGACTCGTAGGGAAGTTCCTCTGCCTTAACATCCAGGGCCCCAAGGGCCTTGGGGTGATTGATGGCCTTGGAGAGTTTAGAGAGGTATGTCTCACTTAAAAGTTCTTTTTGTGGCACAGGATGAAAATCAGGGTCTCCTAAGTACAGGGCCCGGTCAAGAAACGCCCTCTGCATGGCATTGGCAGTGAGGTGCACAGATTGAGTGGTTTGAGGTCCCCATTTTTTTAACTCATAGGGAGAGAGCATTTTTAAAATCTGGATCACATGAATGCCCCCAGAACTTGGAGGGGGCATAGAGAAAATCTTAAGCCCCTTGTAGGATCCTTCCACCGGTGTCCTCTCCACCATCTTGTAGGTTTTCAAATCTTTTAGAGAGAGGAGTCCATTTTTTTTTCGAACTGTTTCAACCACTGAGCGGGCAATCTTACCCTCGTAAAAACCATCCGCCCCTTCTTGTGCAATAACCTCTAACGTCTTGGCGAGGTTTTCTTGATAAATCATGGTGCCAAGATAGGGTGCTTCCCCTGCTGGGGTATAGAAAGTTTTTTTTGCCTCTTCATCCAAAAGAAGAAGATTCTTCCTGTCCTCTAGGGCCTCATGAAGTTCAGGATAAAGAGGGAACCCTTCCCTTGCAAGTTTAATGGCAGGGCCCAGGGTTTCTTTCCAGGGAAGTTTTCCAAAACGTTGGTGGATTTCAAAGAGCCCTCTCACCAGACCTGGTGTTGCCACTGCGAGCCCCCCTTCCTGAGAAAGAAGAGGCTGAGGGGCCCCAGACTTAGTGAGGAACATAGTTTTAGTCGCCATCAAAGGTGCCACTTCACGAAAATCAAAGGCGTAAACTTTGTTCTCCTTTTGGGAGAAATACAACAAAAACCCTCCTCCTCCGATACCTGTAGAGTGGGGACGCTCGACTGAAATGGCAAAAGAGGCGGCCACAAATGCATCAATAATGTTACCCCCATTTTCTAAAACAGAAAGTGCGGCCCTGGTGGTTCCTCCTCCCTGACTTGCCACCATGACTTTTTTTGACCTGGCCTCATGGGTGATTCTTTTGTGATTTCCCTCAGGGGAGACGATGTTAACTTTATGAGTACAGGCAACGGGTGAAATCAAGAGTCCTAGGGAAATGATCTGTATCATCGAGCGCATAATTTAAGGTTCTCCGTTATTTTGGAACATTATTTAAGAGGGAGTCGTTGTGGTTGTGAGTTCTTTTAAAAATCTTTTTTGCTTGGTGGTTTTCCCGGCCAGATAAGACTGAGTAGGATCAATATAGAAGTGCTTTAGGGCCGCTCTCCCAATCAGCATACGGTACTTCATAGAGGCCCGGTTGGTGAGGGTGAGTTCAATGGTTTTTTTAATGCCGGCAAGGATCATGGTGGTGCGGATCACATACCTTTCCTCCTTGTGTCCCCCAGAATCTGAAACAAATCTTTTATCAACCAGGAGGGCCTTGCACTGGACCACCACCCGGGAGTTATTTTGAAGAGGATGAACCTTAAAATGGACGAAGGTTTTCTGCCCCTTTTTTTTAAGGACAATATCAAAGGCATGTAAGCTTGACGTTTTTGCGCCTGTGTCAATTTTCCCTTTGATCGCCACAATCCCAAGTTCAGGCAGTGAAGGCCACTCCCGCCATCCTATGATTTTTGATTCACCATTTGCTTCTTTATCCATATGAGCATCTTACCAAAAAGTGACATTTCTTGTGAAGAATTCTTGCAATGCCTGCCTCTGATGCTAAAATAAGAAATCAGACATGATGTCATCATTCATCAAAGGTTTTAATTTCATGAAGAAACATTTTCTTTTCTGTTCCTTATTAACTCTAATCCTTTCTGGTTGTTCAACAGTTAATTCCCAAATGAACAAACAGATGAACAAACAGATAAACAAAAGTCCCTCCAAGAAAGTGACCCCAATTGTCCACCAGACCAAGGCCCCAGAATACACCCATGAAATGGCCGAGGCCGATGCAGATGACCAAAAAATTAAAAAAGAAACCGGTGACTCCGCTGATATCGATCAAGATCTTAAGGATGTTTCAAAAAAATCGGACCACTTTCTTTTAAAGAAAAACACAAAAAGAATGGAGTATTGGATAGATTTTTTCGCTAAAAAAAATCGCGACCGCTTTCAGCGCTTCATTAATAATGGAGAAGAGTACAGGCCAATTATTGAAAGCATCCTCTCCTCTGAGGGTCTTCCTAAAGAGCTTTATTTTGTGGGTCTTATTGAATCTGGTTACTACCTAACCGCCCGATCCCATGCCCAGGCGGTGGGACCTTGGCAATTTATCCGAGGGACTGGGAAGCGCTATGGATTAAAGATCACCTCAGAGTTAGATGAAAGACAGGATATTTTTAAGGCCACCAGGGCCGCAGCTCTCTATTTTAAAGACCTTCATAATGTTTTCTCTAGCTGGGAGCTTGCCCTTTCCGCCTACAATGCTGGTGAGTATGGGATCATCCGAAGAATCATGAAGCATGGAACCAGGGACTTTTATGAACTCTCAAAGCATAAGTACCTTCCCTCTGAAACCATCAATTATGTGCCAAAAGTCTTAGCGGCCATGGAGATCATCAATAACCCCCGGAAGTATGGATTCGTGATCCCTAAAAAAGACAAAAGGCTCTTTGAACTTTCTCACCTTGCTCCTGCTCAAAAAAACCTCTCACTTTCAGTGATTGCTAAAAGACTAAATCTTCCTTTGGATCTGTTGAAAAAATTAAACCCTGAGCTTAAGGGACATAGAACACCTAGGCATTTTGCTGGGACTTACTACATAAGAGTTCCAAAAAACCAAAACTTCATAAAGCTTGGTGAGGATAGTTCTCTCACGTCCCTTCCTTCCTCAAAAAACACGAACCCAAGTTCTCGTAAAGAAGTCAACCGAAGAACAGCTTTTATTGAAAAAACTCTCTCTGATGCCAAGATCATGAAGGTTCCAGGGGTGAAGATTGAAAAGACTCATAAGTCCCAGAGGATTGTGGCCCGTCATTCTTTTTCACCAAAAGTTAAAATCACCAATAATCCTGTGACTTATAAAATCAGGAAAGGGGATAACCTCACAGAGATTGCTAAACTCTTTGATGTAAAACTCTCTAAAATTAAAACGGTCAATAGACTAAAGAGAAGTAAGGTCATGGTTGGGCAAAAAATTGTGTTGCCTGACACGAGAAAAGGGATTTACACCGTCAAAAAAGGTGACCACCTCACCAAGGTGGCAAAAGACCTGAAGCGTCCCATTGAGGCCCTTATAAAACTTAATTCACTTAAGCGCGGAGAAATTTATCCCGGGCAAAAAATTATTGTGAATATGGATTAAAGTTTGGTCCACTGATTTGAAAAGAGGCCTTTAGAGGCAAGTGATCAGAGAGGGCCGAAGGAAGAACTTCGGCCTTCATCATTTTAAGGTCTTTTTTATACCAAATGTAATCCAGCCTTCGATCCGGGGCCCAGGCAGGAAAAGTAAAATAGAGGCCCTCATCTTTTTGATAAATTTCTTCTGGGATCACTTCTAAGAAACCACTTGTTTTCATGTCTTCAAAGCTTGTATCAAATTCATAATTATCTTCATTAAAAAATTTTGATTTCTTGGTGGCAATAGTAGGGACCATATTAAAGTCTCCGGCCACAAAGTGAGGATTTTCTTTCTGAATCTTTGAGAGGAGGAGCTTGATTTGTTTTTGACGGTCGGTTTTATCAAAGGCCTCAAGATGCACATTTAAGATGTTAAAGATTTGATCTCCCACCGTCACAGTGACTTTTTGAACATACCGGTGGAGGTAAAATAGGTTGTACCACCAGGGTTTTGAGGCAGGTTTTGAAAAGAGTGTGACCTCATGAAGGGAGAGTGGGTACTTACTAAGAATCGCCCCACCAGATTTGATCCTCCCGAAGTGGTTTTTTATGGGCCAGTAGGGAAAAGGAATATAATTTGAAACCCAGGAAGGGGCCTCGGCGACAAAGGGGTAGTTAGAGTTTTTTGCAATAAGGTGCGCCTGATTTAAGTCATGGGAGCGGTCCCCCGAAAAATCCACTTCCTGAAGGCACACAATATCTGCGTCCCATTCTTTTATTTCCTCAGAGGCTTTTTTAAGTTGTTCTTCATAAAATTCTTTTCCTCTTTTTTCATAAAGAGGTCCCTCCGAGCCTTTTCCATAAAGAAAGCTTAAGTTATAGGTCAGGATCTTTAGGACGGAGGGGTTTTCTTCTATATTCACAGATGGGTCTATCCCCAGGGAGTAAACTTCTGGGGAAATCTTTTTTTCATGTAAGCTCCAGGGGTAGGAGGCCCAGAGGAAGAAGAGGAAAAAAATCAAAAAAGTTAAAAGGAAGGGAAGAAAAATAAACTTTATCATTCAAGACTTCCGATTTTTTTCCCACCAATATAGAGGGCCTCCACCTGCCCTGGGAAAGTGATTCCTAAAAAGGGAGAGTGACGGGCCTTGGTTTTAAGCATCCTCTCATTTATGTGGAGAGGTTTACGAAGGTTTAGAATCGTAAAATTCGCCCTGTAACCTGGTTTTAAATACCCCACACCCTTATTCATGGAGGCATAAAGAGGGGAGAGTTTTGACCAGGAGGGAAGAAACTGATTGAAAAAATCTCCAGGATTTTCCGAGGCCACTTTAGCAATAAGTTTTGGGTCAATTCCTTCTTCTAAAAGCCAGGTGACAAAGGGCCCAAAGGTATCAAGCCCAGTAAGTCCTGAGGTGCCTTGCTTTTTTTCCTCCGGAGAGTGTGGGGCGTGGTCTGTGGCGAGGTAATTAATCTCTCCCTTTTTAAGGGCCTCTAAGAGGGCCAGTCTGTCATGGTGAGGCCTTATGGGAGGATTCATTTGAAAACTGGTTAAATCCACTTCTTGAATTTTATCCAAGTCATAAAAAAGATGCTGAGGAGTCACTTCTATCACCACGTTCACTCCCCGCTCTCTGGCCTCTCGGATGAGACGCAGACCTTCGCCGGAGCTGTAGTGACAAAGTTTTCCCTTAAGCTGGTATTTTTCAATAAGCATTAAGGCATCTTTGGTGGCCACCACCTCTGCACTCACCGGACGCCTTTCATGGTGGTGGGTACAGTGTTTATTTTCTTCTAGGATCTCTGGATCTTCACAGTGAAAACTCACCGTTTGTCCCCGGTAATGGGAGAGGGTTTCATCCAAAGTAGAGAGGTCTTTAAAAAAGAGCTCTCCGATGGAGGGGCCCATATAAACTTTGTAAGGGACTGGATACCCCAAAGGTCTTGTTCCCGGGCCAATGCCCGCGTAGATCCAAATCTCTCCCTGGGTTTTAAGGGTGAGGTGAAACTTTTCCTCATAGGACTTTTTATCCACAGGAGGGATAGGGTTATTAGGCATATCTCCGGCATGGCATAGGCCCCCATTATGAAGGGCCTCTCTTGCCGAGGTGAAATCTTCTTTGTAGTTATTTTTTCCAGACACGTCTTCCCTGGCATGAATGTGGACATCTCCCATGCCAGCAAAGAGGTAGCACTCATCTGAGTAGTACTCATCAAGCTTATGTTTGGGTATTCCCAAGTCACCCACCGATTCAATGAGACCTGTGGTTTCATGAAAAAGAATTTGGGTTCTTTTAATTTCGTCGGATGTGACACAGACTGCTTCGAGAGACTTCACTTTTTTCTCCTGGATACTGTTGTAGGGGAGCCCTGTTCCTGGGGCATGGTGATAATTTCATCAATCACCACGTGGCGGGGACTCTCCAGCATAAAGACCATCATACGGGCAATGTCAAAAGCTGTGAGTGGAGTCATGCCTTCATAAACTTTTTGGGAGGCCTCTTCATCCCCCTTAAACCTCACACGGCTAAATTCTGTTTCCACCATGCCGGGAGAAATTTGCATGACCCGGATGTTTTCTCCGCAAGTCTCTTCCCGTAAAACCCGGGTAAAGGCCTTCACCGCATGTTTTGTAGCACAATACACCGCCCCCCCTGGGTAGGTGTAGTGCCCGGCCACTGAACACAGGTTGATGATGTCCCCGGCCCCCCTTTGTCTCATCCAGGGGAGGATCAGGTGGATGAGTTTAAAATTGGCCACCATATTGGTGGAGATCATCTGTTCCCAGTCATCAGTATCACTGTGGATCACTTTCTCTCTTCCAAGGGCAAGACCAGCGTTGTTAATAAGGATGTCCAGATTTTTTTCCGTCACTTCTTCTAGAACTTCTCTAAGATCAGGATCCTTCACATCTTTTGAAAGGATGTGGCACTGGGTCTGTGGATAGAGTCTTGAAATGTTATCTTTAACGAGGA
>CANHIY010000020.1 GCA_947461175.1 Bacteriovoracaceae bacterium
CTTATCTTCATAATGCCTCTGTTCCCACTTTATATGATCTTCTTTCTCCTCCAGAATTGCGTCCTAAAATTTTTTCCTTAAAAAATGCAGGAGAAAAGGAGCGATTTGATGAGAAAAAACTGGGTCTAACAAATGTTCAAATTCCTCCGGATGATTCCCCAAGAAGAATTTATGATACCAATCGAATTGGTCATGCACCTCAGGGTCATTATTTTGAATCATTTAAAAAGTTAACACCTGATAATAAAGATGACCTGATCGAATACTTAAAAACGTTGTAATTTTAGTTGAATATAAATTTAATCTTAAGATTACTTTAGAGATCTGTTAACTTTAAGACCAGTTTCAATAAGGCGGTTGATGAGCAAAAGCTCAGAGGGAGAAAGTTCTCTGATATAACGGTGAAGCTTGAGTTCTTCTTCACTGAGAGAATTAAGTTTATCTTCAATGAATGGATAGCTATTATACATTTGTATGATTGTATCTTGTTTAAGATGGTTTATGTAGTCCATGGCCTTGAACCAGAGATCCAGTGAGCCCTGACCGTAGAGGTACATATTTTTTAGTGTCTGAATGTCTTTGTTAATTACTTTTGCTAATTCTCTTTTTCTTAGCGTTTTGCCTTCTCTGGTCTTTGGCTCGTCACACCAGGCCCTAAGGGTTTCCATGAAAAAAAGTTTAATTGATGAAAGCCTCTGTTCATTCAATCGTTTGCTACTTTTTTTTGATGTTACGCTTTTTTTCATATTAGAAATAATCACTTTTCAAACGATTTTAACTCAGTTTTGAAAACTTAAAAAGCTACTAAACATAAGGACAGGAAAATAATATTCCCAAAACAGTCTCATTCTGTTTGAAAAGTGATATAATTTTGGGTAAACGTTTATTTTGCAATTAGATTAAAGGCAGTTTTTATGGTTAACGAAGAAAAATCACCTTTTGAAAAACTTATCAACGGAATTTTTTCTCATGGTGGCATCCGAAAGGTGGAGGATGTTCATCCTGAGGATTTTAAAATCATCATGGACGCAATTTGTACACTCTTTTTCAGTCACAATGCCGCTGGGGATAAAAAACTAGGTCTAGAGGGGTTAACCGATTATTCTGGTGTGAAAATTGAATTCTCTCCTGACACTCATTATCCCAGTATCAGAAGAGATCGTATCCAAAACTTTAAAGTTGTGGTCTTACCTGAAAATAATCAATCTGAAGAGGCCAAAATCATTATAGCGAAAGAGGCCCTGAAAGAATTTGATTGTCTGGAAACCATTGAAAAATATGAGTTATGTTTGAGAATTTTTAATTCTTTTTCAGAGAAAGAATTACTTATCTTAGCTAGAGACTATGACCCATACAATCGAGATATCTCAAAACTTCAGGAAAGATTGGCCAGAAAGTCTTCTCTTAAAGCCGAAGACAAGTAAACGTGAAAGTTTTGATTGTAGATGATTCCCCTATTATGGTTGAGGTCCTTGAATTATTATTCAAGGATAAAGGATTTGAAGTTGTGTCTGCGGACGCTTCCAAGAGTGCTCTAAATTTTCTGGAAAAACAAAAGTTTGACCTCATGATTACAGACATTAATATGCCTGGCATGTCTGGCATAGACCTAGGTTTAGAGGTGAGAAAAAAAAATACTCTCATGCCCATCATTCTTTTTACGGGGCAGATTAACAAGTTTAAGGACTATAAATCCTCTCTGGATAAAATAGGAAATGCTTATTACATCGAGAGTAAGGATTTAGATGAACTCCTAAAAACTATAAAAAAAATCTTTCCAAAAATCTAAAGATTCCTTTTATCATCAAAATCAAATGTGACGGTCTTCCTAAGAAACTGTATGATTTGTCGAAAAGGGAGTTATTATGAAACCCAACATCGTTATTATTGGTGGGAGTTATGGCATTAGTAAAAAAATAGCTGAGGGGCTTGAACCCACGGCCGAGGTTTTTACATTCTCCCGAAGTAAATCTTTTGATGTTTTAAATGACCAACTTCCTCTAAATGATTTGCCGGACGTTATTGATGGTGTCGTTTACGCACCTGGGACAATAAAACTAAAGCCTTTTCAGAGCCTAAAGATTGAAGATTTTGAGGATGACTTTAAAGTCAACGCTCTTGGGGCCGTTAAAGTTCTTCAGGCCCTTTATCCAAGATTAAAAAATTCACAGTCTCCCTCTGTGGTTCTTTTTTCTACGGTCGCAGTCCAAAAAGGTATGCCCTATCACGCCAGTATTTCTATGGCCAAAGGGGCCATTGAGGGTTTGGTGAGGAGCCTTGCTATTGAATGGGCACCGAAGATCAGGGTGAATGCGATTGCTCCTTCTTTAACGGATACACCTCTCGCGGCAAAAATAACTGGTAACGCCAAGGCCCTAGAGGTTACGACCGAAAAACATCCTCTTAAACGAATAGGTAGGGATACAGATATTGCTGAAATGGCCCTTTTTCTTCTCTCTTCTAAATCTTCCTGGATCACGGGTCAGGTCCTCTCAGTGGACGGCGGATTGTCTATAGCCTAGGATCATGAAATGAAATTGAAGAAAAAAACCATTGTCGTTCATTCTGGTGGCATGGATTCTAGTCTTTGTCTTGCTCTTGCCGTTAAAGAGTTTGGCCGTGAGAATGTTTTATCCCTTTCCTTCACCTACAACCAGCGCCACTCCCAGGAATTAGAGCGGGCCAGTAAAATATCCAGTTATTTTAAAGTTGATCACACTGAACTTGACCTAAGTTGTTTGTCTCAAATAACTAAATCTGCACTTATAGGCTCAGAGGATAAGATTCTTCATCCCGAGGGAGAAGCCCCTAATACTTTAGTCGTCGGAAGAAATGGTCTTATGGCAAGACTCGCCTCTATTCATGCCCATTCTCTTGGTGCTCAGAGTATCTACATGGGGGTCATGGAGCTTGAAGAGGCGAATTCTGGTTATAGAGATTGCTCCAGGGCCTATATGGATATTGTTCAATCCGCGCTTAGAATGGATTTTGCTGATGATAAATTTGAAATCAGGACACCTTTGGTGAACATGACTAAAAAAGAAACCATGGAGCTGGGTTACAAGTTAGGAGTCCTGGAGTACTTACTTGAAAATACCATCACCTGTTATGAGGGGATTGATAAGGAAGGCTGCTTAAAGTGTCCTGCCTGTAAGTTAAGAAACAGTGGACTTAAAATTTTTAGTCTGGAGCACCCGGAGTTTAAGTTTAGTTATAAGGAAAAAATTTTAAATCTTATTGCTTAGAATCACTAAACTCTGTCCAAATTTCAATAAGAAATTCTTTTAACTGATGGGCCTCATCCTCAGAATAGTTTTCATCTGATAAAAGATCATCCATATCTTCAACTGCATCTTCAAGGTCATTAATAAAGTTTGCGAGGTCTTGATTTTTACAATTCTCAGAATGAGTCCCAGATAAGCTCATTCCAGTTAAAAAATAATCAAGTTGATCCTTAGTAACTTCCAGAAATTTTAAAGAATCAGCTTCTTCAGGAATCATCGTCTTTAAACCATTTTTAGGATTTTTTTGAAGCTCATTCCATAGTTCCTGAAAGGGCGTTTCTAGAGAATTTCTTGCATCTGGTGTACTGGAGAGAACCTCATCCAGAGCTTTCGAAAAGAAAAGAGGAGTCTCGGCACTAAGAACGCCCAAAAAGAAGGCCCTAACCTGGAGTTCAGTCATATCTAGGTCGGTTAGGTCAATTTTATTCTGGATGCTCATTGAGGAAGAACCTTTGTTGTGTCAGTAATTATTACCAACATAGTCTTCTTTTCACCATCTATAAAGACTTAAAGTGCATAATGTGGTCCATGAAAAATGCAGCACACATAGCAAACTTAGTTTTTCTTGGATCCAAGTTGATATTATTCATCACTTTTTTTAAGACATTTTTAAGAATTATTTTTTGAAGGGATCCACAATCTTCTCACCATTTTGAAGCCTCCATATTTTAACAGCTCTTATGAAGACATTATAAGCAGCGAGTGCTGAGACAACAAAGCCGTGAGTACCATCTAAAAAACCCAAGCGCCACACATAATGCCGGACAAATCTTCCAAGGGGACGAAGCACAAGATAGGGTAATCCAATCCTTCGACCTTTCTTTTCAAACTTGTGATAGCGGTCCATGGCACCCCAGGTGGTGTAGCGGTCTGCCTTTTTTAAGTAAGAGGTAACGTCTTTATAAGTGTAGTGGATGAGCTTTTCTCTGAGTGTTCCAATTTTTCCCGTGGATTCAATTTCGGCATGAACATGTTTATTTTGATACTTGCATTCATCCCGTTTAAAGAGACGGATTACTTTGTCAGATTGCCATCCAGAATAGTCTATTCTTTTTCCCATGAAGTGATTTCTTCTAAAGATCCAAAATCCTGATAGCGAAGTTCCATTAGTTAAAATACTTTTAATTTCCCTTACCAGTTCCGGAGTTGGTCTCTCGTCTGCATCAAGGAGAAAAATCCAGGGGTGATTTGCCTGGGGAATGGTCCAGTTTTTTTGGGCCGCGGAGTGTTCATACTCGTGTTGGAGAAGTGTTACCTGAGGAAAGGATTTTACAATCTCAAGGGTTCTGTCTGTGGAGAAAGAATCAACCACAATGATCTCATCACACCAAAGAACAGACTCTAACGCTTCCTTAATGTGAAGTTCTTCATTAAATGTTGGAATAATGGCCGTGATTTTTTGCATAATATTTATTACAATCAGTTTAACTTATGACTACCGTCCCGTCTAAAACTATTCTCATCATCCAGACTGCTTTCATTGGTGATACCATCCTTGCCAGTCATTTTGCACGCGCCCTTAAAGATAAATTTCCAGATTCGAAAATCCACTTCTTACTGAGAAAGGGGAATGAAAGTGTCATTGAGGGGTTACCAACAATTGAGAGGACCTGGATCTGGAATAAAAAGGGTAGCAAACTTAAAAATCTCATCAATTTAATTGTAGAGCTTCGGCGTATTCAATTCGACATGGTTTTTAACCTTCATCGTCACTTTAATTCGGGGCTTTTAACGGCCTTCATGAAGTCACCCTTTAAAGCTGGTTTTGTCCAGAATCCTTTAAGTTTTTTTTATACCTACAAAGTGAATCATCAAATCCCTGATCCAAGGGGGTATCATGAAGTACAAAGAAATTTAGAACTGATTCCAGATTTGAACATTGAAAATAATTCTAAATTGTATAAGCCTGAACTTCCCATACAACAAAAAAATGTTGATAAAGTTTCTTCTTACATCTCTGAGAGCTATTTTGTTATGGCCCCCGCCTCTGTTTGGTTTACTAAGGCCTGGAGTGAAAAAAAATTTCAAGAACTCACAAGAGAACTTGTAAAGAGGGGGAGAGTTTATTTTATTGGCGCTGAGACTGATAAGGAACTCTGTGACAGGATCAGGATGAATCTTCCCAATACTGAAAATTTCTGCGGAAAATTAAATCTCCTGGATTCAGCTGTCCTTATGAAAAATGCCCGTAGAGTGATTGTTAATGATTCTGCTCCCCTTCACCTAGCAAGTTGCATGAATGCCCGGACAACGGCCATTTTTTGTTCCACAATACCAGCTTTTGGGTATACACCCTTATCGGATGATTCAGTTGTGGTAGATGTTGGAGGGTCATTAGATTGTAGACCCTGTGGCCTTCATGGGCACAAATCATGTCCCAAAGGTCACTTTAGGTGCTCAGAAGAAATTGAAATTAAAACTATTCTTGCAACTATTTCTTAAGTAGAATTCCTGGCCCATCTTTTTTTCCAAAAATCCTCTCTAAAACAAGAGTCGAAAAATCATGGGTGGCATGATTTGAATTTCTGAAAAATTTGACATCATTAAAAGGGGCAAGAGTTTCATTTTCAAAATCCCAAAGTTCGCCATAAATGGTGATGAGGGTATTCTTAAAATCGTGCAGGCTTTTTTTAAGTGCAGGGTCAGATTCTAGTCTTCTCACATGCTCAATTGAGAGAGGGGAAGTGAGTGCAATAATTTTTATTCCATTTTGATCGCATAGGGTTTTGATTGTTCTAAGATAGGTTACCCGTGTTTGATCAATCTCATAGGGTCCACCTGAAAATTGGTCAATTTTGACTGTTTTAGGTGCTGGTTCATAACGGTGATCTCCATCCTCAAGGTACGCATGATTGGCCTTTCCCAATAAATTCACCCAAATGACTTTGAAACTATCTCCCAGAGCTTCAAGAGTTAGGTACGAATTATTAAAGAGGTCAGTTTTAAGTTCTTCCTTGGGAACTTCTTTAAGATAATTTTTAAGAGGTGAAGCATAAAACATGTCATCAGTTTTGACATTTTTATTAAGACCTTCAAAATCAAAAGATAAGATCAGAAGTTTTGGTTTGTATTTTTTAAGTACATGTCTTGTCATAGCAAGAAAATCTTCTGGAGTTGCACTTTGAGTTGAGTAGTTATAAGAAATCAGGCCGGAAAGGCGATTCAATTCTTTGGTCAGGTATCGATGCGCTGAACTTGAACCCATGATAAAGGCAGTGTAATCCTTCTTTCCATGTTCGACTTGGTTAAACTTATTTACCCGGGCAAAATCTACGGCCTTCGTTTCAAAACCAAACGGATTGTTTCCAAATTTATTGTAGGGATCAACTGAAAGTATAAGCCCATAGAGAGAACCAAAGAGGATTGATGATGTGAGGACAAAATTATAAATAAATTGCATATTAAAAATTAAAATAAATGAATTCAGTGATTTTGTTCATACCAAAAAGGGAGAGCACAAAACCTATCCCACATAGTACTCCCATTTTCCCATTAATTTTTATTTCCTTCTCAAGTAATAGTGAATTTTTTGTCTGATGAATGAGAAAAAAACTCAAAATAAAAAATAGTATCATGAGATAATCCACAGGGTATAAGTATGGCCCTATTTTGAATCCAAAATCTTTTAAAAAGCCAACTGACTTGAATCCTATCTTAGGAATAATAAATCCATCAAATCCAAACATCCCTCTTATAACTTTCAAAGCGTCATCTAAATCTTTGGCTCTGAAGAAAACCATTGTGATGTTAATAAAATTGAATGTCATAAACCATGAAAGAACTGGAGGAAGTTTTCTTTTTCTCTTTTTCCAAACATGATTAACAACAAGAGCAAGACCGTGAAAGATACCATAAAGGATGAAGGTCCAGCCTGCCCCATGCCATATCCCTGAAATAAACATCGCCATGACAGTAGCAATCATAGTTGTTTGAAAATTTATTTTGGGCATTGATCTTACAATAGGAGTAAAAACATAAGTTGTAATGAATTGACTAAGAGTCATGTGCCATCTTGACCAAAATTCAATCACGGACTTTGACTTAAGAGGAGAGTTGAAATTTTGAGGAAGTTTGAAATTAAAAAGATAGCCAATTCCAATGGCCATGTCGGTATAACCACTAAAGTCAAAATAAAGTTGAAAAGTATAGGACAAACTGGTTTTCCAAGCCGCGAGAAAGTCTAACGAAAGAGATTCGTCAAAACCAGGAGATGCCCAGGTTGAAAACGTATTTGACAGAATGACCTTTTTGACAAGTCCAATACAGAACAGAAAAATACCTAGTGTGACATTTTGAAGATTAATCTTTCGGTTGCTCTCCTTTTCGAAGGAGGGCATGAGCTGTGCATACTTAACTATAGGTCCAGAAATCAACTGAGGAAAAAAAGTCACAAAGAAAGTATAGTCTAAAAAACTTTTCTTATTATTCAGACCTTCATAAGTATCTATAAGAAAAGCAATCTGTTGTAGAGTGAAAAAACTGATTCCAAGTGGTAATGCCAATTGAAGAAAATCCAAATTTGTCTTAAATAACCAATTAAAATTTCCAATTGCAAAATCACCATACTTGAAAAAACCTAGGAGGCTTAAGTTAAAAAAAAGACCAAACCTTAACAACCACTTTCTTGATAAGTTTCCAAGATCGGAATGAAAAAGTGAGGTGATTCCAAAATTTGTAAGGATGGATAAACAAAGTAGAGGAAGATTTTTGATCTGAAAAAAAGAATAAAAATAAAGAGAGGCACAAATCATCCAAAGTTTGGCCATCTTTGGCTTTTGAAACTTGTTAACAACAAAGTAACCACAGAAAGTGACAGGAAGAAAAATAAAAATGAAAAAGTACGAATTAAAGGGCATTTTATTTTGAAATTTTACTTTGAATTAAGACCACCATATCTCCAACATTCTTGAGAGATTGAAGTTCTCCCAAGGCAAAGCGGACCCGATGTTTCCCCTCAATGGCAGAAATCAGTTGTATGTGTGTCATGGAGTCCCACTCATCCACATCATTTGCTGATGTTTCTTCTGACACTACTAAGTCTGGTAAGCCTAAAACCTCGCGCAAAGTTTCCGAAACTGATTTAAGAATTTCTTGGTTTGTCATACTAAAGCCTTATTTAAAGATTCAACATATTGTTCCCTTAAAGTTCTTCGACAAACCTTACCGGAAACATTGGTTGGATATTTCTCAACGAAAACAATTTTTTCAGGAATCTGATAATCAAGAAGTAACTGACTCATTTCTTGTTTAATTTCCTTAATGGATTTTTTTTCTTTCATAATAAGAAAGCAAATTGTTTGATTTTCAGTAGCTTCATTAGGGATGGCAATTGTAACTGAATCTTCAACATCATTGAGTCTTGTGATATAGGAGTCAATATCCAGAAGGTTAATTCTAAATCCCCGATATTTTATTGTGTCATCTGCTCGTCCGATGATGAAAAATTCATTCTTCTCTGATCTAAAAGCCAGGTCACCAGACTTATAATATAATTCACCATCAAAATGGACTAGGGCCCGGGAGGTTTGTTCCGGATTATTGATATATTCTTTTAAAAGTTGAACTCCTCCGATGTAGAGTTCTCCTTTTTGGTGAGGGTCAGAAATTTTACCTTCGTGCACGATGTGCGCCTTAACGTTGGTTAAGCATTTTCCAATAGAGATGACCCCGTCGATGCAGTCCAAAGACTCTTCATAGGTAATGTGTTTGACATGAGAGTAGACTGTTGCTTCTGTTGGACCATAGAAATTATATATGTTCACATCTCTGGTGAAATATTTCTTACATTTTTCATACAATCCATAGGAGAAGCGGGCCCCACCTAGAAAAAGTGTTCTAAGGCACGTATAGTCCATTCTCTCTGCCACTAGATCCGATAAAAACATATTGAGGTTATTTGGAACTGTATTAAGTAAACTTATTCTCTTATTTTCAATTTCGAATCCAAGTTTAAAGATATTATTCTCAAAATTTGAAAAATAGAGAGCAACATTTTTTACAACAAACATTCCAATATCCAGAACTGAAAGATCAAAAGAAAATTCGGTCATTTGAAGGAGATTATCGTCACTAGAGATGTTTTGAAAGTTCTCGAATAGAAACTTAAAGAAATTTTCCAGACCCTGCCTTTGAATGACAACGCCTTTTGGTCTTCCAGTGCTTCCGGAAGTGAAAATGATGTAGACCGTATCTTGCGGGGATAGATCTGGGAGAGTTTTTCTGATTTTTTCTTTGTAATTGATGATCTCATCAATGCTCAAATCATCGATAACCAGTGTAAAACTCGAATCCTCTCTGATTTGATCTAATCTGTCCTTTAGATAATCCTGTTTAAGTGGGATATAGGGGATACCAACTTCCATGCATGCCAACATGCAAAGTAGATAGCGGTAATCTTTGGTCAACTTAATCACCACACATTCATTTTTGTGTGAATAGAAATCAAGGAGATATTGTTTAATAGAGTTGTACTCAGACCTTATTTGAGCTTCTGGTATTAGGTTACCCTGACGGTCGAATATTTTGAATGATGAATTCAAACGCGTTTGAATGAGCTCTCTTAAAAACACAATTTCACCCCATGGAATATTTTAAAAATATCCTTTTGAGGGGGGGTAGTAAAGAATTAAGTTCCCTACACTTTTTTAATGAAATTTTCTTTTGGCATCCTAATTCGAGGTCCGTAGATGCCTTTTTTATCCCTTTTTCCTGCACTGATAACCATGACAATTTCAGCATTTCTATTTAGATCAAGTGTTTTCTTTATTCTCTTAGAATCTAATCCCTCCATGGGACAAGTATCAAAACCAAAAGCAGAAAAACCCATCATAATATTTTGACATGCTAGCGCTGTGGATTTTGCTGCCCAGACTCTCATATCAGAACGGGAGGTAGGTTCTCGGGGAACCGGACGAAAAAGACCAATGACGGATGTTATGATTTTTTTTGAATATCCAAAGATGCTTAGGGGCCCTTGACTGTACACCAAGGGAACTAGCTTTTCATAATAGGCTTGGGCAGATTTCGGAACATGGTCAGATTTTTCAAAAAGATGAAGCATCTCCTTCCTTCTCTCTTTCCACTTATCTAGTCTGGCAACGCAAACAATAATCTCTTGAGCTGTCTTCGCGGCTGGTTGATTAAAACATGCCTCAATCACTTCCGCCTTTTTTCTTGGATCTTGGACCCAGAAAAACTCCCAGGGTTGTAAATTGGAAGAATTGGGAGCTAATAGAGCCCATTCGAGAACACGCTCTACGACATCTTTGGGGATTTTTTCATTAGTATAAACACGAACAGATCTTCTGTTCTGAATCACCTTGTTAAATTCATCAGGTGATGTTTCAAAGAGAGGTTCCTGGTGAGAAAAATCCGGAACGTTAGTGAAAATATCAGCTGATTGGTTTTTCATTGATGACCTTTGGTGTTTTTAGCTAAGAAGGTGTTGAAAGTCGTCCATGGATAATTTTCCGCTAAAGTATTCATCATCATCTTCTGCCATTAAGTCTTTGAAAAGTTCTCGCTTACTTTGTTGTAAAATAAGTACTTTTTCTTCTACGGACTCTTTGATGATGGGTCTGTAAACAGTAAGTTTGTTTTCCTGGCCAATCCGGTGAGCACGATCGATGGCCTGTCTCTCAACGGCTGGGTTCCACCAAGGGTCCATTAAGAAAATATAACTTGCGGCCGTGAGATTTAAGCCAAATCCACCGGCCTTAAGTGAGATGAGGAAAATCTGAGCATCACCGTTTTGAAATAATTCAACTTGCTCGCCTCTTTTTTTAATGGTCTGAGATCCATCAATTCTTGCCATTTTCCAGCCAGCAACTTTGATTTTATTTTCAATCATATCCAGATAGGTCGTAAACTGAGAAAATACTAAAGTTTTATGGCCTTCAGTAACCAATTGCTCCAAATTCTCCATCAAAAAATCAATTTTAGTTGATTGAAATTGAGGCTGTTTTTGCCAAAGACAAAGTTGTCTCATCTCAAGTAGTGATTTAAGTACTTCACCATACCTTTTCGCTCCAGGGGCGAGCATCGTAGCTCTGATGGCATTGAGCTTTTGGTGGTAAAATGATTTTTCTTCTTCAGAAAAATCAAGATAAACACAATTTTCAACCTTTTCTGGTAATTCCTTAAGAACTTGATCCTTAGTCCGCCTTAAAATAAATGGTTTCACTGTTTTTCGCGCAAGAAGGCGGTTTTTATTCTTTGAAGTTGAGCGGATAAGTCCCAAGTCTCCCCACACACCTGGCACACATAAGTCCATGATGTTATAAAACTCAGAAAGATCATTTTCTACAGGTGTACCTGTCAAACAAATTCTAAACTTAGCTTTAAGTTGTCTCGCGGCATTGGCACCAAGAGATCTGATGTTTTTTAGATGCTGAACTTCATCAAATATCAAAATATCAAATTCTTCTTGACCCAGTTTGGTAAAAGATTCCTTCTTCATGAGACCATAGGAAGTGAGAATAACTTGTGCCGTGGTATCGAGTTCTCTTTCATTTCCGTAATAAATCGAAAAACTCAAGTCAGAGAATTTTTCCAGTTCATTTTTCCAATTGTAGAGGATACTCACTGGACAAATAATCAGGACTTTTTTAATTTCTTTTCTTAAGGTTTGAAGCAGCATGATAGTTTGAAGAGTTTTACCTAGTCCCATATCATCTGCAAGACACGCTCCGAAGTGATGTTCATACAGAAAGCGAAGCCAGTTGTAGCCGCCTAATTGGTAAGGGCGAGCAATGTCGGCGTACATCGGATCACATTCATATTGAGGCATATCCTCCATGGACATGATTTTTTCGCAAAACTTTTCCTCTTCAGGAGTTAGTGCGCCTTCAATTCCTAATCTTTTTAACTCGAATAGTTCAAAAATTCGCGACCGTTGAAGAAAAAGACCAAATCGGGACACACCTTTTAGTTGTTCTTTTTTCTCTCCCTCGTATTTCGTATAGCGCTTCATAAAGCGCAAGAGATCTCTTTGTTGATCGGTGAGGAGGATGAGGCCTTTATTTGAGATAAGGAAATTATCAGTAACTTCAGCATTTTTAATGACATCAAGGTCTTCATCATTGATGACGAGATCCATCTGAAACCAATCCAGCTTTTCTAAATTTCTTTCAAATCGGATTGAACTTTTCCAGGTTCTGATTTGTTGTTGATCATATAGAATGGATATGTTCAGTGGTGACAGACTTTGGTAAAAATTTGAAATGCCTTCAAGAAGTGTATTTTTTGGGATCTGGAAGACTATTTTCCTTTCTTCTTTTAAATAAAAGGACGTTTTAAATCCAAGCTCCCCAAAGCATTCAAGATAGGTGGTGAATATTTTTTTGAAAATTTTGGTTTTCAGGATAAATATTTTTCTAAAAACTGGATCAAAGAACGGAAGTTCTTGATCGCTCATGATAAGTGTTATCCACTCGTTCATGATCGCTTTACGTGAGGCGGAGTGAAGATATTTTTTGTGAAAAAAAGTTTCTCTTTCAAAATCTTCAATAAGTGTTTTAAAAAAAAGTAAGGCATCTGTTTTTGTTCGAAAACTTCCGGCCCATCCTTGTTCACTTACAAAGAGCAGAAAAGGGGATGGTAAGGGAACCAGTTTCCCGTCCGGAGTAAAAAGTTCTAACTCAAAGTTCAGAAAACTTTTTCTTGAGGATGAGTTGATAGAAAACCGATAATCCATGTCTTCAACTGGAAAATTCTCCCAAGGCTCACCTTCAATCAATAAACTTCCAATACCTTTCATCTTGAGTGGTAAAAAAAGTCTTATAAGGTCTTGAATGTCACCAATCGCATCCTGGAGTTTAAGTTTAGAGACGAGGTCTCTTATTTCTGAAGGTAAATCAAGGGCATCACCTGTGTTCCAGTTAAATAGATAAAGAACATCAAGGATGGATACTTCCTTGGTTATAATTTCGCCCTCAATCCATTTAAACTGATAGGCGTATTTTTCTTCAACATAAAGTGAATCTTTATACTCCTCTAATTCTGTGGCCTTAATGAGATTGATAAGAAGTTTTCCTTTCCAGCTTGAAGGGGCAGGAAACTGGATCACTTTTCTGTTTGTGAGAGTGTATTGAAGGGAGCTAAAAGTTGAGCTTACTCTTGCACCTGTCATTTGGGTAGCATACTTAACAAGAGTTCCGTACCTCTCAACGTGAACGCCCTCTTGGGAAAGCAAACTTAGTGACACAGTTGATGTTATTTTGTCAGTTTGTTTTTCCTGAATTTCTGCAAATTTGATTAGAAGACTGCCCGCATGATGACATGGTTGAGGCAGAACACACGTACATTGGCTTGATAATTTTTCCTGTCCATCAATTTTTTTTAAACTTATTTTTGACTCATAGTTGGTATTGTTTTCTGCCACGATCCCAGAAATAATCAGGTAAGTTTCCAGTGATCCCTTCATGAAAGAGAGAGAAACTCTTCCTTGATCTACCATTTTTCTTCCTTGAAATACGATATTCGGTTGAAAGTACTTCTCAAGGAGATCAAAAACGGGTTTGTTTTTGTTCGTATATTCCATAAACCTCTTTTCATCAAAAATCACATTATAAGCGGTTTTTAACTACTTTGACAGTTAAACATGATTAAGAATAAGCAGATGTGGAGATGGGAATAAAAGTTTGGGTGATGCTCTCTAAAAAGAGCATCACCCAATTGAATCAATTATCAAGATAGGATTTAAGAAGTTTTGCTCGAGAGGGGTGTCTTAACTTTCTCAGGGCCTTCGCTTCAATCTGACGAATACGCTCACGTGTTACAAAAAAGTCCTGTCCAACTTCTTCAAGAGTATGGTCGGATTTTTCACCAATTCCAAATCGCATACGAAGAACTTTCTCTTCTCTAGGAGTAAGAGTTGAAAGAACAGATCGGGTTTGTTCTGAAAGTGTCACACTCATGACAGCGTCCGCTGGAGAAATGATTTTTTTATCCTCAATAAAGTCTCCGAGGGATGAATCTTCTTCCTCCCCAATAGGAGTTTCAAGGGAAATAGGTTCCTTAGAAATTTTGAAAACCTTTTTCACTTTATCAACCGACAATTCCATCTTTTCAGCAATTTCTTCAGGGGTCGGTTCACGACCAAGTTCCTGGATGAGTTGTCTTGAAGTACGTGCAAGTTTGTTAATTGTTTCAATCATGTGAACCGGAATACGGATTGTTCTTCCCTGATCAGCGATGGCCCTTGTAATGGCCTGTCGGATCCACCAGGTGGCATAAGTAGAAAATTTATATCCACGACGGTACTCAAATTTATCAACCGCCTTCATGAGTCCAATATTTCCTTCTTGGATAAGATCAAGGAACTGTAGTCCTCTGTTTGTGTATTTTTTGGATATCGAAACAACCAACCGTAGGTTCGCTTCAACTAGTTGGGATTTTGCTTTATCCGCTTTCTCTTCGCCAGTCACAATGATGTTGTAAACGGATTGAATATCTTCAAAAGCCATTCCTGCGTCAATTGCAAGCCTTCTTAGTTTTCGCAGAATATCTTCCTGTGTCCGGATCATCTGTTCAATTTTTGCGTCTGTGGTGAAGAGATTTCTTGCGAGTTCACGTTTAAAAGCATCATCCTCAATCAAACGGTCATAAAGAGTTTTATAGGCTTCATCATTGGAAACCTCCAGGAACTTGTAGATCCTTTCCTGCTGTTCATACAATTCGCGAAATTGAAGGTAGTAGGATTTTACTGGCTCGGTAAAAGAGTTGATGATCTTACGGTTAAAGGTCAGATCAACCAGTTCCTCTCCCACCTTATTCATCATTTCCTGTTCTTCTTTGTCTAGCTTCTTAAGAGTACCGTCTTCATTAACGATTTTACTAAAGAGCTCCTTAACGTGCTCAACCACTGAGAATATTCTGTCTCTCGTGTCATGGATTTCTTTCTCACTTGATTCATCGTCAAGTCCTCGAACAAGATCTTTTACAAATTCATTTTGTTCTTCTGCTTGGATAACTTTATTCTTAAGCTTAACAATTTCCTCAAGGGCATGCTTTGATTTCAGGCATGAGAGAACGATTTCCTTTTCTCCCTCTTCAATCTCTTTAGCGATTTTAACCTCTCCTTCTCGAGTAAGGAGGGCAACGGATCCCATCTTCTTAAGATATAATTTAACAGGATCACTGGATGAGGCACGTAATTCAGCTTCTTCATCAACAGTGAGTGGATCTTCAGCTACTTCAGTACTACTTTTCTCAGTTTCTTCTTCATCAATTTCTGGACTTTTGACTTGAATTCTAGCTTCTTCAATTTTCTCCATAATTTGATCAATAGAGGCAGGGTCTACGATGTTCGCAGGAATTGCATCATTGATTTCTTCAGGGGTAAGGTAGGTTTGGTCCTTACCTTTCATGATGAGACGAGAAAATTCGCGTGAATTTAAAAAGGCAATGACAACTGACATAGGATCTCCTAAAACTTAGGGCACTGAATTTTTGAGATTTAGCATCTCTCTGTCCAGTTTTGAGATTTCACCCAAAATAAAATTTACTTCTTCTTGTGTGGAAGATGTTTTCTGCTGTTGCACAAGCTCTGTGCGACGCAGTTTTAACCGTTCCATCATAAGCATCTTAAGGTAGTCCTTAAGCATTTTTTTTATGACTTTATCATTATATTTTGTCCCGAAATGGAAGAGAGCTTCCGTTCCGATATCGACAATTTCTTTAGTATAGTTTCCGTAGTGAAGCTCATTTTGCACAATAGAAACATACTCAGCATCGTCGATTTCAAAATAAATTTTAGCTAGCCATTGAATTAGTCTTTTTACCTCATCATGCCCAATAGTGGCAAGAAATTCATCAATCATTAAGTGCGTCAAGAACTCAGGATGACAAAGAATTTCTCGGACAAAGAGCCTCTCGCTTTTTGAAGGGGGCAAAGATACTTGACTTCGAACCTGATTATGCAAATCCTGGGCCTGCTGTGCTTTTTGATCAATTTCTTCTTCAATAACCATAAGACTAGGTTTTTCTTCCCTGAGGGGAGTCTTTTCTTTTTGGAGGCTTAGAAATTCTTTGTAGCTCTCAAGTATTGTTCCTGGGTCACTACGAAGACCAAGTGTTTTGGCCGCCCCAACGATCCTTTCTGTGGCAGAAAGGTGCTCTTTGAGGGGTGATACGAGGTCAAAAATTTTGTGCAGTATGTCTAGTTTTAAGTCAGTATTTTCTTGAATTTTTTCCGGATAAAGTTCTTGGATTAGGACATCTAAATAGATCGGGGCTTTTTCAATCTTTTCAAGAAGGGCAAGCCTGCCATGATTTACCAAAAATTCGTCAGGGTCCTTGTTGGGAGCAAAGTTGATGTACTTGGGAAGAATGCCGTGTCCCAAAAGTTGAGCATTTATTCTGAGCATGGCCTTTTTACCAGCGGCATCCGAATCCATCCCAAGATAGACATTCTTAGTCATATTTGAAATCAGCCTGATGGAGTGATCTGAAAGTGCTGTGCCCATGGTCCCTACAGTCTGTAGAAAACCAAACTGGTGCATCATGATCACATCCATATTTCCTTCAACAATAATGAGCTGATCACTTTGTCGGATTGAGTTTTTACCAAAGTAATACCCAAAAAGAATTGATCCCTTGTCGAAGATAAAGGATTCTCCAGAGTTTAAATATTTAGGATTTTGGTCTGGGAGTACTGCTCTGGAGCTGTAGCCTCTGACCTGACCTGAGTGATCATGGATAGGAAACATGATTCGGTCTCGGTAGAAGTCATAATGACTGTTTCTGGAATCATTATAGCGGATGAGACCTATTTCTTTGGCCACAGCTCTGGCCTCATTCCCATCAGAGCCTTTAATGGTGTCAAGATAGTGGAAAAGAGAGTTATGACCGGGAGCGTACCCAATTTGCCATTTTTCTACGGATTCTTGGGAAAGTTTTCTTCTTTCAATAAAATCAGCATAGGGTTTGGGGGTTTGAGAGGCAACTTTCTTAAAAATTTTCACAGAAGCACTCAGTACTCTGAATGCCATTTCAATTTTAGGATTTTTCTTCTTTTCCTTGTGATCTTCAAATGGAAGGCCAAGAATTCCAGAAATCTCCTTCAGGGCCTCAACAAATTCTAATTTTTTATAGCCCATGACAAAAGTAATAGCGTCTCCGCCAGCCCCGCAGGCAAAGCACTTATACATGCCTTTAGCATCGTTAACTTTTAAGGAGGGTTTCGTGTCCGAATGGAAGGGGCAAATTGCCTCGAGGTTTGCTCCACGCTTGTTAAGGGAAATGTAGTGGCTTAGGACGAGTGAAACGGGTGACTCTTTGATCCGCTCTTTTAATTGCTCGTAGGCCACAATAATTCCTTACTTCTTTTTCAAAATTAGGGACTTTATCAGAGTTCCCTGCGAGAGGAAAATTTTTTCAAATTTTGTCGTAAATTGGGATAAAAAATGTTCAGGATATTCTTTTCTAAGATCCTTGGAGGCGAGAGTGATGTCAAATCTTTCTTCGTCTTTTACATGATCCAGCATCCATTCATAGTAACCATCATGATCTGTTTTCACAAACAAAGATCCTCCGGGTTTTAGAATTTTATAGCAAGCATTTAAAAATGGTTTTTGGAAAAGTCTTTTCTTGTGATGGCGTGTCTTTGGCCAGGGATCAGGGAAAAAGTAAAAAATGGATTGAACTTCATTTTCATCAAACATGAATTCAAGTCTTTCCCCCCTTGCACGGAGGTAGCGAAAATTTTTACTTTCAAGTTTATCCAGCTTTTTGGCCAGGCTGAAGCTTCTTTTAAATCGATGATCAAGACCAACGAAATTAATGTTTGGATTCTTCTGACAATACTCAAGCATGAACTCACCATACCCGGTGCCTATTTCAACCTCAATCGGACGATCGTTGTGAAATAATCCACTCCATTTTCCAACATGTGTTTCAGCATCTTCATCTCTTAGGACGAAGGAGTTAAAAACTTCTAATTTATCATGATAGGGATTATCATGGGTGTATTTAAAGTCTGGGCGGTAACAAAAGTTATCATCTATGGATTTTTTAATTTTCTCTGAAGTCATAAACTGGGGAATAGCAAAAAAATATGATGCAGTAAATAAAAATTCGCCAAAAAAAAGGCCCCCGTTTAAGGGGGCCTGGTTGATTAGATGCTTAACGTTTAACGATTAGCCAATCAACTTCAGGGCAGACTGAGTACTCATGTTGGCCTGAGCAAGAACTGAGGTACCAGCAGAAGAGAGGATCTGGTTTCGAGTTTGCTTAGCTGTTTCTTCAGCATAGTCAACATCTCTGATTCGGCTGTTAGCTGCACTCAAGTTTTCAGCAGAAGTTTGTAGGTTGTTTGAAGTCGACACTAATCTGTTCTGGAGTGAACCCAAAATAGCGCGTTGACTTGAAACTTTTTCAATGGCCGTATCCAGGTAAGATAGAGAATCTTGAGCCCCTTCTTTAGACCCAATTTCCACTGAGCCTACACCAAGAGATTCAAGGCCTGAATCGAGTTCAGATGCTGCAAAACCAATTCGGCTATCAGATTCAACACCTGTTGTTCCAATTTGGAATTCATAAGTATCAGCATCACCATTCAGGAGTTTCTTCCCGTTGAACTCTGTCACTTGGGAAATACGATCCATTTCTGATTTTAATGCCTGGTATTCCAAATTTGCCATTCCTCTTTCTGAATCCCCAACAGTGTCAGAAGCCGACTGGATAGAAAGTTCACGCATACGCACAAGAATGTTTGAAGTTTCGTTCAATCCACCTTCTGCTACCTGAACCATCGAGATACCATCGTTGGCGTTTCTGTTCGCCTGTTGAGTTGAGCGGATTTCAGCTTTTAATTTTTCTGAGATCCCTAGTCCTGCTGCATCATCAGCTGCTTTTGTAATCCTCGAACCTGAAGAAAGTTTTGAAAAACTTTCTTGGGACTCTCGGTTCACTTTGTTAAGTGAATTCTGCGTCTGAAGTGAAGCAACGTTTGTGTTAATTCTAAAACCCATAGACCTATCCTCCGGTAAAAATCATACTAACCTCCCAGTCAGGTGATGAAGTGTTCAGTTTCATCACTAGGCAACCGTGCCCATCTGTTGTTTTTTTGCTACATCACTATGATGAAGCGTGTTGATCAAGCTCTTCGGAGGCTTTTTTGAAAACCTGAGAGTCTTTTTAGTAAAAAGTGGAAATTTTTTCCATGTTTCCCTCTGGATTTTTTAACTTATGGAAAACATAAAATATTCCGCCTTCTTTTGTCGGGGAAATTCCTGACACTACTTTGCTCGACGACTCATTAAAACTTAAGTAAACTTCTCAGAAAAAAAGAAAAAGTGAGAAAAAAATATGAAAGTACCATTCATTGATATCCTTCGTTACGAGAATCATTTTTATGAGACCGTTACCACTAGAGTTTCCGAACTTATAAAGAATGGACATTTTGTTGGTGGTCCAGTTGTTGGTGAGTTTGAAAAAGCCATAAAAGACTATACGAAAACTCAATTTGCCTTGGGGTGTGCGAATGGAACTGACGCTATTCAAGTTGCACTAAGAGCGGCTGGAGTGGAAAAAAACGATAAGGTTCTTCTTCCTGATATGACTTTTTGGGCAACCTTTGAGTCAGTTGTGAATGTGGGAGCCGTTCCTTACACAATAGACGTATCAAAAGAGACTCTTCACCTCACTCTTGCCTCAGTAAAAGAAGGGATTGAGAAGTTTAATCCTAAGGCCCTAATCCTGGTTCATCTTTATGGATGGGCCTGCCCGGAAACAAACGAAATTAGAAACTACTGTAAAGAAAGAAATGTTCTTCTCATCGAGGACTGTGCCCAGGCGGTGGGAGTAAAGATTAAAGGGGAGAGTCTTTTTACTCGTGCTTTAGTTGCAACGACCAGCTTTTACCCTGCAAAAGTTCTCGGGGCCAGTGGTGACGCTGGGGGAGTTTTTTCAACAGAACAAAAAATCGCAGATACGGCAAAAATTCTTCTTAACCATGGAAGAACTGGTCACTATGACCATGGTCTTATTGGATGGAACTCACGGCTTGGTGCCTATGAAGCGACCTTCATGGTTGAAGCTTTAAAATACCTTGATCAGCGTCTTGAAAGCCGTCGAAATGTTTGTAAACAATTTAGAGAAAAAATCACACATCCAGCTTTAAAGTTTCTATCTCCAGCTAGCGATGTTTGGGAAAACGGTTATCTTTCTGTGGCCCTCATGACTCCTGAAACTCGTCCCGCCTTTATTGAATATTTAAAGGCTCATGACATTGGCTACGGGACTGTTTACCCAGGTGCTATGAGTGCACAACCTGGAGCGGTATCCCATCTTGGTGGAAAAATTTCTCATGGTCATGCTGAATGGATTGCTAAATCAATTATTAATCTTCCTTGCTTTGCTTACATGAAACAAGAAGAGATTGATTATGTTATCGAAAAAGTGAATCAATTTAAGGCTTAGGTTTTTCTCTGAGCCATCGCTCTAAGATTTGAGCTGCTTTTTTGATAAGCTTAGGATCATTTTTTAAAAGTTCGTGGAGCTGCTTTTTAAGCAACTCCACTTCTTTCTTCTCTTTTTCCCAGACAATTTTTGGATAGGCCATAATTCTTAAGCTGCTGCCTCGGGAGAGCGTCGTTTGTGTGAAGCAATTTTTGTCAGATGATCTTCAATCACTTCAAAAAGTTCAAGTTTAGTTGTTTTTGGATCCATTCCATGGGGCATTACGGAGTAGACAACTTCGTTATTGACTTCAGAAAAAATAAACCAGGTATTTCCAATTTTTTGGAAGAGTACATCTTTCACATTGTTTTTTACAGAATTTGTATTTTTTGAATTCGTCATAAACCCTCCATGGTTTTTCTGTGGAACTTAATTCTTTTAAGTTCCTTTGACTTCTTTTTCGGAGGCGGATGTAAAAACTTTAGACTTAATTTTATGCAAATGTAAAAAAAAAGAACAAGATTCCAGAGCAAATTAGTACTCTGATTGAAGACCAAGAAAAGCGCTGAAATTATAGGAAATTCCTGTCGTGAACTCATCATTTCCGGTGTCTTGCCACCATAAAGGATTTCTTCCGGCATTTCTTGCCTCGTATTTTGTGCCGCTCTTTAACTCAATTGATGTACCTGCAACAAAATCAATATCACTATTTAGCACATTTTTTCGGTGGTACTGCGTAGAAATAAGACCAGCAACTGAGTTGCTGGTATACCTTCTGTTATCATATTCACCTTGTTTGATTCCTAGTTGTTCAAAAAAATTAATTAGAATTGTGTGAGAAAAGTTAAATCTGTTCTTTTCTCCTTTAAAAGCATCGTAACTAATGGTCGGTCCTATTCCAAATTTGATTCCCGTTTCCTCTGATATTCTGTCATCAGTGAAAAGGTAAGAATTTTTGTAATACCTGAAATTAAATGTTCCTCCTATGAAAAGTCGGTTGTTGTAGTTACCTGGGGCGAGTTTTAGATAGGTGTAATTTAAATCAAGAGGTGAGCCAAATCCTTTCGCTTTAATTTTATCCGGATAATCATAACTTTGATTTTGAGGTTGAGTTAGTCCCAGAGTGAATTGGTTTCTAAGACCAGTGGGTTTTTTAAAGGAGTAGTTTGATGGGAGTGGTTCCTCAAGTCTGTAATCAGTAGGATCTTTTTTAGAAATTTTTTGATTGAATTCTCTTGGGTCATTGTAGAAAACATAGATGTGATTTAAAAGGATAAAAGCGGTATGTCCCCTCCTATCAAGTGTAGGAATGAATTCGTCTTCCATACTGATGCTTTTATCCTGTTCATTACCTAAAGCAGGATGAATTTTAATTACGTCACCTTTTCGTAAATATTGAACAACCTTGGCATCATAGCTATTTGATTCGAAGAGTGGAGTCTCGAGAACCGTGACAACTGCCTCTAAAGCAAAAACTTTATTAAACAAGATTAAAAGAATCATCCATAAAATATTCATTCAAAAACCTGTGAGAGAGATACTCCGTAGGAGTCGTTTGTTTTACCGTCTGATTCAAGATCCACTGATCTCGATTGATTCCTGAGGTTCAGCCATTGCTTTTGGTAATAAAGTCCGAAAACAAATTCACCTAGGAAATTCTTAGTAGGGATTTCAACCGAAGACATAAAATCATTGGAGTAGAATTTAAAAGATTGTTCTTTAGATTTTGCTGATGCGACTGGGCCTAGCCTGAATTGAGTTTGAATCCGGACGGGAAAGGTTAAATCAAAATTTTTACTTCTAAGCTGGGGTCCAAATGATAGAGAGGAGTAGGTTATATAATCACCGCTTCCAGCAGAGTAGTTACTTTTCTCGAAGTGAACAACGCCTCCCGCCTGAAGAGGAGTGGCCCATCTACCAAAGAGATGAATTCCGTATTGGTTGGTAACACCATGGGATGCATTACTATCATTGAATAGATCCTGCATGAACTTGCCATTGATCATTCCTGTGTAAAAGATGAGTTCAGGTGAAGGATTCATCTTTTGATCGAAGAAAGATTTTGTTATCACCGGTGCAGGAGTATAAATTTTGGGTTCTTCATACATTTTTAAGTCTTCTTTGAGAGACTCAATCATACGTCCCGGCATTTTCCATGTCACAGATCCATCTTCATTTTGAATGTACTTAAATCCATTCTCATCTTCTAAATCAAACACCTTGATCCAAATGTCCTTGGGTACAATTTTTTGATCCTGAGTTTTCAGATCATGGAGGATGCTTCCTTTTTTTGCTGCGGCAAGATGAGTTCCACTTTTTTGTATTTCTTCAATCTTTATGATTCGATAAGGTCTTTCAAAAGTTCTTTTTTTATTTTTGATAGATTTTTTTTCTTTTGGCGCGATTATTTCATAAGATGGTAATTTGTCGTTAAGCTCTCTGATTTCTGAAAAATTTGATTGAGAAAAGGTAAAGCTCGAAAAAAAAAATATGAAGATCCATATCATGATCCGCCCCATTGACGCAAAATAGAAGTGGCTTTTTTAAGAGCATCAAAATTTGAAGAATATTTCACACAATCAGGTGATACTTCATTAAGGTTGATCCATTTGAAAGTTTCATGTTCATGAGGATCAATTGTAATATTCCATGCCTCATCCATGATGATCATAAAACACTCTTCGTGAATTTTTCTTCCCCTCTGGTCATTGAATTCAAACGAAATATTGAGGTTTATTAAATCTATGATGTGGTGGATATTTAATCCTGTTTCCTCAATGGCCTCTCGAAGCCCAGCTTCTTCGAAAGTTTCCCCATCCTCAACTTTGCCAGTGACATTTTGCCAAAAAGAGCCTCGCTTCTCATTTGTTTTTAAAAGTAAGAGGTTAAAAGAGTGACTGTTTTGATCAATTGCCGCTAGAACGACCTGAACTTTTTTAATTTTATTACCCATAATTTATTATGAGGGACAAGATCAGGAATGTCCAAAAGCTCAATTGAAGTTTTAGGGACTTTGCTATGCGTAGATGACTTTTAAGATCAACTTATAAATTGCGTCATACAGCTCAATTTGATATGAAAGAAAGATGAATAATTTGAACTCGATCCTATTCAGCATTGCCGAGTCACTTCCTGGCTTTCTTTTGGCCATTGTTACTCATGAAGCAGCCCATGCCTGGATGGCCCATAAGTTTGGCGATTCTACAGCAAAAAACCAGGGACGTTTAACCCTTAATCCAGGAGCTCATTATGATCCCTGGGGTACCATTTTTTTTCCATTATTTGCGGCTTTCACTGGGTTTGCCATGATTGGATGGGCAAGACCTGTTCCAATTGAGGTGAGGAATTTTAAAAAAATAAGGTCTGGTATTTTTTGGGTCAGTTTTGCAGGGCCTCTATCAAATATTATTCTAGGCACGATCTCTGCCCTGATTTTGGCCATCATAGCCACTCAGGTTTCAAGTGAGTGGGGGTTTTATACCATTGCCTTAAGAATGCTAAGGTATTCTGTTTTTATTAACTTCATTTTGGCTTTTTTTAATTTAATACCTCTCCCTCCACTTGATGGGTCCAAGATGGTTTCCTCTTTTCTAAAAGGGCAGGCCCTCTATAAGTTTGAGAGCTTTGCTCAATACACACCAATGATTTTTATTGGCGTAATGGTTCTAAGTTTTATGGGTATTCATACTTTAGGATATCTCCTCATGCCTGCTCAGGATCTTGCCAACTTTCTTATGTTTTCCTTTATGAGTTTTTTTGGAGGAATGGCATGACCGAAAACGAAATTCTTGTAAAAATAGATCGTTTTGATGGTCCTCTGGCATTACTTCTTCATCTCATTCAGAAAGAAGAAATGCGGATCCAGGATTTAAATTTAACTCTCATAACAAGACAGTACCTGGATTATTTGCAGAAAATGCAGGATCTCAATTTTGATGTGGCAGGTGAGTACCTTTTCATGGCAGCAACCCTGCTATACTTGAAATCCCAGACTGTTGCTGATGAATCACAGGATCAGAACCTCATAAAAATTTCTGCCGGAGAATTAGGGCTTGAAATTCAAACTCGAGGGGATCTCATCAAGAGGCTTGAGGAACTGGAGAGGTTTCAGCGGCTCGGACAAAAGTTATGGGGATTACCAAAAAAAGGTCATGAAATTTTTGTGAAAGCAAAGGTAGATCGTAAGGTCATTGAGAACTCAATCCTAACTCCGATTGATCTCCAACAGCTGACTGAAACTATGATGGATCTTATACGTCGTGATAAGAAAAAATATGCCGTGATAAAGCGGGACCGACTATCAATTAAAGAAAAACTGGTTCGATTAAAGTCCATGTTAAAGTTGGGCGAGACCACCGTTTTTGATAAACTTTTGGATGAAAATGAAACAGGTATCATAGATAAAGTGATTACCTTTATTTCGTTACTTGAATTGGCCCGTCTTAAGAAATTACAAATTTATCAAAATGAAGATAAAGGCTCAATTTATATTGAGGTAAAAGAGAGTTTGGATTCTTTTGATCCTGAAACAGCAAATGGATTTGAACCTGAAAATGATACCAAAGAAACAGTTCCAGCTCCTGCCATGACAGAAGCTTCAGTCCAATAAGGAAGTGATATGGATTTAATTAATGATGACATTAATTATGAATGGGATCTTTCGGTTGATGGGGTCATCAAAACTGAAATTCCTGAAGCCACAATCGAGGAAGATGTCTTTTCTCTGGACCTTGATCATTATGATGAGAAAGCTCAAGAGGACATGCTTTGGCAGGCAAGAACAGGTTTAAATAATGACTCCCTTTGCGGTGCCATTGAAACCATCATTTTTATGTCTGATCGGCCGATTTCAATTCAAAAAATAAAGGCACAGATTGATAACGAGCTTCCATTGCGTGTCATTCATGAATCCCTACAAAAACTTCAGCTGGGCTACGAAGAAAAGTTTCATGGTATTCGTCTTGTGGAAGTTGCAGAAGGGTATCAATTTCGTACAAAGGCCACATATTCAAAGTTTGTTCAAAATCTCTTTAAAATAAACTCCCTTGTTCTTACTCCAACAGCTCTAGAGGTCTTGGCCATTATAGCTTATAAGCAGCCCGTTTCTAAAACTGAAGTTGAAAAAATCAGGGGCGTAGATTCCTCTCACATCATCCGCGCTCTCATGGATAAGAGGCTTGTAAAGATTACTGGCCGCTCTGAGGAGCTTGGCCGCCCATCCCTCTTTGGAACTACGGAGGAATTTTTAGAAGTCTTTAATTTGCCAGATATTTCAGCTCTTCCTCCAGAGTATGAACTAGAAGAAATGGCGACTAAAAATACCGTGGGTACTATTGCAGACATTAAATCAGTGGTCTTTCGTAGTGAGACTTCAAAAAAATTTGGTGTTGATGAAACCGAAGAGCTAGATCAACTTTCTGATAGTATTAATCGCATTGCTTCTGAAACAGATTTCACCATGCTTTTAAAATCAGAAGATAAAAAGAAAAGCGATGGAGAAGTGGTTGTCCGTAAATCTGCCTTTGATATTCTTGAAGATTTCATCAATCGTGAAGAGATTGTTCGGCAGAACATGGCCGCTCAGTTATCTGAAACAGTGATGAATGTGGTTGAGCCCAAGATTATTGACATCTCCGAGACAGATATCGTTTTTAACGCCCCCGAGATCGATGAGGAGTTTGAAGCCTTGAGGGCCGATGAACTAGCATCAGCAGAAACTTCGGATCAAGAGTTTAATAACCTTCAGCAAGAAGCCTTGGAGCTTGAAAAAGCACTTGATTTAGCGTTTGAACAACTTACAGGTGAAAAACTTACAGAGGAAGAATTTGATTTCTCAAACCTCAATACTATCAATGACTTAGACTTCTCTGTGGATCAGGCTATCCTCAAGGGTAAAGAATTTGATCTTGACCTCTCCTTCCTAAACGAAGTATCTGTACCAACTACAGAGATTGAGGGCGAATAGAGCCTGATTAGGTTGCCCTCTCTCTCTTAACATATTAACTGCCGTGACGGCAGATAGGGGTTATGATGAACAAGTCAAAGCAAGACATTTCCATTCGTTTACACAAATTCATTGCAGATTGTGGAATTACTTCAAGAAGAAAGGCAGAGGGCTATATTCTGGATGGTCGTGTTACCGTAAATGGAAAAGTGGTCACTGAGCTTGGAACGAAAGTAAACCCAAAGACTGATGTGGTTCAGGTAGATGATATTGCTCTTGAGCCTTCGGCCATAGACAAGGTTTACGTTGTTCTTAATAAGCCTCGCGCTTACATGACGACTCTTTCGGACCCAGAAGGGCGACCAACAGTGATGGAACTCATCTTTGGAGTTAAGCAGAGGATTTTTCCTGTAGGACGCCTTGATTATCTTTCAGAGGGGCTTCTTATTCTTACCAACGATGGTGACCTCGCCAACATGATCATGCATCCTAAGTATGAAGTTGAAAAAGTTTATGAAGTAAAGGTTTTTGGACACGTGAATGAGGCCCTCCTTTCAAAAATTAGAAGAGGGGTTATGACTGAGGATGGACTTTTAAAGCCAAAATCTATCCGCGTGATCGAACAACTCCCAAATAAAACCTGGCTTGAGTTCAGGCTCAATGAAGGTAAAAATAGAGAAATACGAAAAATCTGTGATGCTGTTGATCTTACGGTGGATAAACTACGCCGGGTTGCCATAGAGGGGTTAAATATTCAGTCCTTGCCAGTTGGGCAGTACATGTTCACAACCAGAAAAGAATTATTGAAGGCCCTGGGGCTTAGTGAGCATGGTGAGAAGATAGCATTACGTAAATTTGTCTCTGCTAAAAAGACCTTAAACGTTGCCAAGGTTGCCAGGATTGTTTCCAAAACTGCTCGACCGGCCGATGATAAGAAGTTTCACTCTTTCCGAAAGGAGACCTATTATCAAACAGTAGCATCCATTAAGGATCTTAAAATGAGACAGGCAGAGGAGGAAGCTACGAAGAAGGCGGAATCTGAAGCCGCTGAAAAAGCATCACAGTTTGCTAAAACATTTAAACGACCAACAAGAAAAGATTATGGAAATAAAAATTAAAAAAGGAAAAATCTTAGTTTACCGTGTCTTTGACATTGGTTCCGAGGTTGACCTGGATAAAGTTGAAGCTTTGTTTGAGGATAAAAAATTAAAAGAGCGTTTCCGGCTTGATAGAAAGCATAACATGTCTCTTATTATTTCAAGCTCACCACTTTCTATTCATTTAGGAAGCTTTGAAATCGGTCTCATGGAAAATAAGATCACCTCTGAGCTCGTGGCCAAGGTTTGGCACTTTGGGACAGTTTCTTTGTGCTTTCAAATCCCCATTGTCGAAAACACCAAATGGGATGAATTAGTTAAAATTGCCAATTGGATTGAGAACGATCAGGAAATTGAAAAATTTGCCAGAGAAAAAGCTAAAGAATTTCAAACGGACATTAAATCGGCGATACCGATCATAAACGAATGGTCCATGAATGAAGACTATGTCACTTACTTCATTCAGGAATTAGATGGTTTTAACGGTCCTTTATCTTCACTACAGGATAGTCTTGATATACCTGCTTTGATCTTAGCTGAGTCCAAAGAAATTCTTTCAGACCCAATTAAAAAAAATATTCTAGATTATAAGTTTCAGTACTCAAAAGATGACCTAGTGGTTGTTGATTGGAATTCAGCTCTGGTGATTGAACCCACTGGTTCCATGGACGTCCCTTTGGTCATTGAGTTTGCTCTAAACCAGCTCCTTGAAATGCGCTATTACGATGATTTACTTGATCAGCGTTTAAACACACTCTACAACGAAGTTGTGGGACGTAAAAAGGGACTCTTCTCAAATAAGTATTCACGTCTTGCCGAAGAGGCGAGCCAGATTTACCTCGAGATTTCTGAGATTGTTGAGAATGTTGAAAATTCATTTAAGACAGTGGGAGATTTTTATCTGGCCACTATCTTCCGGGCCTCATCCAAGCGTTTTAGATTTGATGATTGGCAAAAAAGCATCAATGAAAAACTTGGAAACTTGGCAGAGGTATCAAGGCTTTTGCATTCTGAGGTTAATGAATCTAGAAATCAGACCATGGAGCTTATTATTATTCTATTGATTGCGATCGAGGTGATTCCTTTCGTCTT
The DNA here is from genome assembly GCA_947461175.1 of Bacteriovoracaceae bacterium. GTDB lineage: Bacteria > Bdellovibrionota > Bacteriovoracia > Bacteriovoracales > Bacteriovoracaceae > Peredibacter. The sequence goes on from CANHIY010000020.1 coordinate 28,818, forward strand.
CAATATGATAAAATAATCAGTTGTCCAAATTTTGAATTTTATTATTTAAGTCTTCATTTAAATTATCTAAAGCAAATTCTACTGCCTGGTCACCGTAGGACATATTTTTATGTTGAGCAGCGAAGTTCGAGTATTTTATGAGTTCAGCGGTTTTTTTAAAAAGATCTGCACTGGTTTCAAAAAATTCACCTTCGTCATCACAACTTAATAAATTACTCAGAAGAGAATGAAGATTTTTTATCAGACGTACTTGAGTAGGTGTTAGTCCCTCAGTGCTTATTTGTAATAAAAGTTCCTTATCTCTCCCGCTCAGACTTTTCATTGTTTTTCCTTTTTAAGTCCCTATAGGCTCCATTATCGGGAGATTCTCTAGAAAATTTAGCTATTTATGCTGGAGCAAAAGATTATGGGTTTTATAGCTTTACAAGCAGGATGGAGGAGAGTATAAATACCTTAATTTCCAAGAGTTAATCATTTCAATCGCGGGATGGAGCAGTCTGGTAGCTCGTCGGGCTCATAACCCGAAGGTCGTAGGTTCAAATCCTGCTCCCGCAACCAAAAATCTTAAAATTATTTCAAGACCTTAGCTGCCGACAGAGCAGTGACTTAAACCTATTTTCACGGGTCTTTGACTACAATTCGACTACGGCCTTATTCCACAGCTCGTCTTCTCCTCAATTAATTAATTTGATAGAATGATTTATGCCAACGATCTTGCGACAAGATGGATTCCGCTTCTTTTTTTACAGCCGTGAAGGCAATGAGCCACCTCATATTCATGTTGTTGGACATGATGGTGAGATGAAGGTGTGGCTAAATACTCTGACTGTGGCCAAAGTATTTAACCTTTCACCTAGTCATCAAAAGTTAGTGATGGAAATCGTTTCGCAAAATCGAGACCTACTAATTAAAAAATGGGGAGAGTTCCATGGGTGAGATAGCTTATAAAATTTCTAATCCAGATGAATTATCAATTTTAAAACTCTCTGTGACTTCAGATATGATCACGGCACATCTTAGCGATGGCAGAATCATCTCAATCCCCGTTGCCTGGTTCTCTCGCCTTAGAGCAGCAACCCTTGATCAGCTCAAAAACTTTGAAATTTCTCCCTCTGGTTATGGCATTCACTGGCCGGATGTTGATGAAGATATTTCAGTCAGGGCTTTCTTAGGAGTTTGATCCTCAGGCCTAATTGAAAAAGTCTTGGCCACTTCTTTGATCCGATCTCCAATCAAGTGAACATAATTCATCGTTGTCTTGATGTCCTCATGCCCACAGATGCTTTGAACGGTTTTTAAATCCACACCTGAGGCGATTAAGAGTGTAGTCGCTGTATGTCTCATGTCATGAAAGCGAATCACCTTACCACCCCAGGCCTTGAGATCGGCCTTAAAGATCTTTTGAAACTTATCATGATCCACTGGAGTGCGAGCAAGAGTCATGAAGAGGGTTTCATCATTTTGAATTTGATTTTGACGGATCAAATTCAAAATCTCATCTCGAAGATATTCATTACAAGGAACGTGTCTTGATAAAGATCTGCTCTTGGAATTTCGCTTCCCCTTAATGAGATCAAAATCTCTTGTGACCCAAATTGGTTCAATCCATTCTCCTTTTATTGATCAGTTAAAAAGAAATGGATCTTGTTACACAGGCGCCTCCTTAAATGATGTTTGAATCCGATCTGTAGTCAAAGATCATGCCAACTTTAACAAAAACAAAAATAAATTTGAAAATTGAATGATTCAAAAAACCTAAACTCTAACGAACAACTTCGAATCAAATCGTACTCAGTCAAAACACCAACATTAAAAATCTCCAGACATCTCAAGACAGACTGAAAATTGACATACTTTCCCTGTGAAAAGACCGCCATTAGAGGCAAAAAGATATAAAAAACGCGCGAAAATGTGACTCCCTACACTCAACTTCATGTTGAGGGTGGAGAGTCACATTGAGAGCGCGAAATTTCATTTTGATTCTAGGGACTTTGTGGGCGTCAAAAGATTGATGTGATCCTTAGTTAACACCATTTTTACATCTATTTGATACTCATTCTACGATGGGACATTTTAATATTGGCGATTTTGCCTAATCGTATTTGTGCTTGTTGACTTCAATGATGGTCACAAGCTCTATCTCTCCATTTCCCAAAGAGAGATCAAAGCTATTTAATCAATTCTCTAAAGTCACAATTTCCAGATACTACCTGCCTGATATTTTCTTTTAGTTCATTTAGTGCCCTAATTTTAACATCAATCTCAATCAGCTTCTTTTGTAGTCTTAAGCCCATTTCTTTTTGATTCAGTTTTTTACTTAGAAATAACTGAGTAAGAGCTTTAAGCTCTTTTAAAGAAAATCCTAATTGTTTGGCGTGATTTAAGAGCTTAAGGTTAATGATCATTGATGAGTTGTATTCGCGGTAACCATTTATGCCTCGCTTTGGTTTCGGAAGGAGCCCAATCTTCTCATAGTACCTGATCGTGTCTTTGGAAAGGCCAGATTTTGTTGCTAGTTCTTGAATATTCATTTTAATTCCTTGACCTTGGAGTATACTCCAAGGTTTATCCTTTGTAAAAGAGGTTATATGGCAGACATGTACAAAGCGATCTGCACTGATGGCAGAGAAATAACTCTTAAAACTTATATTAATCCAGAATATGAGCGAGTTATTGTTATTAATTCTGCTCTTGGTGTTAAACAGACTTTTTATGAAGACTTTGCTCTACATATTTTCAGCAAAGGTTTTAATGTTATTACTTGGGACCCGCGAGGAATTGGACTATCTGCTTTTAAAAATCCTAAAAAAGATACGGCTAGACTTAGAGAATGGGGAGAGCTTGATTTTGATGCGGTTTTAAGTTTTGTGAATATTCATTTGAAGTTTGATTGGAAAAACATTGAAATTATCGGGCACAGCGCTGGCGGGCATCTGGTAGGGCTATCTAAAAATTTCGCTAATATCCCCAAATTAAATTTGATTTCTTCTGGAACTTGCTACTGGAAGCTCTATCCGCTTTCTCAGCAGCCTCGTATTCTTTTATCATGGCATTTTCTGGTGCCTTCTATTTTAAAGCTCTATGGTTTTATTCCGAAAAAGTTCGGGCTAGGGCATGACATTCCTGCTGGGGTCGCCGTGGATTGGAGAAATTGGTCACTCCAGTCGGGCTATCTCTTTTCAGATAGTAGTTTAGACCTGAGTGTATATGATCAATTCAAGGGAGAAATTAGGGCTATTGGATTCAATGATGATTTAGGTTTCTCACCTCCAGCAACAACTTTAGACCTTCTCAATTATTTCCCCTTAGCTAAAAAGGATTTCCGATTTTTTGATCCTGAAGAGTTAGGTCTTAAATCAATTGGGCATTTTTCATTCTTCAAAAAGAAGAAGTTTGACCAAGTTCTTGATTTTTTTTTAAGGGCATAGGTTCTTTGGAATTTTAAACACTAGGATTGATTCCATACCCTGAGCAGCATTACAAAAGAAATCTAAACGTATTCCGATTTTTTAAGTTCGGTATCCGTTTTAATTGTAACAAATCCAGGGCTTCGACTACAAATCGACTACGGCCCCTCGAAA